>JADLGR010000084.1 GCA_020849175.1 Deltaproteobacteria bacterium
GCGCCAACCCCTTCGCAGCCTGCCGCGACGTGATCGCCGCCGTCAGCGTCGTCTTGCCGTGGTCCACGTGACCGATCGTCCCCACGTTCACGTGCGGCTTCTTGCGCTCGAACTTCGCCTTGGCCATGTCCTCTCCTGACTCGCGCGATCCGAGGCCGTCGGCCCCATCGCGCATCGCTCGTCTACCGGATCTCGATCCCGCCCGCGGCGCTCGGCGGCGCCGGCGCGTAGCTCGTGAATTGCATGGTGTAGGTCGCGCGGCCCTGCGTCATCGACCGCAGGCTGTTGACGTACCCGAACATCGTCGCCAGCGGAACCTGCGCGCGGATCACGCGCGCATTGCCACGCGCCTCCATTCCCGTGATCGCGCCGCGGCGTGCATTGAGGTCGCCCTGCACCGGGCCGACGAACTCTTCGGGCGTCACCACCTCGACGTCCATGATGGGCTCGAGGAGGATCGAACCCGCAGTCCGAAGTGCCTCCTTCATCGCGAGCGACCCCGCGATCTTGAACGAACGCTCGGAGGAGTCGACCTCGTGGAACTGCCCGTCGACGAGCCGCACGCGCAGGTCGACGACCGGATAGCCGGCGAGGTGTCCGCTCTGCGCGGCCTCCTCGCAGCCGCTGCGAACGGCCGGGAAGTACTCGCGCGGGACTGCGCCTCCCTTGATCGCCTCTTCGAAGTGGAAGCCGGAGCCCGGCGCGCCGGGCGACACTTCGAGCCAGACCACGCCGTAGTCGCCCGTTCCACCCGTCTGCTTGATGTAGCGACCTTCGACACGGACCGGCTTCGTGACGGTTTCCTTGTACGAAACCTGCGGCGGACCGACGTTCGCTCCGACCTTGAACTCGCGCAGCAGACGGTCCGTGATGATCTCGAGGTGCAGCTCGCCCATCCCGGAGATGAGCGTCTGACCCGTCTCGGGGTCGGTCGAGACGCGAAACGACGGATCTTCGTGCGCGAGGCGCTGCAATGCCTCGCCGAGGCGGTCCATGTCGGCCTTGGTCTTCGGCTCGATCGCGATCGCGATGACCGGCTCGGGGAACTCGAGCGGCTCGAGCAGAATCGGGTGGTGCGGATCGCAGAGAGTTTCGCCGGTGACTGCGCCGCGCAGTCCGATCACCGCCGCGATCTCACCGGCGCAGGCTTCGTCGATCGGCTGGCGCTTGTTCGCGTGCATCTGAAGCAGCCGCCCGATCCGTTCCTTGCGCCCGCGCGCCACGTTGAGAACCTGGTCGCCCGGCTCGACTCGGCCCGAGTACACGCGGATGTACGTGAGGTGGCCGACGTGCGGGTCGTTCATCAGCTTGAAGACCAGCGCGCAAAGCGGCTCGTCGTCGCTGGCCTTGCGCTGGATCTCTCGTCCCGCTCCCCGCTCACCCTCGGGAACCACGCCCGTCACCGGCGGAACGTCGAGTGGTGACGGCAGATAGTCGAGGATCGCGTCGAGCAGCGTCTGCACCCCGCGATTTCGGAACGCCGAGCCGCACAGCACCGGAACGACCTGCATGCGCAGCGTGGCCTCGCGGAGAGCCTTGCGGATCGACTCGGGGGCGATCGCTTCGCCCTCGAGGTAGCGGGCCATCAGGGCCTCGTCGAAGTCGGCCGCCGCCTCGATCACGCGCTCGCGGCACTCGGCGACTGCGGGCAACAGCTCGGCGGGGACGTCGGCTTCCTGGTAGTCGGCGCCAAGGCTCGCGTCGTCCCAGTAGATCGCCCGCTCGCGCACCACGTCGACGACGCCGCGGAAGCCGTCCTCGCTTCCGACCGGGATCTGGATCGGAACCGCATTCGTTCCGAGCCGATCGCGCATCATCGAGACCACCCGCGGAAAGTCCGCGCCGACGCGGTCCATCTTGTTCACGAACGCGATCCGCGGCACACGATACTTGTCCGCCTGGCGCCAGACCGTCTCCGACTGAGGCTCGACGCCGCCCACACCGCAGAACACCGCCACCGCGCCATCGAGCACGCGCAGTGAGCGCTCCACCTCGATCGTGAAATCGACGTGGCCCGGTGTGTCGATGATGTTGATGCGGTGATCCTTCCAGAAGCAGGTCGTCGCGGCCGACGTGATCGTGATGCCGCGCTCCTGCTCCTGCTCCATCCAGTCCATCGTGGCGGATCCCTCGTGGACCTCGCCCATCTTGTAGTTCACGCCCGTGTAGTAGAGGATCCGCTCGGTCGTCGTCGTCTTTCCGGCATCGATGTGAGCCATGATGCCGATGTTTCGTACTCGCTCGAGCGGTGTGCTGCGGGCCATGAGCCGTGCTCACGCGGGCCGAAGCCCGCTCCTCTCACCAGCGATAGTGCGCGAACGCCTTGTTGGCGTCCGCCATGCGGTGCGTCTCCTCGCGCTTGCGCACCGTCTCGCCGCGCTCGTTCGCGGCGTCGATGATCTCGTTCGCGAGTCTGTCGCGCATGCTCTTGCCGTCCCGTGCGCGCGCGTACTGAACGAGCCAGCGCATCGCGAGCGACGTGGCGCGCTCGGGCCGAACCTCGATCGGGACCTGGTAGGTGGCGCCGCCGACGCGGCGCGACTTGACCTCGATCCGCGGCCTCGCGTTCTCGAGCGCGCGACGGAACATCGCCATCGGATCGTTGCGCGTCTTCGTCTCGATGATCGCGAACGCACCGTACACGATCTGCTCGGCGGTGCTCTTCTTGCCGTCGTGCATGATGATGTTCATGAAGCGGGCCACCTGACGGTCTCCGTACCGGGGGTCCGGCAGCAGCTTGCGCTTCTCCACCACGCGTCGTCTGGGCATCGCTCTCCAGGCCTCGATCCCCGGGGAGCAGTCCCCGGCAAAATGGACCGGCGGCCGATCGGGCTCCTCTCGCCC
>JADLGR010000085.1 GCA_020849175.1 Deltaproteobacteria bacterium
CCAGCACCAGGAGCGCCGCGGCGTTGGTCGCGATCATCCCGACCGCGACCGCGAGCACCGGCCAGAGCGAGGAGTCGTCGACGAACGGGCGAAGCCAGGCTTCGAGGCGCGGCTCGCGAGGGTCGTCGTCCCGCATCCCCGGAGAGGTATCAGAACCGGGCGTGGCGTAAAGGTGCTGGCGAGCGCTCGCCAACTGACCGATCTTTCGCGACCGCAGCATCGCAGGCTACAGGAGACGAAGCTCGCATGACCACGCCGCCGCTCACCCGTGACCGATTCATCGAGCGCTACGGGCGCTACTTCGACGCATCGCGCGTCGACGCGATTCGCAAGCTCAACTATCTGCTGATCGAAGCGCGCGGCGAGGGCCCCTACGTCTACGACACTGAAGGACGTCGCTATCTCGACCTCTGGAACGTCGGTGGCATCCACAGCCTCGGGCATCGCAACCCGGTGGTGGTCGCCGCGATGCAGGAGGCGATGCGAGGCGAAGACTTCGGGTCGCTGTTCTACTTCAGCGAGGCGAAGGCCCGCCTCGCGGAGACACTCGCGAAGACCGGTCCACCCGGCCTCGAGGTGACCTTCCCGGCCGTGACCGGCAGCGAGGCCATCGATCAGGCCATCAAGATCGCCCGTGGCGCAACGGGCCGCAGCGAGATCCTGCACGGCAATCACGGCTACCACGGCGTCACGGGCTTCGCGCTCTCGATGATGGCGCCGGGCGAGATGCGAGACTGGGCCGAGCCGCTCATCCCCGACTTTCGCGCGGTCGAGTACGGCAGCATCGCGGCACTCGAGCGCGCGATCAGCGAGCGGACGGCTGCGGTCGTCCTCGAGCCCGTTCGCACCGACTACGACGGTCGCGCGCCCGAGCCCGGCTACTTTGCCGCGGCGCGGAAGCTGTGCGACGCGACGGGCGCGAAGCTGATCGCGGACGAGGTCGTGACGGGGATGGGCCGCCTCGGGCACCTGTGGGGCATGCAGCGCTGGGGCGTGAGTCCGGACATGCTCGTCACGGCAAAGGGCTTTTCGGGTGGTCTGTTCCCGATGGCAGGGGTTCTGATGCGCTCCGGAACGCTCGACTTCTGGGGAGAGAATCCGTATCGCATCATCTCGTCGTACGCGTGGTCGAACGTCGGCGCCGTCGTATCGCGAACGGCGATCGAGGAGACCCTGCGCCTGCTTCCGCAGGCGAACGCCATGGGGGATCGTCTCGACACGGTCGTGAACGACCTCGCGGCGAAGTACCCCGCGCTCGTTCGCTCGGTGCGCCGAACCGGACTGCTCTGGGCGCTCGACTTCCGCGACGAGATGGCCGGCGCGCTGTTCGTGATCGGCATGTTCCAGCGCGGCGTGATCGTCGTGGCATCGTCGCAGAATCTCGCCATCCCGAAGCTCTATCCGTCGCTGGTCTGCGGGGACGAGCAGATCGCCGAGCTCGCGCAGAAGGCAGACGAGACGCTGGCGAGCCTTTCCTGAGCTCGCGAGTGGACGACGCGGCCCGGATGCCGCACGGTGAAGGCCCGAGATGCCGGCGTTGACGCCGATGGACGAGTTCTTCGTCCACCAGATCCCCGAGCCGTTTCCGAACGTCGTCACGCATCACCCGCACTGGCGAGACAGCCTGTTCTTCGTGATGCATCCGCGTGATCACCTCGGCGACGTCGCGATCCTGACCATGGCCAGCTTCCCTGCGCGGCAGGAGCTGGACTCGCTCCAGCTCGGGCGCGTGGGCGGCGTTCTCCAGTTCGCGCGACACAGCCGCCCCTTCGCCGGGGATCCGCACGGGATGACCGTGGGGCCGGTCGCGATCGAGATCGCCGAGCCCTTTCGCCGCATCCGCCTGCGCGTGGCAGAGGTGCCCGAGGCGCCGGTCGCGATGGACGTCACGTTCACGGCGCGAACCGCGGCCTACGCGCTGCGTCGCGGAACCATGAAGGCGGGGCACGAGATCATCTGGGACCAGAGCCACATGGTGCAGTCGGGCGACTACACCGGCTGGTTTCGACACGCGGGAAGGACCGTGAGCGTCGACGGCTGGTGGGGCCAGCGCGATCACTCGTGGGGGATCCGCGATCACGCGCGGTGTCCGATGTGGCAGTGGTTCGCGATCCAGCTTCCCGACGGCATGCTCGGCGGCTGGCACTGGGAGTACGCGAACGGCGCGCGCGTCTTCACGGACGGCTGCTTTGCGCCAGCCGGCGGCGGCGAGCCCGTTCCGGTGATCGACTACCGTCACGACCTGCACTGGATCGACGCGAGCGGAAGCCGCACGCGCTACGGGCGCGACGGCGAGAGCGTCCACGGCCTCGAAGGTCGCCTCGAGTTCGTTCTGGAAGGCGGGCACAGGATCGGCGTCGAAGGGCGCGGCACCTGGGCCGCACGCTACGGGCCCTACGGCGGCGGACAGAACCTGCTCGCCGTACGAACGGACGACGGGCGGGAAGGCATCGCGATCCACGAGATCACCGGCGGCTTCCACCACCACTTCTTTCCGGTGGCGCGCGCGGACCGGTTCCCGCCGAACGGCTGACGGACGCCCGAGCGACGTAGGGGTGAGTGGGCGCGAGCGCTAGAATGCGCACATCATGACGTCCCGTGTTTCACCGCACGTCCCCACCGCGCTCGATCCGGGTGCCGACGCCGAGTTCTACCGGGGCCTGTCTCCGGCCGAGCGAGGACGTCTGCTCGCGGCGGCGTGCCGCGCGGGGGCGCGAATGCTGCGCTCCCGTGTCGATGCGGAGCGCGCGGCAGCGTTCATAGACCCCCTTCCGGAGAGTTCCATCCGTGCGCTGGCCCGCCTGCGTGCCGTCGCGACCGTTCGCACGCGCTCCTCGAAGCCGCTCCCCGACGGCGACTCGCGCTGATCGGATGGGGACTCCGATGCCCGCTACTGAGCCGGACGACCCGCTCGACGCGGCGCTGTGCATCGCGAGCGCGCTCGAATCTCGCGGGATCGGCTACGCGATCGGCGGCGCGCTCGCGTACGGCCTCTGGGCCGTGCCTCGTGCGACCATCGACGTCGACGTGAACATCTTCGTCGGCGAGCCCGGCCTCTCGAACGTCATCGATCTTCTTCGCACCCTCGGCGTTCGGATCGACGCCGAGGAAGCCCGCAGACAGAACGAGCGTGAAGGAATGTTGGTCGGCCGTTGGGGTCTGTATCGGATCGACGTCTTCACGCCCAGCATCGACTTCTCCTGGGAAGCCGAGCGGACCCGCGTGCGACACGAGATCGCCGGCCGATTCGCATGGTTCCTCTCGGCAGAGGCGATCTCGGTCTTCAAGCTGCTCTTCTTTCGTGCCAAGGACATCGGGGACATCGAACGGCTGGTCGCTCTCCGACCCGAACTCGATCGCACGTACATTCGCGAGCAGATCGTCGCCATGATGGGGGAAGGCGACGAGCGCGTCGCAGAGTGGGATCGGATCGTCAGCGAGCATCCCTGAATCGCGAGCGTCCCGGCAGTCGGCGCGACCAGTGCCAGCGGGCAGAGCCGCCCGCCTCGCGCCGAGCCGAGCGGTCCGCCTGCACCGCCGCGGCCCTCGGGCTGCGCGCGATTCGCTCGCATCTGCGCGCGTGTTGCGCGCCGATTTGCTCGCAGCAGCCCTGAGCGGCGAAAATCGTTTGTCGCCATCGCGGAAACATGCCAGCATCCTCCGCCGTGACGGCGCTGTCGGCTCCCTCTGCTGGCACCGGTGACGGGCCGGTGATCCGCGCGACGCACACGGTCTGTCCGGTGTGCGTACGCCCGCTGGACGGGACCGTTTGCGAGGTCGACGGCGACGTGCGCCTGCGTCGGACCTGTCCGGAGCACGGGCAGACCGACTTCACGCTCTCGCACAATGCGGCGCTGTACCGCGATCTCGAGCGGTTCTTCTTCGCTGTCCTCGGCAAGGACGAAGCGCCGAAGGGGCGAATCACCAACTACTGGGTGCTGTCGACGCCGCGCTGCCAGATGAACTGCGCGTTCTGCCAGACCGAGGTCGAGTCGCCCGTGTTCGAGCCGATGTCGCTGGAGGACCTGCGTACGGTCCTCGATCGCTACGGCGAGGACAAGCTGACGCTCTCGGGCGGCGAGGCGACCCTTCACCCGCACGCCGAGGATTTCTTCAAGGAAGCCCACGCACGTGGCCTCAGCACGCAGCTCGCGACCAACGGCGTGATGTTCGCGCGCCGCGAGTACTGCGAGAAGATGGCAGCCGCGCACCTGACCGAGGCGCGCGTCTCGATCGAGTCGTTCCGGCCGAATCCAAAGCTGGGCGCCTACCACGACGCGTTCTACGCCCGCAAGATCGAGGCGCTCGAAAACCTCGAGAAGACCGGGATCACGACGATCTTGTCGCCGACGATCTTTCGGGGGGTGAACGAAGATCTCCTCGTCGAGGCGCTCGAGTTCGCAAAGGACAGGCCGTTCATCAAGGAGCTGTCCGTCAACGGATTCTCGTGGGTCGGCGAGGGGCGGCAGATGGATGCCGCGATGATGATCATGCCCGACCAGATGATGGACGTCCTGCACCGGCGCTACGGATCGGGCGACCGCTCCGAGTGGTTCGAGCTCCAGAAGATGCTGCTCGCTGCGCTTCAGCTCATGGGCGTACGGCTGTGCCTCTACACCCAGATCATGATCTTCGTTCGCGAGCGAGATCGCCTCGCCCCGATCACCGACTACCTGGACATGAAACGCCTCGCCCGGGCGCTGCGCGTCTGGGAGCGGTTTGCGAATCGGCCGTACCCGATTCGGGCGGCGGCCTTTCTGGCCGCCTGCGCCTTCGCCGCGCGTCCGCGGTCGATTCGGCTGCTACTGCCCATGCTGCGCCTCGCCGCGGCGACGTTCTTCGCGATCAAGATCGACCGGTATCCGTCGGCGCTGCTCCCCGTCGTCCTCAATACGAACTGCTCGACGCTCACCATGGACGATACGGTCTCGCTTCAGTGCATGAGCGGTCTCGTCTTCGTGCGAGGCGGCGAGCTTCACGAAGGCGCCAGCACCGACTTCCTGCTGCGCAAGGAACGCGAGTCGCGCGCGAACGCAGGCGCCTGAGGCGCCGCGCGTCGCGCCGCCGAGTCGGGCCGCGTGGCGAAGGCGGTCCCGGCGTGTCTCAATCGAACCACTTGTGGAGCGTGTAGTAGAGGTAGCGCGGCACCCAGCCGAGCTTCATGGGCGTTCGCTGGACGGCCACGTTGGTCGCCTGTACGAGGCCGGTGATTCGTGTCGCGCCGCGCGCCGCGGCCCAGTGCATGCTGTGGACGACGAGCGCCTCGTAGACTCCCGTTCCCCGGTGGTCCGGAATCACGGCAGCCACCGCGACGTCGGCCTCCTCGTTCGTGTTGCTCTTCAAGATGAAGTAGCCCGCAAGCGAGCCCTCGGACTCGGCGACCAGCACCTGGTCGGCCACCTCGCGCGAAGCGCAGGCACGCCGCGCCCAGTCGACCTGGATCTCGTCCGACTTCGCGCGATCGAGCCGGTCGTCCGCGTGGTAATGGCTCTCGTATCCCGCGAAGCACGCTTCGGCGAGACGTAGAACTTCCTTCTCGTCGCTCTTCTCGAAGGGACGAACGACGACGCCCGCGGGCTTTTCGGGGAGGCGGCGCGTCAGGTCGCCCGCGAGACAGAGCATCGCCTCCATCAGGAGAAAGCCTGCCTGCTCCATGGCATGCACGGTTCGTCGCTCGGTTCCCATGCACTTCGACATCAGCAGCGAGACGCGGTTCTCACGGCAGTACGCGAGGGCGACCGGAAGCAGTTCGGGAGTCATCCATCCCACCCGCGCGACGCGGATCGCGAACCGCGCCTCGTCGAGCTCCGATCGGTAGACCCCGGACGGCTCCGCTCTCAAGCTCCGCCCCCCCCTGCTCGTCGCTGCGGGCTCCGATCGATTTCGACCGACTGCCGAACGACGCTCGACGGGCGTCCCATGCTCCGGAAGTGAACGCGCGCGAGATACTCGCCCATGATGCCGAGCGCGAAGAGCTGCGCGCCCGCGAAGAGCGAGATCGACGAGACGAGGAACGCGAAGCCCGGCAGCGCGTAGCCGAAGAGGAAGTAGCGAATCACGGTGGCGACGAGTACGACCCCGCCGAACGCCGTGAACGCGAAGCCCACGAAGCTCGCGAAACGGAGCGGCAGCGTGCTGAAGCTCGTCAGCATGTCGATGCCGAGGCCGAGGAGCCTCAGGAACCCGTAGTTCGAGGTGCCGACCGAACGGGCATCGTGCCGGACCTCGACGGCGGCGTATCGGCTCGTGGCCCAGGGCAGGAGGGCATCGAGGAAGATGAACGCGCTCTCGTAGCCCTCGAACGCCTTGCGAAGATCGGTCCGGAAGGCCCGGAAGCCGGTGACGATCTGCGCCACCTCCGGCGTGGTCACGCTGCGAAGGCACAGGCGAAGGAGCGCGGACGCGACATTGCGCCAGAAGCCGTGCCGCCGGACGGGCGGCGTACCGTAGACGACGTCGTACTCGGTGCCGAGCCGGTCGAGCAGCTTCGGGATCTCCTCGGGTGGATTTTGAAGATCGTCGTCGATCGTGACGACGATCTCGTTCCGCGCGGCGCGCACTCCCGCGAGGAGCGCGTTGTGCTGGCCGTAGTTCCGCATGAGATCGATGCCGCGGACGAACGAACGCTGTGTCGCGATGCGCCGGATGACGTCCCAGCTCGCATCCCGACTGCCGTCGTTCACGAGGACGATCTCGAACGCGCCGCCGCGCGCCGACAGGGTGCGATCGATGCGCTCGACCAGGGGATCGAGCGTTCTCTCCGCGTTGTAGACGGGAACGACGATCGAGACGCTGGAGGTCGAGGTCACTGGCGCGACGGCTGCGTCGATTGGCTAGCGCCGGTTGCCGAGAAGCCGGAGCAGCGAGAGGAAGAGGTTGATGAAGTCGAGGTAGAGCGAGAGCGCGCCGACGACGCTGTAGGCGCCGACGCTTCCTTCCGGGAGCGCGAGCGCCATCTGCTTGAGACGCTGCGCGTCCCACGCCGTGAGGCCGGTGAAGACGATCACACCGACGATCGGGATCATGAGCTGGAGCGTTTCGTTCTGCCAGAACATCCCGACGACGCTGGCGAGGATGAGCCCGACGAGCCCCATGAACGCGAACTGACCGACTCCCGCGAGGCTCCGTCGCGCAACGGTCCCGTAGAGCGCGAGCGCGCCGAACATCCCGGCGCAGACGAAGAAGGCGTTGGCGACCGATTCGCCGGTGTATGCCAGCAGGATCAGCGACAACGTGACGCCGTTCAGTGCCGAGTACACGAGGAAGAGCGTCGAGGCGGTGCCGGCCGCGAGGTTCCCGACCCGCGCCGAGAGGTAGAAGACGAGGCCGAGCTCGCCGATCATCAGCCCGAAGAAGAGGAAGCGGTTCGACACCAGCGTCTGCACCGCGCTCTCGCTGCTCGAGACGGCCACGGCCACGCCGGCCGTGACCGCGAGCCCGAGGCACATCCAGCCGTAGACCGCGCGCAGGAACGACGTCACGCGCTCGCTGGCGGCGGTCTGCGTCTCGAAGGGAGTCGGAATGCCGGTGGGCTGCGTGTTCATGGGGCTTCTCCTTTCGGGCGGCGGGCGTCGCGCCGGTCACGTATCGGCGACCGGCGCCGCCGGCTTTGCGAGAACGAGGCGCGGTCCGAGGCGGGACGCCGTGCTCGAAGATCGCGCAGAATCGGGAATCGGAAAGAACGTCCCTTTCCGAGAGTAAGCTCCAGGGGTCGCCTCCGGTGTCCCCTCGACTCGAAGATCGCGAGGGACGCCCCCGCCCGCACCGGTCAGAGGGCGCTGCGGCTGCGGGCGCGTTCCGGAGAGAAGGGGTGGTCGGCCCCGACCTTGCGGAGCTCGCGGACGAAGGAGATCGGACGCGTGGCGTAGAACTGGACGCGCTCGGGCTCGTAGGCGGCCTCGTACAGCGCCAGGCGTGGGTAGAGCGTCCCCTCGGTCGCGCGGTTGCCGACGAACTTCGCGTCGCGAACGTTCTCGAACGTTCCGCGTCCGTCTGGACCGAGGCGGAGCTCACCGGCATAGAGCCAGTCGTAGAACGGCGCGCGCTCGACCGGCGCGCGCATCTTGCCGGGCCTGTCGTCGTGAATCGAGTAGGCGACGAAGTAGCGAACGCCCATCACTTCGGGCTCGAGATCGCCGTCGATGTCGAAGACGTCGAAGTGCTCGGAGCGGGTGAGGAACACCTGTACCTGCTCGAGGCCCTCGGTCTGCGCCGGCAGGATCTGCCGCAGCTCGACGAGATGGCCGGGATTGACGTGCGTGCAGCCGTGCGACGCCGGTCCGCGCGAGAGCAGATAGGCATTGGGCAGGCGCGTCCCCTCGCGGCCACGGACGATGGCCGTTCGCAGTCGCTCGGGCAGCCAGCTCGCGGTGCTGAGGCGCAGCTCCCAGTACGGCGTGTGGAAGGCGTTGTGCATCTTCGGGCCGACGTGCATGTACGGCAGCCAGGGCGAGAAGCTGTACGTCGGCACCTCTGCGATGTGGTCGCTGGTGTTGGACCGCTGGTGCGTCGTGAGCTGACGGCGACCGGGCGTCGGGTAGAGCGGGATCTGCCGCCCGCGATACGGCATGAACTCGTTCGCCGTCCCGACGGGATAGATCGCCGTGAACTCGGCGAACTCGAGCGCCTCTCCGCGCGCCGGATAGCGGCCCCTGCCGACGCGATCGAGGAGCCGGACGAACGCGGGACGAAGCGCCGCGGCCGCCTGCGCGCGCGACGTCGCGTCGTAGCGGGCGGCCGCTGCGAGCAGCGCCTTCAGCTCCGCCGACGTCTCGGCGTCGAGGCTCGACGGCTCGAGGAACAGGCGCGCCGGCAGCATCGCGTCGAGCAGATCGACCTGGCGCTGCGCATCGAGCCGGGCCGGGTCGATGCCCTCGACGCGTTCGAGCCAGCGCGAGACGACTTCGGTCAGCGGCATGCGGATGCGGAAGACGCGGCCCGGGTTGAGGCGCTCCATGAGCGTCAGGTTGCGGTCTCGCAGCGCCTGCGGGTCGAGACCCTTCTCCGCCGCGACGAGCCCTTCGAGGCCAACGCGCTCCTGTGTCGCCGCCATCGCGTCGAAGGCTGCATTCTGCGTGATGCGAAGCTCGCCCGCGTCGATCAGCGAGCGGAAGGTGCGATCGCGGGCGAGCAGGTCGCGCGCATAGGCCTCGAGCACCTCGTTCGAGAGCGCCACTGTCACGCGGAGCTGGTTGCCGCGGCCCACGTGCAGATGGATGCGCTCCGGGTCGGGCATGCGCGGCGCGTAGCCGGCGTAGAAGG
>JADLGR010000086.1 GCA_020849175.1 Deltaproteobacteria bacterium
GCGAACACGCGACCCCGCGCGATCACAGGATGCGTGTTCGACGCCTTGTCGGCGCAGATCATCACGAGCGGCGGGTCGAGCGAGACGCTCGAGAAGGCCGACACCGTCATGCCGTGAATCGTCTCGCCCGCGCGCGAGGTCACGATCGTGACGCCGCTCGGCCAGCGGCGCAGCGCGCGCTTGAACTGCGCGGCGTCGACGGCCACACGGCCCTCCTGCAGTCGCGAGCGCGAGGATGGCGGGCGCGGCGGCCATGCCGCCGCGCCCGCGAAAGACCCGGGCGCTACTCGCCCTCTTCGGGCTCCATGCCCTCGGGAATGTTGGGCATGTCGATCTTGCGAGCATCCTTCTGGTCCGGATTGCTCGCATTCGGGCGCCAATAGACGACGACGACGGCGTTGGGCTTGATGTCGTCGAGCTTCGCGGGTCGTGCGTTCTGCGTGACGGTGGTGCGCGTCAGCACCGAGCCTTCGGCCGTCACGTGGAAGCTCGTCTCCTTGCCCTTGTCCTTGATCGTCAGTGTGGCCTTGTCCTTGTCGTACGAGACGACGCGGCCGTTCGAGCGTTCGGTCTTGGCCTCCTCGGCCGACGCCGGGGCGACGGCGAGAGCCGCGAGTACGACCGCCACCGCGGCCGCGAAGGCGCCGCGGGCGCAGCGCCGGCTCCAGATCTGCATCACGAGTCCTCCTTCCGGTTCCGGCCGGGCAGCCCGGGTCGGCACATCCCCCGCCCATCGCACCCGCCGTCGGTCGCGGAGGCTACACGGTCGGCGCGAGACAGGGAAAGGGGGGGCGTCTGCGCGACCCGGCGTGGACGCAGTGTCCGCGCCGCGGAGCGTCATCCCCCCGCGACCGGACGGTCAGGCGTTCGCGGCCGCGTCGCGCAGGAGGAGGACCAGGTCCATCACGTTCGTCCCCGTCGGCCCGGTCCGCAGGAGTCCGCCCTCGGCGTCGAAGAATCCGTAGGCGTCGTTGGCCGCGAGCGCCTCGGCAGCGACGACCCCACGCGCCGCTCCGCGCGCGACGGTGCCGCCGTCCGCGAAGGCCCCCGCGGCGTCGGTCGGACCGTCGGTCCCATCGGTTCCCGCCGCCAGCAAGACGGCACCGGCGTGGCCGGCGAGGCCGATCGCCGCCGCGAGCGCCAGCTCCTGGCTCCGACCTCCGCGGCCCGCGCCGCAGAGCGTCACGGTCGTCTCTCCCCCGGCGAGCAGGAGCGTCGGGGTGGACGGCCGTACGGCACGCGCAAGGGCGGCGAGCCTTCGCCCGACGTCGCGTGCCTCGCCCGCGAGCGGCGCACCGATCGGCACGGTGCGCAGGCCCTCGCTTCGCGCGGTCCGCTCCGCGGCGACGAGCGCGTCGTGGTTCGACGCCACCACCGCCATTCGCAGCTTCGAGAAGCAGCCGTCGCCCGGCTTTGGCGATTCATCGCGCTGGCCACGCACGCCCGCCTCCAGGTGCGTGCGAACGGCGTGCGGCACTTCGCCGAGCAGGCCGCGCGTTCGCAGCACACCGAGAGCGTCGGAGTAGCGCGTCGGGTCGGGTACGCAGGGCCCCGAGCCGATCACATCGAGGCGATCGCCGATCACGTCCGAGATCGCGAGTAGCGCGACCGTGCGGCCTCGCGCAGCCCGCGCCAACCGGCCACCCGTAAGGTCGCACAGGTGCTTGCGCACGCAGTTGATCTCATCGATCGCGGCCCCCGACGCGAGCAGGAGCGACGTCGTACGCGCCACGTCGCCGAGCGAGAGCCCCGGCAGCGGGCATGCGAGCAGCGCCGATGCGCCGCCCGAGAGCAGTACGAGCACCACCTCGTCGGCCGATCCCTCTCCCGCGAACGCGAGCAGCGCGCGCCCGGCGGCTTCGCTGCGCGCATCGGGAACGGGGTGCGCCGCTTCGTGGAGCGCGAGCGGTGCCGGCGTCTTTGCCGCCGCGGCATGGCCATCCTTCGTCACCACGAGACCTGCCGCAACGCGGTCACCCGCGATCCGCGCGGCGGCCGCCGCCATTCCCACCGCGGCCTTCCCGGCCGCGAGGATGCGAAGCCGCGCGGCGTGGGGCACGACGAGCCCCGCGATCTCGAGTCGCTCGCCCCTGCGGACCATCGCGCGCGCGACCGCAACCTCGGGATCGGCCGCCGCGATGGCGGCCTGCAGCAGGCGCCCGAGCGTCTCGCGCTCGCGATCCACTACGGGCGCACGGACGTCGCAGGCGCTCCCGGTCTCGCCGCCGGATCCACGATACCCGCCCCTGCGCCGAAGTTCGGGAGCAAGCGGATCTCCACCCCACGCCGCTGCGGGGCCTCGCTCTCGGAGGCTTCGTCCGCGACGAACGAGCCGGCGCGAAGCTGCTCGCCGGGGATCCCGCCCTGCGAGAGCGCGCGCATCACCGCAGCGCCGCGCGCGAGACGAAGCTGCGGCGTGTCGGCGCCGCCTTCGACCTCGACGCGCTCGTCTTCGTCGCGCACCCGCAGCGCGAGGCGGTGCAGCAGCGCGCGACCGCCCGTCGTGAGCTCACCCGACCCCGGTGCGAAGAGCGCCTGCTCTGCAACGACGACTTGCAGGCCGTCGGGACGTTCGCCGATCCACACCTGCTCCGCCCGGACCTCGGGCTCGAGCTCCGCTCGCACCGGCGCGAAGCGTGCATCGCGGGCGGCATCGCGCGAGGCCTCGGCGTCGCGCACGCGCTGCTGGTCCCTGAGCGCGGCCTCGAGCTCGGTAACGCGGCGCTCGAGCTTCTTCGCCTCGCGCGCGAGGCGGTCTCGCTCCTCGCGCAGGTCTTCCACCTGTCCGAGCGCCTCGACGCGCGCCTTCTCGGCGCTCTCGCTCGACGCCTCGAGCCTCTCCTTCTGATCGCGCAGCTCGTCGCGCTCCTCGGCGATCGTGTCGTACGACGACGCAGACACACAGCCGAGTGTCAGTCCGGCGAGGAGCAGCGCCGCGCAGGGCTCAGGAAGCCGGAACCAACGTGTGCCGGAGCGCCTCATCGATCGTCCCCACGTACTCGAGCTCGAGCCCTTTTAGCAGCTCGGGGGCGATCTCGGCCACGTCGCGGCGGTTCGGCTCGGGCAGCACGACGCGCCGGATCCCGGCGCGCCGGGCGGCGAGCACCTTCTCCTTGATGCCGCCCACGGGCAGCACCTTGCCGCGCAGCGTGATCTCGCCGGTCATCGCGACGTCCGGGAAGGCTGCCCGGCCGGAGACGAGCGACGCCAGCGACGTGACCATCGCGATCCCCGCCGACGGGCCGTCCTTCGGAACCGCGCCCGACGGCACGTGCAGGTGGATGTCCGACTTCGGGAAGACCCCGTCGTCGAGACCGAAAGCGCCGGCGTTGGCGCGCAGCCACGAGCGAGCGGCCTCCGCCGACTCGCGCATCACGTCGCCGAGCGAGCCCGTGAGCTTGAGCTCGCCCTTGCCCGGCATCCGCGTGCTCTCGATGAAGAGGATGTCGCCGCCTGCGGGCGTCCACGCGAGGCCGACTGCCACTCCGGGCACGCCCGCTCGCTCGGCCAGCTCGGGCTCGAAGCGAATCGGACCCAGCAGATCGCAGACCTCGCTCGGCGCGACCGCGAGCGGCCCGGCGACGCCTTCCTCCGCCACGCGTCGCGCCAGCTTGCGCGCGAGCGACCCGATCTCGCGTTCGAGATTTCGCACACCCGCCTCGCGCGTGTAGCTCCGGATCACGAGGCGAAGCGTCTCGTCCGGCAGCTCGAAGCCGGCGCCTTCGAGGCCGTTCGCCGCGCGCTGACGGGGAACGAGGAAGCGTCTGGCGATCTCGACCTTCTCCTCCTCCGTGTAGCCGGGAAGCTCGATCACCTCCATTCGGTCGTGGAGCGCGGGCGGGATCGGATCGGCGAGGTTCGCGGTGGCCACGAAGAGCACCTGCGAGAGATCGAACGGCACCTCGACGTAGTGATCGCTGAAGGTCGCGTTCTGCTCCGGATCGAGCACCTCGAGCAGCGCCGACGACGGATCGCCACGGAAGTCGGTGCCGACCTTGTCGATCTCGTCGAGCAGGAAGACGGGGTTGCGCGCTCCTGCGCGGCGAAGGCCCTGCAGGATGCGGCCGGGGAGCGCGCCCACGTACGTCCGGCGGTGCCCCCGGATCTCGGCCTCATCGCGTACGCCGCCGAGCGACGCGCGCACGAACCGGCGCCCGAGCGCGCGTGCGATCGACTGGCCGAGCGAGGTCTTGCCCGTTCCCGGCGGTCCAACGAAGCAGAGAATCGGGCCGCGCAAGTCGCGCTTGAACTTCATCACGGCGAGGTACTCGACGATGCGGTCCTTCACCTTGTCGAGTCCGTAGTGGTCCTCGTCGAGGATCCGGCGCGCGTCACCGACGTCGATGTGCTCGTCGCTGAGCTTGGACCACGGAAGATCGGCCATCCACTCGAGGTACGTCCGGATCACGGCGTGCTCGGCGGCGGCGGTCGGCGTCTGCGCGAGGCGCTCGAGCTCGCGGTTCGCCTGCTCCTGCGCCTCGGGCGGCAGATCCGCGGAATCGATGCGTTCGCGAAGCCGCGCGACCTCGGTCTCACCATCCTCGGTTTCGCCGAGCTCGCGCCGGATCGCGTCCATCTGCTGCCGCAGCATGTAATCGCGCTGCGACTTGCCCATCTCGTTCTGCACGCGATCACGGATCTCGCTCTCGATCGTCATCGCATCGCGCGCGCGCGTCAGATCCGCGAGCACGAGGCGAAGGCGCGCCGCGACGTCGAGCTGTTCGAGCGCCGCCTGCTTGCCGGCGACGTCGATCTCGAGGTGATGAGCGACGAGGTCCGCGAGCCGTGAGGGATCTTCCAGGTTTCCGGCGATCACCTGCAGCTCGTCCGAGAGCTTCGGATGCTCGGCAACGAGTGCCTGGAAGCCCTGCGACACGCTCCGCGAGAGCGCGGTGACCTCGACCGATCGAGCGTCGCCGGTCTCGTCGAGGAGCGTCACGTGCGCCTCGAGGAAGCGCTCCTCACCCGTGAACTCGTCGATGCGCGCGCGAGCGACGCCCTGGACGAGCAGCCGATACGAGCCGTCGGGAAACTTCATCATGCGCGCCACGCGCAGCACGGTGCCGGTACGGTAGACATCGTCCGGACCCGGGCTCCCTTCCACCGGGCGGCGCACCGCGGCCGCGAGCATGAGGCGGTCGGGTGAGACCAGCACCTGATCGATGAGCCGCTGTGAACGTGCGGTGTTGACGAGCAGCGGAGCGAGAAGCGCCGGGAACAGCACCGTGTTCTTGAGCGGCAGCACCGGAAGCGTCGGCGGGAGCTCGATGCGCTCGGCCGGCGGCTCGCCTCCCGTACGTACCTCGACCGTGCCCGCGTCGTCGCGACGCGCAGCGGTCGGCTCGATCCGCCCTTCGTCCTTCTCGTCGCTCATGCCGCTAGACGTCGACCGACAGGCGGCGCGGCGTCTGCCTCGGAAGCTCGACGGTCAGGAAGCCGTCCTCGAGGTGCGCCGAGACGCAGTCGCGCTCGAAGGGAACCTCGATCCGGAGCACGCGCTCGAACGGTCCGAACGCGATCTCCACCTGGTGGAGGCGCTGCACGCCCTCGGCACGCTCCGCATGCCGGAATCCGGAGATCCGGAGCAGATCGCCATCGACCGTGACGCTCAGGTCCGCGATGCGCACGCCGGCGAGCTCGAGCCGCACGACGATCGACTTCTCCGTCTCGAAGACGTCGACGGACGGACGCCATCGCGTTCCGCCGAGGCGGTCGGCGAACTCGCTGAACGGGTCGTGAGGCGGCCTGGGTGCCACGGAGTGCGGGCGTCAGCCCTGCCCCTTGTCCTCGGTGTACTCGGCGTCGATCACGTCGCCCTCCGCCTTCTTCTCGCCGCCGGCGGCGGGGCCGCCGTCGGTCGCCGTCCCCGCAGCCTGCGCCTTGTAGAGGATCTCGGCGACCTTGTGCATGCCGGTCTCGACGCGCTGCTGCGCGGCGGTGATGCGTCCGAGATCGTCGCTCGCGAGGTCTTCCTTCGCGCTCGCGAGCACCTCCTCGACGCTCTTCTTCTCTGCCTCCGGCAGCTTCTCGGCCTGCTCGCGAACGGTCTTCTCGGCGTTGTAGATCAGCGAGTCGAGATGGTTCTTCTTCTCGATCAGCTCGCGGCGCACCTTGTCCTCGCTCGCGTGCGACTCGGCGTCGTGGACCATGCGATCGATCTCGTCCTTCTTGAGACCGCCCGAGCCCTCGATCCGGATCGACTGCTCCTTGCTCGTCGCACGGTCCTTCGCGGACACCGAGAGGATGCCGTTGGCGTCGATGTCGAACGTCACCTCGATCTGCGGAACGCCGCGCGGCGCGGCCGGGATGCCGTCGAGGATGAACTGGCCGAGCGAGCGGTTGTCGTTGGCCATCTCGCGCTCGCCCTGCAGCACCCGGATCTCGACCTGCGGCTGGCTGTCGGATGCGGTCGAGAACGTCTGGCTGCGGCGGGCCGGGATCGTCGTGTTGCGCTCGATCAGCTTCGTCATCACGCCACCGAGCGTCTCGATACCGAGCGAGAGCGGCGTCACGTCGAGCAGCAGCACGTCCTTCACGTCGCCGGCGAGAACTCCCGCCTGGATCGCGGCACCGACCGCGACCACCTCGTCGGGATTGACGGTCTTGTTCGGCTCCTTGCCAAAGAGCTCCTTGACCTTCTGCTGAACCAGCGGGATTCGCGTCGAGCCTCCCACCAGCACGACCTCGTCGATGTCTCCCGCCGCGAGGCCGGAGTCGGCCATCGCACGCCGGCACGGCTCGAGCGTTCGGTCGACGAGGTCGGCCACGAGCTGCTCGAACTTCGCGCGCGTGAGCTTCAGATTGAGGTGCTTCGGCCCAGTCTGGTCGGCCGTGATGAACGGAAGATTGATGTCGGTGGTCGCGGCGGACGAGAGCTCGATCTTCGCCTTCTCGGCCGCCTCGCGCAGCCGCTGCGTCGCCATCGGATCCTTCGACAGATCGATCCCCTGGTCCTTCTTGAACTCGGCGACGAGGTAGTCCATCACGCGCTGGTCGAGGTTGTCTCCGCCGAGATGCGTATCGCCGTTGGTGGCCTTCACTTCGACGACGTTCTCACCCACTTCGAGGATCGAGATGTCGAACGTGCCGCCGCCGAAGTCGTAGACGGCGATCTTCTCGTCGGCCTTCTTGTCGAGGCCGTACGCGAGCGCCGCCGCAGTCGGCTCGTTGATGATGCGCTTGACGTCGAGGCCGGCGATCGTACCGGCATCCTTCGTCGCCTGGCGCTGCGCGTCGTTGAAGTACGCGGGGACCGTGATGACGGCGCCGCTCACCTTCGCACCGAGGTACGCCTCGGCGGCGTTCTTGAGCTTCTGCAGGATCATCGCGGAGATCTCGGGCGGGCTGAACGTCTTCTGGTCCACCCGGACGGCCGCGGCGCCCTCCTTGCCCTCCGCCACCTCGTACGGAACGAGCCGGATCTCTTCGGGGACCTCGCTGCGACGCCGGCCCATGAAGCGCTTGATCGAGTAGACGGTGCGCTTCGGGTTCGTGACGGCCTGACGCCTGGCAATCGCCCCCACGAGGCGCTCGCCTTCGTCCGTGAACGCGACCACAGAGGGCGTCGTCCGCCCACCCTCCTCGTTGGCGATCACGACGGGCTGCCCGCCCTCCATCACTGCGACGACCGAGTTGGTCGTCCCGAGGTCGATCCCGATCACCTTGCCGCCGTCCGCCATGCCTCTCCCTTCAGGGACCGCCGTCCACTGCCCGGCGCCCGTGTGCGCTGAACCTTGGGTCCGGTGGGGGGGGTGTCAAGGTGACACGGCCCCTTGCGGGCGAGCTTCTGGCAGGGCGGTTCGCGTCGACCTGCACGGCCAAGAGCCGATGTTGCTCAAGGCTGAGGGGGTGGTTGCCCGATACGAACTCCGGGGAAAACGGGGTCTCGCGGTGAACTGCCGGGGGCCGGCCGGTGTCCGGAAGTGAGCGGGGCTGCGTGCCGTTTCCGCGGCCCCGAGCCGAGCTTCAGGATCGAGAACACTCGGTTCGGAGGGGACCTCGTGGTAGCGTTTGCCGCTGCGCTGCCGGTGGCCTTCGCGGACCCTGTGCAGGGCCCGCGACCGGCTGGGGCGGCGCGGATGGTGGGGGGGATGGCGCGGATCATCGTCTGGATCGCCAACCTGACGCTTGGCGTGGTGTGCTGCTACCTGCTGGCGGCCATCCTCCTGCAGCTCATCGACGCCGCGCTGGCTCCGGCGCCGCCGCCCCTCGCCGCCGGCCCGGCCGCTCCCGTGCGAAGGATCCGCGAACCGCAGGACCGCCAGGTGATCCTCTCGCGCAACCTGTTCAACGCCTCCGTCCTGCTCCCGCCTTCGGCTGCGCCCGTACCCGAGGACGAGGACCTCGAGGCAACGAAGCTTCCGCTAAAGCTCCTCGGAACCGCAGCAGCAGGTGACCCCGGCCAGTCCTGGGCAGCGGTCGAAGACCTCGAGACCCGCAAGCACAGCGTCGTGCGGCCGCAGGACCAGCTCCGTGGCCAGGCGACCGTGCTCCGGGTCGAGCGGCGGCGGATCGTGCTGCAGAACGGAAGCCGCCGGGAGGAGCTCGCCCTCGACGACGCCGAGGCTCCCCGGGGCCGACCGCTCGCGCGAGCGGCCACTGTCCCGACGCCCGGCACGGCAGCGGCGCCGCGAACGGACCCCGGCGCCGCCGCCCGCGTGCGCCGCCTCGCTGAGAATCGCTTCCAGGTCGCTCGCAGCGACGTAGAGACCGCCGCGCGCAATCCCGCCGCCCTCTTCTCGCAGGCGCGGATCATGCCGCGCTACGAGGCCGGGCAGATGACCGGCGTCCAGCTCAATGCGATCAAGCCCGGGAGCCTCTTCGAGCAGATCGGCATCCAGAGCGGCGACACCATCACCCGCTTCAACGGGATCCAGATCAACAGCCCCGAGGAGAGCGCGCAGCTCATGCGCGAGCTCTCCGACGCGAAGCAGTTCAACGTCGTGGTTCAGGGATCGGACGGACGAGAGCGCACGCTCACCTACGAGCTCGACGAATGAGAGGCCCAGCCCACATGACCGAGTGTCGATCGATCGCCTGGCTGCTCGCTGCCGCGCTCGGCCTCGGCGCGCTCGCGGCTCGGGCGCAGGTGCCGCCGCCCCCCGGCGCGGCCGGAGCGCCGGCCTCCGCCAGCGCGGACGACGGCCTCGTCCAGCTCGACTTCAACGACGTCGAGCTCGGCGTCGTGATCGACACCATCGCCAAGCTCACCAACAAGAACTTCATCTACGATGATCGCGTTCGCGGGCGTGTGACGATCGTCTCGCCGACGCGCATCCCGGTCGCGCAGGCCTACACCGTCTTCGAGTCCGTGCTCAACGTGAAGGGCTTCACGACGGTCGCCGGGCCGGGTGGATCGATCAAGATCGTCCCGGTCCGCGACGCCAAGGAGTCGGCGATCGACACGGTGCCCGCCCCCACGCCAACCCCGAACATCGACACCTACGTCACGCGTCTCATCCCGCTCAAGTACATCGATGCCGACGCGATCTCGAACTCGCTCAAGCCGCTGGTCTCGAAGGACGCGGCTCTCCTCTCGTATCCGCCGACGAACACGATCATTCTGACCGATTCGGCCGCGAACATTCGGCGCATCCTCTCGATCATCGCCGCCATCGACGTCGAGACCTTCAAGGAGGAGCTGACGCTGCTCAAGGTCCTCCACGCCGACGCGGCGACGCTCGCGCAGCAGATCGCCGACATCTACGGCGGCGAGGTCTCGTCGTCGAGCGCGACCGGCGCGTCTGCCCTGCGGTCGGCGCGGCCGCGAACGCAGCCGCAGATCCCCGGTGTCCCGACGCCGGCCGGCGTTCCGGGAAGCGCCGAGCAGCAGCGCGACCGCGTCCGGATCATCACCGACGCGCGGACGAACTCGCTGATCGTCCTCTCGTCGCGAACGCGCATCGAGGACATTCGCCGGCTCGTCGCGAAGCTCGACGTGCCGGTGACCGGCGGCGGCCGCATCCACGTCTACTACCTGAAGAACGCCGACGCCGAGGAGCTCGCCGAGACGCTCAACTCCGTGATCTCGGGGCAGCCGGCCGCGCCGAAGGGCGGAGCCGGGGGCGCGCAGTCCGGCGCGGGAGCGGGCGCGATCGGCCCCGCGGCCGCGCAGGCGCTTCGCGCCGCGGTGACCGAGCTCGCCGAGGGTGTCTCGATCACGGCCGACAAGCCGACCAACGCGCTCATCATCCAGGCCAGCCAGGAGGGCTTCGCGACCGCAAAGCAGGTGATCGAGAGGCTCGACATCCGGCGACCGCAGGTGCTCGTCGAGGCGCTCATCATGGAGGTGACGGTCAGCAACAACCAGCAGCTCGGCCTGAACAGCCTGTACCGGCACGTCGGCGACGCGAGCTTCACCGTCGCCTCGCTCACCGACTCGGCGGGCCGCCCGCGGGTGTTCGGGTCGGGGAGCTCGAGCAGCACCGACGGGAGCACGACCGACAGCGGTGGGAGCGGCGACGTCACCGACAGCGTCCTCAGCAATCTGATCGCGGTCGCTTCCAAGAACAGCCTGCGCTACGGAGCGGCGGGCCCGGCCGGAATCGCCACGGCCGTCGGCGGCTCGCTGATCGAAGGCATCCTTCGCGCTTCCGAGAACCTCAACAACGCCAACATCCTCTCCGCGCCGCACATCCTCACCTCGGACAACGAGGAGGCCGAGATCAAGGTCGGCAACAACATTCCGATCATCTCGAGCCGCGTCCAGTCGGCCGCGGGCGTCACCAACGCGACCGGCGACCTCGCCACCTCGGTGAACGTCGAGCGCCAGGACATCGGCATCACGCTGCGCGTGACGCCGCAGATCTCCGAGGGCGACACGCTCCGGCTCAAGATCTTCCAGGAGATCACGAACATCAACCGCGGCCTGATCGCCGACACCGGGGATCCGAGCCAGGTGGGCGTCCCGCTCTCGAGCCGCAAGATCGAGAACAACGTCGTCGTCTCCGACGGCGAGACGGTCGTGATCGGCGGCCTGCTCGACAACAACCAGCAGAACACGGAGAGCAAGGTGCCGTGGCTGGGCGACATCCCCTTCCTCGGCTGGGCGTTCAAGAGCACGACCGACCAGCTCACGAAGATCAACCTGCTCGTGTTCCTGACGCCGCACATCGTTCGCAACGAGTCTGATCTCGAGCAGCAGTCGATCCGCAAGCGCGAGGAGTTCCAGCGCGAATCGGCGCAGGCGATCGATCAGACCGAAGACGAGCTCGAGCAGGAAGAGGCCCGGCGCGAAGAGGCCGAGGCGAAGGGCGTCCCGTACGAGCCGCCGAAGTACACCGGCAACGCCATTCGGGACGAGCTCGCGCAGCTCTCCGCTCGCTACCCCCTCGCGCGGATGGGCCAAATCGAGGAGCAGCAGGCCGCGGAGCGCGAGCGCCGGGAGCAGGCCGAGCGGGAGAGTGAGCACGGCCCGAAGTGGGGCGTGCTGGCGGCGATCTTCCGCTCGGAGAGCGCGGCGCGCGCGCAGCTCACCGAGCTGGTCGACGCCGGCTACGACGGCACCCTGCGCTCGGGCCAGCAGGGAGGCGGCGTGTTCTACGAGCTGCGCCTCGGCCCCTATGACACGACCGAGCAGGCGAACCACGTCGCCGAGGCCGTTCGCCGCGGCTACGGGCTCGCGCCCACCGTGATCCAGCTCGAGCCCGCGGAGGCCGCGGCGCCGTGAGCACGCTGCCCGCGCAGGAGATCCAGCCCGAGCGCCTCGACCTCGGCGAGATGCTGCTGCGCGGAACCCGGCTCACGCCCGAGCAGCTCGACGCCGCACAGCGCCGGCAGGCGGAGTCCGGCGGACGTCTGGTCGCGATCCTGATCGAGGACGGGGCCCTCACGGAGGACGAGGCGCTCGATGCGCTCGGCGATCAGCTCGCCCTGCGCGTGCGCCGCGAGATCCGGCCCGAGGACGTCGACGAGGACCTGATCGCCCGCGTTCCGATCGGCTTCGCCAAGGCGCACGGCCTGCTGCCGCTCGGCCGCGACGACCACGGCGCCGTGCGCGTCGCGATCTCCGACCCCTTCGAGACTGCGCCCCTCGACGACCTGCGCCTGCTCTTCGACGGCGCCGAGATCGACGGCGAGCTCGCGAGCGAGCGAACGGTGCTCGCCGCGATCAATCACGTCTACGACCGTGGCGCGGGTGGCTCGGCCGCCGCGCTCGCCTCCGACGCCGTCACCGACCTCGAAGCGCTCGCGCAGGAGCTCTCGACCCAGGAGCCCGAAGACCTGCTCGAGGCGTCGGACGAGGCGCCGATCATCAAGCTCGTCAACTCGCTGCTCCAGCAGGCGGTGAAAGAGCGCGCGAGCGACATCCACCTCGAGCCCTTCGAGCGCGACATCCGCGTACGCTTCCGCATCGACGACCTGCTCTACGAGCCGATGCACCCCCTGCCCCGCGCCATCCAGTCGAGCATCACGTCGCGCATCAAGATCATGGGCGGCCTCAACATCGCCGAGAAGCGCCTGCCGCAGGACGGCCGCATCCGCCTCAAGATCGCAGGGCGCGACTACGACGTGCGGCTCTCGACGGTGCCGGTCGCTCACGGCGAGCGTGTCGTGATGCGGCTCCTGCCGCGTACGACCGAGATGCTCAATCTCGAGAAGCTCGGCTTCAACGAGGCGCAGCTCCAGGTCTGGGAGAAGCTGATCGCCCGCCCGAACGGCATCGTGCTGGTGACGGGCCCCACCGGCAGCGGCAAGACCACGACGCTCTACGGTGCGCTCTCGCGCATCAACACCGCCGACCGCAACATCATCACGATCGAGGACCCGGTCGAGATCCAGCTCCCCGGCACGGGGCAGATCGAGGTCAACCCCAAGATCGGCCTCACGTTCGCGAGTGGGCTGCGCTCCGTCCTGCGCCAGGACCCGAACGTCATCCTCGTCGGCGAGATCCGCGACGTCGAGACCGCGGAGATCGCGATCCAGGCCTCGCTGACCGGCCACCTCGTCTTCTCGACGCTTCACACCATCGATGCCCCGAGCGCGATCACGCGTCTGGTCGACATGGGAGTCGAGCCGTATCTCGTGGCCTCGTCGCTGGTCGCCGTGCTCGCGCAGCGCCTCGTTCGCGTGCTGTGCACGCGCTGCAAGGAGCCGTGGGAGCCCACCATCGAGCAGCTGGCCGAGATCGGGATCCGCTCGCGCGGCGCCGTGCTGCGCGTCCATCGACCGACGGGCTGCGAGCACTGCAACCACACGGGCTACCGCGGCCGTCTCGGCATCTTCGAGCTGATGCTGATCGATGACGAGCTTCGCGCGATGGTCACCGCCAACACCGACGCCAAGACCATCAAGCGCCGCGCGATGGACAAGGGAATGCATTCACTGCGCGCCGACGGAGCGCGCAAGGTCCTCTCGGGACAGACCTCGATCGCCGAGGTCCTGCGCGCAACCGAAGACGAGGGCGGCGTCGCCCAGATCTGATGCCGGTCTACACCTACAGGGGCGCGAACTCGGCGGGCAAGAGCCTGCGCGGCTTCGTCGACGCGGAGAACCTGCGCGCGGCACGTGCGCGACTGCGCCGCGACGGAGTCTTCGTCACGGACCTCACCGAGAGCGCAGGATCGAGCGTCAAGGCCGAGCGTGGCGCTGGCGGCGCCTTCTCGCTGGGATCGCT
The DNA here is from genome assembly GCA_020849175.1 of Deltaproteobacteria bacterium. Taxonomy (GTDB): domain Bacteria; phylum Myxococcota_A; class UBA9160; order UBA9160; family UBA9160; genus MYXO. Next base: position 13,616 of record JADLGR010000086.1, read on the forward strand.
GCGACGCGTCTCGCAGATGGACGTCGCCCTCGCGACGCGGCAGCTCGCGACGCTCGTCGGCGCCGGCATCCCGCTCGTCGAGGCGCTCACGGCGCTCGGCCAGCAGTGCGAGAATCCGCGCCTCAAGTCGGTGGTCGGGCAGGTCCGCGACCGCGTCAACCAGGGCAGTGCGCTCGCCGACGCGATGGCGAACACGGGGCCGTTCTCGGACCTGTACGTCGGCATGGTGCGCGCCGGCGAGACGGGCGGCGCCCTCGAGACGGTTCTCGCGCGGCTCGCCGAATATCTCGAGAGCCAGGTGCGTCTGCGCAACAAGGTCGGCTCGATCCTCATCTACCCCGCCGTGATGTTCGGCTTCGCACTCATCGTCGTCGCCGCACTGGTGGTCTTCGTGCTACCGCAGATCGCCGAGCTCCTGAAGAGCCTCAACCAGCCCCTCCCGATCTACACCCGCATCATCATCTCGGGCTCCCACTTCGCGCAGCAGTGGTGGTGGGCGCTGCTCGCCGGCGCGGTCGCCTTCGGCTTCGGATTCCGCGCGCTCGTTCGCACACCGGCCGGGCGTGCGTGGTTCGACCGCACGCGACTGCGACTTCCCGTCGTCGGGCGCGTCTCCCGAACGCTCGCGATCTCGCGCTTCACGCGAACGCTCTCGACGCTGCTCGCCGGGGGGATCCCCATCGTTCGCGCGCTCGAGACTGCGAAGCACGTCGCCAACAACGTCGTGATCGGCGAGGCGGTCGACGCTGCGAAGGAGGCCATCACCGGCGGCGCGTCGCTCGCGAAGCCGCTGCGCGCGAGCGGTCAGTTCCCGCCGCTCGTCACGCACATGGTCGAGGTCGGCGAGGCCTCAGGAGAGCTCGAAGCGATGCTCGGCAAGGTGGCCGACACCTACGACGAGCAGGTCGAGACCACGATGACACGTCTGACTGCGCTGCTCGAGCCGCTGCTCATCCTGCTGATGGTGGGCATCGTCATGGTCATCATCTCCGCGACGCTCGTGCCGCTGCTCCAGATCACGAGCTCGCTCCGATGAGAGGAGAATGCGACATGGAAACGTCCCCCCGACACCGGCGCTCGCGCGGCTTCACGCTGATCGAGATCATGGCCGTCGTGCTGATCATCGGACTGCTCGGCGGCATCGTCGGCGCGGTCGTCTTCTCACAGGTCGACAAGGCCCGTGTGAACACCGCGCACGCGCAGGTCAAGCAGCTCGAGAGCGTCCTCGAGTTCTATCGCATGGACAATGCGCGCTATCCGAGCAGCGAGCAGGGGCTGCAGGCGCTGGTTCGCAAGCCGAGCGGAGACCCGCAGCCGAGAAGCTACCGCCCCGAGGGCTACCTGCAGGGCGGCGTCGTTCCGAAGGATCCGTGGGGCGAGGACTACCAGTACCGCTCCCCCGGCGAGCACAACCCCTATTCGTTCGACCTGTGGAGCCTCGGCGCCGACGGCAAGCCCGGCGGCGACGGCAACGACGCCGACGTCGGCAACTGGGCGAGCGACGAGCCCGGAAAGGGATAGGCGGCGTGAAGGCGAGCGCGGAGAGCGACGTCGTCCGCGCGGCGGCCGCCGGCCGCCGCGCCGGCTTCACCCTGCTCGAGCTGCTCGCCGTCGTCCTCATCATGGGCCTCGTCGCCTCGATCGTCCTTCCCGCCGTGGGCTCGCGTAGCGCCGCGCAGCTCCGCGATCAGGCGAACCATCTCGCGAACGACCTCGAGTTCGCACGCCAGCGCACGGTGATGACGGCCATCCCGCACCGGCTTCTGCTCGATCTCGACGGTGCCGCGTATCGCGTCGAGTGGTTCGTGACCGAGGCCGAGGCCGAGGGCCGCGCACCGGCGCCGCCCGATCTCGACGCGGAGATCTCGGGCGACAAGACCCTCGATCTTCGTCCCGAACGCGAATCCGAGCGCAGCTTCCGTCCGCTTCCGACGCAGCTCGGGCGAACGGCCGTCCTGACGGACGGCATCGAGTTCGGCGGCGTCGACGCAGGCCAGGGACCGGTCGAGCGCGGCGCCGTCGCGATCACGTTCGAGCGTGATGGAACGGTGGAGCCAACGACGATCGTCCTCATGGACGCGAGTGGTCACCGCGTGGCCCTCGACCTCGCCCCGCTCGACGAAGCCGTGGTGGTGCGCGATGCGACGGGCTGAGCGCGCCGCAGGCTTCACCCTGCTCGAGGTGCTGGCCGCCGTGGCGGTCCTCGGGCTCGTCTACTCGGTCCTCGCGACGGCCGCGATCGAGGGACTGCGCGCCGAAGGCGACGCCGGGCGGCGCATCCGTGCCTCGCTGCTCGCCGACCGGCGAATCACGGACATCGAGGCGCAGGTCGCGATGGGGCAGACCCCCGACCCGGGCAAGACCGAGGACGAGGAAGAAGAGTTCGTGGTTCGCACGGAGGTGAGCCCGATCGACCCGGGGATCCCGGACACGAAGGCGTCGAGGCGCGCGAAGGATCGTCTCGAGCGCGCGATCGGCGCGCGACCGAAGGGCGGCAAGACGGAGGCCGGAACGCTGCTGCATCCCGCGGGCGCCTCGAATCAGCCGCTGCTTCGCCGCATCGATCTCGCGGTCGTCTGGACCGAGGGCGACTCCGAGCGCAGCGTCCGGCGCACGACGTACGGCATCGACATGGTCGCGGCGGCGCCGCTCATCGAGCAGCTCGTTGCGGCGGCCGAGGCCGAGAAGGAGCGGGATGCGCAGGCGCAGGACGCGAGCGCGAAGTCCGGCGGCGCCGGTAGCGCTTCGGAGTCGGCGAAGACAGGACAGACGACGGAGAGCAGCGGCCGATCGAGCGCCTCCGACCGTGCGTCCACGAAGCGGCTCCCCACCACCGTCCTGCCGGGCACAGACCCGGATGACGGCGGAGGCGGGCGATGATTCCGCGCCGTCACGCAGGATTCACGCTGCTCGAGATGCTCGCCGTCGTGGCGCTCACCACGCTCGTGCTCACCGTAGCGATCAGCTTCTTCATCGATCTCTCGCGTGCGAGCAGCGAAGCGTCGGAGCGCACGCGCGCGGCCCGGCGCGCGACCGCACTGCTCGATCGCCTGGCGCGCGATCTCGAGGGCAGCACGCTCGTCAAGAAGCCGAAGGAAACCGATCCGCTCGAGCACCCCTGGATCTTCCTCGCCGAGTCGAGCGGCGCGGGACGCGGCGCCGACCGTCTCAAGTTCATGACGCGAACCGGCCCGCAGCGCACGTCGACCGAGCACGAGTCCGATCTCTCCGTCGTCGCGTACGCCGCGCGACCGGCCGCGGATGGCGGTATCGAGGTCCTGCGCTGGAGCGCGCCGCGCCTTCCGGAGGGACTCGACCGCGAGATTCCGCTCGACGAGGAGTCCGGCGCGCGCGTCCTCGCGTCCGGAATCGCATCCTTCGGCGTTCGCCTGCTCGACGAGAAGGGCGTATGGAACGACGTCTGGGACTCCTCGCAGATCACCGATTCGAGCGAGCTGCCGCTGGCGGCAGAGATCGAGGTCTCGATGCTCCCGCCGGCCGGCGCGACGGCGAGCCCGGCGGCTGCGGCCGGTGCCGCGGCTGAGTCCGCCGCGCTCGGTCCGCTCGTCCGGCGCGTTCTCATTCCCATGCGACCCATCGATCTCGAGGCGCTCCTCCATCCCGACGAAGCCGAGGCGAGCGCCGCTGGCGCCGCGAAGCAGGAGGGGGAGAAGAGCGGTGAGGAGGAAGCGAGCAGCGAGACGCCGGAGCAGCAGGCGCGCGCCGAGGAGGATCGCGACGAGCCGTGCATGACCGTCTCGCAGTGCGTGGCGATCAACCCCGGCATCCTGAAGCAGTATCCGCAGGCACAGGGGATCCTCTCGGCCATCGGCGGCCAATGCTTCCGAGACGTCGCGGCGAGCCTTCCGCCAGGGCTCGGCCTCGTGGGTTGCCAGTGAGCGAGAAGCGCTCGGAGCGAGGGATCGTGCTCGTCGTCGTTCTGGTCTTCGTTCTGCTGCTGACCGGAGCCATCGCCACGTTTCTGCGCCGTGCCACGGTCGACGCCATGATCGCCCGCCACCGCGACGAGGCGGCCGAAGCGGAGTCGCTCGCGCGCGGCGGCGTGCGCCTCGGCGTTGCCCTCCTCCTCGAGGATCGCCTCGTCGAAGAGGCCGATGGCTTCCGCAGCGAGACGCTGCTCGATGTGTGGGCGCGCGCCGGTGCGGTCGAGATCCCGGCACCGGAGGGAGAGATCCTTCGACTCCGCATCGAGGACGCGAGTGCGCGCCTCGACCTGAACGCGCTCCTCGACGAAGACGGAGCCCCGCGCAAGAACGCCGAGCTCTATCTCGTCGAGCTGCTGAAGAAGGTGATCGACGACATGCCGGGCCGCCCCGAGCAGAAGCGCTACGAGCCCGAGGATCTGGCCCGCAATCTCCTCGACTACCTCGACGAGGACGAGGTGGGACAGAACGGAGGGCGGGAGAGCGACGCCTACCAGAAGCGAACGCCTCCGGCCGAGCCGGCCAACCGCCCACTCCTGTCCGTCGATGAGCTGCGTCTCGTCGAGGGCTTCGATGGTCCGCTGGTCGATGCGCTCTCGCACTACGTCACCGTCTTTCCCTACGCGAAGGCCGACGGCATCAACCCGAACACCGCACCGCCGCACGTGCTGGCTCTTCTGTTCCACGGCGTGGGCACCGAGATGGGTCTGGCCGACGAGAACACCGTGCGCAGCGTCCTCAAGGCCCGCGAAGGGGGCGAGGTGCTCTGCGCCGACGAGGCGAGCAACCCGTCGTGCAGCCCCCTCTCCGCTGCCGTCGAGGGTGAGATCTTCCCGCCCCCCACCTTCAAGACCGACGTCTTCACCGTGGTGGCCGAGGCCAGCGTTGGAGAGGTCCGACGCAGCGCCCGTGCCGTCGTCGATCGTTCGAAGCCGGATGAGCCGCTCCTGCTCTCGTGGCAGGTGGAGTGAGGGATGCCATGGCCGTCGTCATTCGACGCGTACTCGGACTCGACCTCGGAAGCCACAGCGTGAAGGCGATCGAGCTGCACCAGACGCTTCAGGGCCTCGTCGTCGCGCAGCAGCACTGCCTGCCCGTCGAGGACGACGGAGACGCGGCGCTCGACGAGCGGCTCCGCGAGCTCGCGCGCTCGCATTCGCTGCCCCACGACCACGTGATCTGCGCTCTTCCCGGCGATCGCCTCTCCAGCCGCCGCCTCACGTTCCCGTTCCGCGACGGAAAGCGCCTCTCGCAGGCCGTCCCCTTCGAGGTCGAGGGCCAGCTTCCCTTCGACCTCGATCAGGTCTTCGTCGACTGGGAGCGCGTGGGCGGCGATCGCCAGCACTCGGAAGTGCTGGCGACGGTGGCGCCGCGTGCGGAGGTGGTGAAGCTGCTGCGGCTCCTGCGCGAGGCGGATCTCGAGCCGCGCGTCGTCGAGGCCGAGGGGCTCGTGCTCGGAAACCTCGCCGCGCTCGTACCGCTGCCCGGGACGCGCCTTCTCCTCGACCTCGGTCACCGCAAGAGCAGCATGAGCCTGAGCCTCGATGGTCGCGTCGTCTCGACGCGCACGGTTCAGATCGGAGGCCTCGCGCTGACGCGCGCCATCGCGCGCGAGCGCGGCTGCTCGGAGGCGGAGGCGGAGCGCCTCAAGTGCGAGCGAGGAATCTTCGGCGATGCCGGCGCTGGGGAGTCACCGGCCGCCGTCGAGATCCTCGATCGTCTCGTCCGCGAGATCGTCCGGACCCTCTCGGGGCTCGAGGCGCTGCTGGGCGGCCCGGCTGTCGCGCGCCTCGACGAGATCACGCTCCTCGGCGGAACGGCGAGACTGCCGCAGATCGACACCTATCTCGCCCGGCGAACGGGCATCGCCACCGCCCGCCTCGACCTTCCTGCGATCGTCGGCGGCGCAGCGCTCCTCGCGGGCGCCGATCCGCTGCTCTACGCACAGGCGCTCGCCCTCTCCCTGCGCGGGAGTCTCCAGGCGCGAACGCGAATGAACTTTCGGCAAGAGGAGCTCGCATACCGCCGCGACCTGCGCGCGATGGGTCAGGAGTTCGTGTGGACCGGGCGCCTCGCTGGTCTCGCGGCGCTCCTGCTCGCGGTGTCGATCGGTACTTCGATCGCCGTCCAGTCCCGCCGCGCTTCGCAGCTCGAGCAGCTCGTCACCGCCGAGTACGCCGCAGCGTTTCCCGGAAAGGCTGCACCGTCCAATGCGGTCGCCGCGCTGCGCGAGGCCGTGAAGTCGGCGCGGGACCGCGCCGACTTCCTCGGCGTCAACGCCGCGAATCTCTCGGCCCTCGACATCCTCACGCAGCTTTCGTCACACGTGCCGCCCGACGTCGACGTCGTCTTCGAAGAGGTGGGGATCGACCCGAACGTGGTCCGCATCCGCGGCTACTCGAAGAGCTTCGAGGCCGTCGAGCGCCTCAAGACCGAGCTCTCGAAGCTCGAGGGCTTCTCGCAGGTCCAGGTCAGTGAGATCCAGAGCGACGCCCGGCGCGGCGGCAAGTCGTTCAGCGTGACCCTCACCGGCAAGCCCAGGGGAGAGAGCTGATGGACGAGCTTCTCGGACGGCTGCGAACGCAGCTCCAGGCGCTCACGCTTCGCGAGCGCCTGCTGCTCGCGTCGGTCGGCGCACTGGCCATCGTGAGCGTTCTCTACTTCGCGCTCATCGCCCCCGTACTCTCGGCGCGGCAGGAAGCGCGGTCGCGCGCGACGGGTGCCGAGCAAGAGCTCGAGGTGGTACGTCGCCTGCGTGCCGAGTACACGAGCGCGAGTGGCGCGCTCGCCGGGATCGAGCAGCGGATCCAGCAGGGCCCGAGCAGCAACCTGCTGACGACCCTCGAATCGCTCGCGCGCAGCTCGTCGGTCAAGATCGAGTCGATGGAGCCGCAGGCCGCGGGAGCGAGCGATCGCTACCGCGAGACGCGCGTGCAGCTGGTTCTAAAGGGCGTCACGCTGTCGCAGACCGTCGGCTACCTGCAGCAGATCGAAGCCGCGCCGCAGCCCCTCACGATCCGCAACCTTCGCCTCCGTACCCGCACCGACAATCCGGAGCTACTCGACGTGACCTTCACCGTGTCTTCCTTCGAGGCCGTCTCGTGACGGCGACCGCGCTCTCGAGCCCTGCGCTTCGCCGCGTGCAGCGCGTCGGGATCCCGATTGGCGCCGTGCTGCTGACGCTGCTCTTCGTGGCGATCGGATTTCCGTACGACCGGCTCCGCGACGTCGTCGCGGCGAAGGCCGGCCAAGCGCTCGGCGCGCAGATTCGAATGACGTCGCTGGCTCCCGCCGTCTCGCTCGCAGGCCCGGGCGTCGCGGTCACCGGGCTCGCGGTGACGCTCGCGGACGGACGGCAGCTCGCGATCGAGAAGGCGCGCGTTCGCCCCGCGTGGTCGCCGGCATGGCTGCGCGGCCGGCCTGCCCTTCACGTCGACGTCGAGGCCGCCGAAGGGCACGCCGTGGGAACGCTCGTCCTCGGCGCCGAGCCCGGCTTCGCGGGCACGCTCTCGGACGTCGACCTCGCAAAGCTGCCCGTCGCCGGCATGCTGCCCGGCCTCTCCCTCGACGGGACGGCGAATGGCGACGTCGATCTGCGGACGACGCCCGCCGGCCCTCGCGGCACGATCGACCTCGCTGCACACGGCGGCTCGGTCGCCCTGCCCGGGCTGCCCGTGGCCCTGCCCTTCGAGACGCTCACGGCCCGGGCCGAGCTCAGCGACGCTTCGCTGGCCGGCGGCGTCGACGTCGACCTGCAGGGGCCGATGCTGACGGCGAGGCTCCGCGGAAACGTCGGTAGGGCGCCGGTGGTCACGAATGCTCCACTCGATCTCCAGCTCCAGCTCGCGGTCGTCGATCCGTCGCTGCGTCCGATGCTCGCCGGAACCGGGCTGCGCCTCGCGCAGGATGGGAGCGCCGAGATGCGCCTGACGGGTAGTGTCGGCAGGCCGCTCCTGCGGTAGTGAGGAGCGAGCCGCCGCCTCTGCGTGCCGTTCTCTTCGATGCAGCCGGGACGCTGATCCGCCCGCGCGAGAACGTCGGAGCGACCTATGCGCGCGCGTTCGCCGCTCACGGCGCTGCCCTTCCGGAGTCGCGCGTCGCGGAGGCCTTCGGCCGCGTGCTGGCCGCCATGCCGCCGATGGTATTCGCGGATGCAGCGCCCGATCGAGTGGCCGAGCGCGAGAAGGCCTGGTGGCGCGAAGTCGTTCGACGGACGCTGCGCGCCGCGGACGGTACGGCACGTCTTCGCGACTTCGACGCCTGCTTCGATGCTCTCTTCGCGCATTTTGCAGCGGCTTCCGCGTGGGAGCCGATGCCGGGGGCCGCGCACGCCCTCGCTGCCCTCGCCGCGCGCGGTCTTCGTCTCGCCGTGGTCTCGAACTTCGACCAGCGCCTGCGGCCGCTACTCGCCGCGCTCGGCCTCGCACGCTTCTTCGATTGCATCGTCCTGCCGGCCGATGCCGGCGCCGCAAAGCCCGATCCCCGAATCTTCACGTTCGCGCTCGAGGCCCTCGGCGTCCTGGCGGCCGAGGCCGTCGTCGTCGGAGACGACCCCACCGACGATCACGCGGGGGCAGTGGCCGCTGGACTTCGGGCGGTCGACGTGCGCTCGCTTGCTACGCTCGCGCTGCTTCCCTCGCTGCTCGAACGCAAGGAGCCTCCCGCATGAGCCCGCCCGGCGAGAGCGCACCCGATGTCTTCTTCGAGCGGCGCTTCGGCGTCGACGCGCGAGGTCTGGGCAGCGTCCTCTCAGCGGCGCTCGAGCGTCACGCGGATCACGCGGACCTGTTCTTCGAGTACACCACCGACGACTCCGTCGTCCTCGAGGAGGGAATCGTCAAGAGCGGCGATCGTCACCTCACGCAGGGGGTCGGCGTTCGCGTTCAGGCCGAAGCGCGGCAGGGCTACGCGCACACGGACGAGATCAGCCTCGAGAGCCTGCGCGTCGCCGCCGGCACGGCCCGGGCCATCTCCGAGCGACCGGGAGCGGCCGGCGCGGTTACCGTTCGGTCGCCGACGAGACCGGCGCACGATCTCTACCCCGTGGATCGACCTCCGACCGAGGTACCGGCCGCCGACAAGGTCGCACTGCTCGAAGCGATCGACGCCCACGCACGGCGTCTCGATCCACGCGTTCGACAGGTGATGGCGAGCCTCGTCTGCCAGCACCGTACGGTGATGGTCGCTGGAAGCGACGGAACGCTCGCCGGCGACGTTCGGCCGCTCGTGCGCCTCAACGTGCAGGTGATCGCTGCCGATCCGACCGGCCGGCGTCGCGAGGTCGGCTATCAGGGCATGGGCGGGCGCTACGCGCTCGATCGGCTCTTCGCACCCGAGGCCTGGCAGCCGCTGGTCGCCGAGGCGGTACGCGTCGCAGTGCTGAACCTCGAGGCCACGGCCTGCCCCGCCGGAACGATGGACGTCGTGCTCGGCCCGGGCTGGCCCGGCGTGCTCCTGCACGAGGCCGTCGGCCACGGGCTCGAGGGCGACTTCAATCGCAAGGGGACCTCGGCGTTCTCGGATCGTATCGGCCAGCGCGTCGCGGCGTCTGGTGTCACGGTGATCGACGACGGCACGCTCGCCGAACGCCGCGGCTCGCTCAACGTCGACGACGAGGGAACCCCGACACAGCGCACCGTCCTGATCGAGGACGGGATTCTGCGCGGCTACCTGCAGGACCGTCTCAACGCGCGCCTCATGCACACAGCTCCCACCGGCAACGGACGGCGCGAGAGCTACGCGCATCTTCCGCTCCCGCGCATGACGAACACCTTCATGCTCGCTGGGTCCGACGACCCGTCCGACATCGTCCGCTCGGTCACGCGCGGGCTCTTCGCGGTCTCGTTCAGCGGCGGGCAGGTCGACATCACGAGCGGTAAGTTCGTGTTCAGCGCGAACGAGGCGTACCGCATCGAGGACGGCCGAATCGGCGCACCCGTGAAGGGAGCGACGCTGATCGGCAACGGCCCCGACGTCCTGCTGCGTGTGTCGCGGATTGGCAGCGATCTGGCCCTCGACCGCGGCGTGGGAACGTGCGGCAAGGACGGTCAGAGCGTCCCGGTCGGCGTGGGGCTACCCACGCTTCGCGTCGACGGACTCACGGTGGGCGGGACCGAAGGATGAGTGAGCGGCTCTCACGGGTCGAACAGGCGCTCAGCGCAGCGCGTGCCGCTGGCGCCGAGGCGGCCGACGTCGTGCTCACGCAGAGCGAAGGCACCAGCACGCGCGTTCGCGGCGACGAGATCGAATTCGTGACGCAGGCACGGGAGACCACGCTCGGGATCCGTGCGTTCGTCGCGGGCCGCGCAGGCCTGCGCTGCGCCGTTGCGTCCACGAGTGACCTCGCGGCCGAGGCGGTCGAGCGCATGGCGCGCGAAGCGGTCCTGCTCGCCCGCGAGACGGCGGAGGACCCCGTAGCCGGCCTTCCCGACTCCGGCTTCGAGGCGGCGCCTCCCGACCTCGCGCTCGCCGACCCGGCTGATCGCGAGGTCGGCGTGGAGACGCTCATCGAGAGCGCTCGCCGGGCCGAGCGCTCCGCGCGAGAAGAGGACCCCCGCATCACCCGCTCGGAGGGATCGGAAGCGAGCGCACGGCTCCGCCACGTCGCCTACGGCAGCAGCGCTGGATTCCTCGGCGAGTACACGGCCGCGTCGCACCAGCTCGCCTGCATGCCGATCGCGAGTGAGGGCGCCGCGATGCAGGTCGACTCCTGGTGGACGGTCGCCCGGACGCGCGCGCGCCTCGCGTCACCCGAAGCGGTCGGACGCCGCGCGGCGCAGCGCGCGCTGCGCCGGCTCGGCGCCCGTCGCGTCGCCACCTGCGAGGTGCCGGTGATCTTCGATCCCGTGACGTCGGCGAGCCTCTTGCGGCACGTCCTCGCGTGCGTGAGCGGCTATGCCGTCTACCGCGAAGCGTCGATGCTCGCCGGCCGGCTCGGCGAGCGGATCGCGAGCGATCTCGTTCATATCGTCGACGACGGCCGCGTTCCGGCCGGCCTCGGAAGTCGTCCCTTCGACGGCGAGGGGCTCCCGACACGCCGAAATGTCGTCCTCGACCACGGCCGGCTCGAGCGCTGGCTCCTCGACACCTATGCCGCCCGCAAGCTCGGGCTCGCGAGCACGGGGAGCGCGGCGCGCAGCGCGGGCAGTGCGCCAGGCGTCTCGGGAACGAACTTCTGGCTCGAGCCCGGAACGGTGGCGCCCGAGGACATCGTCTCCTCGACGGACAGGGGCCTGCTCGTCACCTCGCTCTTCGGCCACGGCTTCAACGCCGTGACCGGCGACTTCTCGCGTGGCGCGGCCGGCCTGTGGATCGAGGCGGGCCGGCCCGTCCATGCGGTCGAGGAGGTGACGGTCGCTGGAAATCTCGGCACGATGCTGCTGGCCGTCGACGCCGTAGGTCGCGATCTCGAGTGGCTCGGCACCGTCGCGGCGCCGACGCTGCGCATCGCGCGCATGACGGTCGCGGGGAAATAGCCCGGTGAGCAGCGCAGCGACAGCGCCGGCCGCATCGCCCACGATGATCGGGCTCACGCAGCCCGAGGTGAGCGTCTGGTCGGAGCGCGTCACGGTCGCCCTCGGCATGAACCCGGGCCTGTTCTCGGGCCCGGGCACGAACACGTATCTCGTCGGCACGGGTCCGCGGCGCATCCTCATCGACACCGGTCAGGGACGGCCCGAGTACCCCCTCGTGCTCGCACGTGCGTTGGAACGTGCAGGCGCCAGCGGCTTGCAGGAGATCCTGCTCACGCACGCGCACGTCGACCACGTCGGAGGGCTCGCCGACGTGCAGGCCCACTTCGGACCGCTCCGCGCGTCGAAGCTCGTTGTGCATGGTGCGCCGACGCTGCCGGAAATCACCGCGATCAGCGACGGCGCCGTGATCGAGACCGAGGGCGCGACCCTGCGAGCGATCTTCACGCCCGGCCACGCACCCGATCACCTGTGTTACGCGCTCGAGGAGGAGAGCGCCGTGTTCTCCGGCGACAACGTGCTCGGCGTCGGCACGACTGTGATCCCCATCGAGGGCGGCGACCTCGGCCTCTACCTCGCGTCGCTACGGCGCCTTCTCGCCGAGCCGCCCGGCCGAATCTATCCCGCCCACGGGCCCTGCGTTGCCGACGGGCACGCGAAGCTCCGCGAGTACCTCGCGCACCGGCAGCAGCGCGAGGACCAGATCCTGGCTGCGCTCGGATCCTCGCCGGAGGCGGTTCCCGAGATCGTTCGCCGCGTCTACACCGACGTCCCCGCCGTGCTCCACGCCGCCGCCGCGCACTCGGTGACGGCGCACCTGGTCAAGCTCGAACGCGAAGGGCGAGCGCGCCGTGCGGGCGGCGTAGCGCCTCTCGCCGATCGCTGGGCTGCCGCATGACCCATCCGCTGATCGAGGCGCTGCGCGACGCCGACCCTGCCAAGCGTCTCGCGGCCTGTCGTGAGGTGCCCGGGGACCCGGCCGGCGTCCTTCTCGCGGACGCGCTCGGCGAAGCCCTCTCGGATCCGGTTCGCGCCGTCGCCCGCGCAGCGGGCGACGCCCTCGTCACGCTCGCACGACGCGATCGCAGCGTCGACGGCGTGCTCCGTCGCGCGCTGCGCAGCGACGACCCGGGCCGGCGCTTCGGCGCCGCGGCTTCCCTGGCGCGCCTCGAGCCTCCCGGGCCGTCGCTCGTCCCGGCGCTGGTCGAAGCGCTCGCGCATCGTGAAGGCGACGTGCGCTGGAACGCGGCGCGTCTGCTGGTCGATGCCGGCCGCCTGCACCCCGACGTGCTCGGCCTCCTGCTCGGTCTGGCGCGCAGCGACGACCGTCCGCGCGTTCGGCGCATGGCGGCTTTCGCGCTTCGTGAGCTCGCGCCCGACCACCCCGAGACCTCGCGCGCACTGCTCGACGCGAGCCACGACAAGGAAACGGATGTGCGTCGCGCGGCGCTCGCGGCGATGGCGACGCTGGCCGACCCGGGCGCTGACGTTCTCGATCGGCTCGTCGCGGTGCTGGGCGGCGACCACGATCCGGCGAGCCGGCGAATCGCGACCGTCGCGCTCGGAGAGCTCGGCGCCGCCAACCCGCAGGGCCTTCCCGCAGGCACGACGGACCGCCTGCGCGAGATTGCCGGCGCTGCGCCGGACCCGGACCTACGACGCGGGGCGGCGCGCGCACTCGCGCGTCTCGGCCTTGCCGGCGCCGCCGAGTCCGTCACGCGGTCCGAGTCGGCGCTCCGCTCGTCACGGATGCGGCGAGTCCCTCGATGACGTCGTTCTCACGACACACGATCGTGACAGGAGGAAGCGGCGCCCTCGGGCGCGCCGTCGTGCACGCATTCCTTGCGACCGGTGACCGCGTCACGGTGCCGTGGATCGCCGCGCGAGAGCGCGAGGCGCTCGAGGCCGCCGAGGAGAAAGCCATCGTCGCCGGCCGGCTCGTGCTCGTCGAAGCCGATCTCGTGAGCGACGCGGGGCCGGAGCGCGTCGTCGCCGCCTCCGGCGGTGCAGGAGTGCTCATCAACGGCGCGGGCGGCTACGCGGGCGGCGCGCCCGTCCACGAGACCGAGCTCGAGACGTGGGACCGCCTCTACCGCATCAATACCCGCACCGCCGTCGCAATGTGCCGCGCCGTCGTTCCCGGAATGATCGCACGTCGCAGTGGCGTCATCCTCAACGTCGCAGCGCGTGCAGCCCTGGCACGGCCGGCGGGCCTCGCCGCCTACAGCGCGACGAAGATGGCCGTCGTCGTGCTGACCGAGACGCTGCACGCGGAGGTCGGTGGCCTCGGGATCCGCGTGAACGCGGTCCTGCCGACCACGATCGACACCCCGGCGAACCGGGCCGCGATGCCCGAGGCGGACACCTCGCAGTGGACGCCGCCGGCACACATCGCCGACGTGCTCGTCTGGCTCGCGAGCCCGGCGGGTGCGACCGTTCGTGGAGGACTCATTCCGGTGTAGGGCGCGGCGCCTCCCCTCGCGGGCTCGTCTTCGCGGGGACGAGGATCGCCACGCGGCGGTTGCGCGGGTCGGCCGGCGAGCCCGGGATCCGCAGGCGCTGATCGGCGTAGCCGTGGACGGCCTCGATGCGTCCCGCTGGCAATCCACCGGCTTCGAGCTCGCGCCTCGCGCTGTTGGCGCGGTCGGCCGAGAGCTCCCAGTTCGAATAGCCGGCCTCGCCCCGGAACGGAACGGCGTCCGAGTGGCCCTCGACGACCACGCCGGCGCCCAGGGCCGCCAGCTCCTGGCCGATCGCGCGCACGATCTCGCCTCCTTCACGCGAGAGCTCGCGACCGCCGCGCTCGAAGAACGACGAGCCCTCCTGCTCGACGAGGTCGATCCGAAGCCCCTCGCCGGAGACATCGAGCGCGACGAAGCGTCCGAGCGCCTGGAACGAGGGCAGCGACTCGAGCGACTTGCGCAGCTCCCGTGCTGCGCGCTCGAGAGACTCTCGAGACGACGGTCGCGCCGAGCGCGGGGCGACGAGCAGCCCGTCGATCGGACCGTCTCCAGTCCCCGAGCGTCCGAGCGGCGAACGTCCGCCGTCGGGATGTCGGTCGAAGGCGATCGGATCCTGGAAGTAGCTTGCGACCGCCTTGCGGACCGCGGCGTCCTGGTTGCCGAGCCAGAGCACGAGGAACAGCGCCATCATCGCCGTTGCGAGATCGGCGAAGGCCACCTTCCAGGCGCCGCCGATTCGCCCGATCGACGGCTGCGAGCGCCTCACGACGACGCGGTGCAGATCTTCGGCCATTCGTTCCTTCTCCGCGTCACTTGCGTGCGCGGCAGGCCTCGAAGAGCTCGCGCGAGGTCGGACGGACGTCGTCGGGCAGCGTGCGGCGCGCCAGCTCGACGGCGATCGACGGAGGAGCGCCCCGCTGGATCGCAACCAGCACCTGCTTCTGCGCCACGAGCAGCGTTCTGCGCGCAGAAGCCTTGTTTCCGAGATTTGTCGCGAGTCCCTGGAAGAAGCCGTACGAGATGAGAACGCCGAGCAGCGTGCCGACGAGAGCGGCCGCCACGTGCCGGCCGATGTCCGCGGCCGGGCCATCCATGTGGTTCATCGTGATGATGATCCCGAGCACGGCGGCGACGATCCCGATCCCGGGAAACGCATCGGCCATCGTCGACAGCACGCGCGACGGCATGAGGTCGTGCTCGTGGCGCGCATCGATGTCGAGATCGAGCATCGTCTCGAACTCGTGCGCGCCGATGGCGCTGCCCGATGTGACGAGCTCGAGCGTGTCGGTCAGGAACGCGAGCGCCCGCGCGTCGCGCAGCAAGCCCGGATACCGGCCGAGAATCGGCGATGCAGCCGGGTTCTCGACGTGCGGCTCGAGACTGACGAGACCTTCCTTGCGTGCGAAGTTGAAGAGCGCGGCGAGCATCGCGAGCAGCTCGAGATAGTCGCGCCGGTCGGGCGTTGGCCGGGCGATGAAGACGAGCTGTCGCGCGGTCTCGAGCAGGACGGCCGGCGGCTGCGCGATGACCTGCGCGCCGAAGGCGGTACCGAGGATCACGACGTACTCGGCCGGCTGCCAGAGCGCAGCGAGCTGGCCGCCCCCGACGACGAAGCCGCCGGCCACGGCCGCGAACACGATGACGATCCCCAGATAGGCGAGCACGCATCACCTCGGGCAGGGCTCGCCCGCGTGCGGGCCGATCCCCCTGCCCGGATGCATCGACGGACGGCGCGCGCGCTTGAGGCTTCGGTGCGCCCACCCGGCTACTGACGCCCGGGTTCGACTACTGGACTCGGGTTCGGGCTACTGGATCCGGGTTCGTCCCTCGAAGCCCTCGTCGTACCCGTGGAAGTGTGCGAGGTCGGTCTCGGGCCAGCGCCAGCAGTAGTAGCCGCTGCCGTTGTCGAAATCGACGAGCCACAGGCCTTTGACCTCGAGTCCGAGGGCCTCCATCTCGCGGGCCCAGCGGCCGATGACGGCCTGTAGGTGCTCGTCCGCGCGCAGGCGTACCGGCGAATCTGCCGCTCCGGCATCTCGCTCGGCGACGATGCGATCGGCTTCGCGCACCGCGCGCTCGGTACGCACACGCACGTCGCCGACGATCTGCCGCGCCGCCTCGAGCGTCCAGTGTCTTTGCTCCGACCCCATGGCCCCGAAGCTAGGCCATCCAGCCAACGTGGCTCCATCGGGCGTGCGTGCCGCGTCGCGAGGCGCACCACGCCTTGACGCGCGGCGTGCTGGCGGGTACCCCCGGCCCGCATGTCGCCGACCGCCGGAAAGCCCCTCGTCCTCGCCAGCGCGTCGCCGCGAAGGCGCGAGCTGCTCGCGAGGGCCGGCGTCGCGTTCGAAGTGCGGCCGGCCGATCTGCTCGAGGACGCGCTGCCAGGCGAGGCGCCGCGCGCGCTCGCCGAGCGTCTTGCGGCCGAGAAGTCGCTCGCCGTCGCGCGCGCTCTCTCGGACGAGCCCGGCCGGCTCGTGCTCGCGGCCGACACCATCGTTGTGATCGACGGCGAGGCCCTCGGCAAGCCCGACGACGCACCGCATGCAGTGCGGCTCCTGCGCCGCCTCGTCGGCCGCACGCATCGCGTGATCACCGCCGTGGCGCTCGCTCGCGCTGGCGGCGGCGTGCCGCGCGTCGTCTCGGTCACGAGCGAGGTCCACATGCGCCGCGCGGACGACGCCGAGATTCGCGCCTACGTCGCGACGGGCGAACCTCTCGACAAAGCCGGAGCGTACGCCGCGCAGGGCGAGGGCCGGCGCTTCATCGAGCGCATCGTCGGCAGCGAGACCAACGTCATCGGGCTTCCGATGGACGAGACGCTCGCGTTGCTGCGCGACGCCGGCCTCGCGTCGGCAGCGCCGCCCGCATGAGCGCCGAGGCATTCGCCGTCCGCCTCGCCTCGGTCCGCGCGCGAATCGCGGCTGCTGCGCGCAGGGCCGGGCGCGACCCGGGTGCGATCACACTGGTGGGTGTCACGAAGCGAATGCCCGCAGAACACGTCGCCGAGGCCGCGCGCGCGGGCCTCGGGTTCGTGGGCGAGAACTACGTCCAGGAGGCGCGCGAGAAGCGTGCGGCGCTCGCTCGATGTCCCGAGGCGCAGACGCTGCGCTGGCACTTGATCGGCAACCTGCAGCGCAACAAGGCGCGAGACGCCGTCGCGCTCTTCGACGTGATCGAGACGGTCGACCGTGTCGAGCTCGCGAACGAGATCGACAGGCGCGCCGCGGAATCCGGGAGAACGCTCGAGGTGCTGCTGCAGGTGAACGTGAGCGGAGAGCCACAGAAGGCCGGCGCGAGCCCGAGCGACACCCCTGCCCTGCTCGCGGCGTGCGAGGCGCTCCGGCATCTGCGGGTCACGGGGCTCATGACCGTGCCCGAGATTGCGTCCGATCCCGAGGCCACGCGGCCCGCCTTCGCGCGCCTGCGGGCGCTGCGCGACGCACTGCGCGAGCGTCCGGAGGGAGCCCATCTGCGCGAGCTCTCGATGGGCATGTCGGCCGACTTCGAGGTGGCAGTCGAGGAAGGGGCTACGCTCGTTCGCGTCGGGACGGCCCTGTTCGGGTCACGGGAGAGATGATGGAAGGAGCGCTCGCGGAGCTTCGCATCGGCTTCGTCGGCGGCGGCGCCATGGCCGAGGCGCTCGTCACCGGGCTCCTCGCGGCGGGCGTCTGCGCGGCGCGGATTCGCGCGGCCGATCCTGTCGCGGCCCGGCGCGAGCACCTCGCCGTGCGCTACGGCATCGCCGTCTCGGCGGTCAACACCGAGGTCGTGGCCGCGAGCGATCTCGTCGTGGTCGCGGTGAAGCCGGCTCTCGTGGTCCCTGTCCTCAGCGCGATCACAGCAGCGGAGCCGGCGGTGGCGGCGCGGCCGCTGTGGCTCTCGATCGCGGCCGGTGTCCCGCTCGCGGGCCTGGCAGGGGCGCTTGCGCCCGGGACGCGCGTCGTGCGCGCGATGCCCAATACGCCCGCGCTCGTGCGCGCGGGCGTGACGGCGTTCGTCGCGAGCCCGACGTGCAGCGCGGCAGACCGCGCCCTCGCACGCGCCCTGTGCGAGACCGTCGGCAGCGTCTGGGAGGCCCCGTCGGAGGCGCTCCTCGACGCCGTCACAGGCCTTTCGGGAAGCGGCCCGGCGTACGTGTTCGTCTTCCTCGAAGCTCTCTCGGACGCGGGTGTTCGTGTGGGGCTGCCGCGCGAGGCGGCCTCGATGCTCGCCATCCAGACGGTCCTCGGCTCGGCACGCCTCGCCCTCGAGACAGGCCGACATCCTGCGCAGCTCAAGGACCAGGTCACCAGTCCCGGCGGAACCACGATCGCCGGGCTCGAACGCCTCGAGGCCGCAGGCCTGCGAGCCGCCGTGTACGAAGCGGTCGCTGCCGCGACGGCCCGCTCGCGCCAGCTCGGCGAGGCTGCGCCGAACGAACCCCTAAAGCCCACGCCCGGTTGAGTCGATCTGCTGCTTCGTCACGAAACGGCAGGAGACCCGCATGCGCCTGACTCCGCTCGACCTTCAGAACCATCGCTTCTCGAACCGCTTCCGCGGCTACGATCCGGACGAGGTCGACGGCTTCGTCCGGATGGTCTGTGAGGACTACGAGTCCCTCGTCCGCGAGAACGAAGCCCTGCGTGAGACCGTCTCCGGCCTCGAGGCGCGCGTCGCGGATCTCACCGGACAGGAGGGCAGGCTCCGCGAGACACTCGTGACGGTCCAGACGCTGACCGAGGACTTGAAGCGCACCGCGATTCGCGAGGCCGAGACGAAGATCGGCGAGGCCGAGGTCCGGGCCGAGAAGATTCTCGATGCGGCGCACCGCCGCGCCGCCCGGCTCGAGGAGCAGGTGCGCGAGCTGCGCCTCGTACGGGGCCGCGTGGCCGCCGCAGTCCGGACGACCCTCGAGACGCACGCCACGCTCCTCGAGGGCCTGCTCGCCGAGGCTGAGCCCGAGGAGTCCGTACGGGCCGGCGCGGCCGCCGCCTGGCGCCCGCTGGCGCTGCCCGCGAGCCCTGGCTCCGGGCAGGCCTCCCCGATCCCGCCGGCGGCTTGACGGAAGGCAGAGCGGACCTCACTGTTCAGCGCGCCCCGGACGGGGTGGCGTTCTGGATCTTCGTCACGCCGCGTGCGAGCCGAGAGCGGGTCGGAGGCCTGCGCGGTGATGCGCTCTGCGTGCGGGTCTGCGCGCCACCGGTCGAGGGCGAAGCGAATGCGGCGTGCGTGCGTGCTTTGGCGCGAGCCCTGGACGTGAAGGCGAAGGACGTCGGACTCGAGCCCGGGGCACGCGGGCGCCGCAAGCGGGTACAGATCGCGGGCGAGGCCATCCGGATCGAACGCCGGCTCCGCGAGCTGGCCACCCGCGCATGAGTCGTGGTCTTGAATCAGAGGTCCGGAGGCCCATGCCCACCTACGAATATCGCTGCGAGAAGTGCGGTCACGAGTTCGAGCGCGAGCAGCGCATCACCGAAGAGCCCGTGAAGAAGTGCCCGAGCTGTCGTGCGCCGCGCGCCAAGCGCCTCATCTCCGCCACGTCGTTCGTCCTCAAGGGCGGCGGCTGGTACTCGGACCTGTACTCGAGCGCGAAGGGCAAGAGCGGAGCCGCTGAGAGCAGCGAGAGCAAGGCACCGACTGCCGACGCAGCGACGCCGACGCAAGGCACCGACAAGGCCGCGAGCTCGGGCGACGCGAAGCCCGCCTCGGGCGGAAAACGCAAGTCGGCGAAGACGGCCGCGGCCTAGCGCTCCCGCACGGCGGTCCGCTCGTGGCGGCGTCCGCCGGGAGC
The DNA here is from genome assembly GCA_020849175.1 of Deltaproteobacteria bacterium. Lineage (GTDB taxonomy): Bacteria > Myxococcota_A > UBA9160 > UBA9160 > UBA9160 > MYXO. Next base: position 33,267 of record JADLGR010000086.1, read on the forward strand.
GCGCGACGACGGCACTCGCATTGGTATACTCGCGCCGCGAGCTGCTGCGGGGGCCCCCATCGCCATGAGTGTCGAGAAGCGCGACACCGTCGTCGTCGACGGCATGGCGCTCGCCAGTGAGCTACGCGAGCGTCTCGCCCGCGAGGTCTCCGATCTCGTCGCGGACGGACGGCGCGCACCGCGACTCGCCGTCGTTCTCGTCGGCGACAACCCCGCGAGCGCGTCTTACATCAAAGGCAAGCGGCGAGCGTGTGCGCGCGCCGGGATCGACTCCCTCGAAGAAGACCTGCCCGAGAGTGCGACCGAGGCACAGGTGCTCGCGGTGATCGAGCGCCTGAACGCCGATCCGGGCGTCGACGGCATTCTCGTCCAGCTCCCGCTCCCGAAGCAGATCCGCGCGCTCGTCGTCACCGAGGCAACCTCGCCCGAGAAGGACGTCGACGGCCTCCACACGCAGAACGCGGGCCGGCTGCTCGCCGGCCTTCCCGGCCTTCGCCCGTGCACGCCGCTCGGCATCCTCGAGGTGCTGGCGCGCCACCGAGTTCCGATCGAGGGTGCGAACGCCGTCGTCATCGGACGCAGCATCCTCGTCGGAAAGCCAATCGCGCTCCTGCTCCTCGAACGAAACGCCACCGTCACCATGTGCCACTCGCGGACGCGCGATCTCGCGGCCGTGTGCCGCGAGGCCGACATCCTCGTCGCCGCCGCGGGAAGTCCGCTTCTCGTGAAGGGCGACTGGATCAAGCCCGGCTCCGCGGTGATCGATCTCGGCGTCAACGTGATCGACGGACGACAGACGGGCGACGTCGATTTCGACGCCGCGCTCGGTGTCGCGGGGCTCCTGACGCCGAGCCGCGGCGGCGTCGGGCCGCTCACCATCACCATGCTGCTCCACAACACGCTGCAGGCGTACCGCCGGCGGATGGCGCCTTGACGCTCCTGCGCGAGACGCCGCTCGCCGCGGCGCACCGTGCGCACGGCGCGCGAATGGTCGAGTTCGGCGGGTTCCTCATGCCCGTTCAGTACGGCTCGATCCTCGCGGAGCACGCCGCTGTTCGCGAACGCGCCGGGCTGTTCGACGTCTCGCACATGGGAGAGATCCACCTTCGCGGACCGGGCGCGATCGCCGCGGCGGAGCGGCTCGTCACCTGTCCCGTCGCGTCTCTCGCGGTCGGCGCCGTTCGTTACGGCTGCCTGTGCAACGAGGCGGGCGGAACGGTCGACGATGTCACCGTCTACCGCCTGGCCGCAGACGCGCTCTTCTTCTGCGTGAATGCATCGAACGTCGAGAAGGACTTCGAGTGGATCGTGCGTCACGCGGGCGACCCGGCCGCTGTACGCGTGGAGAACCGCAGCGACCGCGTGGGCCTCGTCGCCCTGCAGGGGCCGCTCGCACAGGACGTCCTTGCGCATCTCACGGACCTTCCTCTCACCGACCTGCGGCGGTTTCGTTTCCGCGAGGGCCGTGTGGCCGGAGAGGATGTCCTCCTGTCGCGCACCGGCTACACCGGCGCGGACGGATTCGAGCTGTACGTGGACGCGGCGCGCGTCGTCGCGCTCTGGGACGCGCTGCTCGCCGCGGGCGGACCGCTCGGCCTCGTTCCCGCCGGCCTCGGCGCGCGAGACACGCTGCGGCTCGAGGCGGCGCTTCCGCTCTACGGTCACGAGCTCGACGATGCCACGTCGCCGCTCGAGGCCGGGCTCGCGCGCTTCGTGAAGCTCGACGCGGGCGGATTCATCGGCTGCGAGGCGATCCGCGCCCGTCTCGCGCGCGGCCACACGCGCGCTCTCGCCGGCTTCGTGCTCGAAGACCCCGGCATCGCCCGGTCGGGCCATTCCATCGTCCACGCGGGGACCGAGGTCGGAACCGTCACCTCGGGAGCGCCGTCGCCGACGCTCGGGCGCTCGATCGGGCTCGGCTGGGTCCCCCCCGGCCTCGCAGCGACGGGAACCGAGATCTCGGTCCGCGTACGGGGGCGCGATCTGCGCGCGCGCGTGGTAGAAACCCCGTTCGTACGCAAGGGCGATCGCGGCGCACGCCCGGGCGCCTAGCGGCGCGAACGGCGAAACGGGAGGACGAGATCGGTGGCCGACTACGAGATCCCCGCAAATCTTCGCTTCAGCAAAGAGGACGAGTGGGTGCGGGCCGAGAACGGCCGCGTCACCGTCGGCATCACGGACTTCGCGCAGGGCCAGCTCGGCGACATCGTCTTCGTCGAGCTTCCCGAGGTCGGCCGCACGATCGAGAAGGGCGAGCCATTCGGCGTGATCGAGTCCGTGAAGGCCGTCTCCGACCTCTATGCACCGATCTCGGGAGAGATCGTCGAGGTGAATGCCGACCTCGCCGAACGCCCGGAAGTCGTGAACGAGGACTGCTACGGCGACGGCTGGATGATCGCGATTGCGCCCGAAGACGAGTCGGAGCTCGAAGCGCTCTACGACGCGAGTGCGTACGCCGAGCACGTTCGGAGCCGAAAGGAGTAGCGACAGCGTGCGCTTCGTTCCGAACACGAACGCCGACGTCGCCACGATGCTGGAGCGCATCGGCGTCCCGTCGGTCGAGGCGCTCTTCTCCCCGATCCCCGCGCGTGCGCGACTCTCGCGCGCGCTCGATCTTCCGCCCGGTGCCAGCGAGCAGGAGGTGCTCGCCGAGCTCGGCACGCTCGCCGGGCGCGATGCGAGCCTCGCGAGCCACCGCTACTTCCTCGGCGCCGGTGTCTATCCGCACTTCATCCCGGCCGCCGTCGACGCGCTCGCCTCCCGCGCCGAGTTCACGACCTCCTACACGCCGTACCAGCCCGAGATCAGCCAGGGAACACTGCAGGCCATCTTCGAGTGGCAGACGATGATCTGTGGCCTGACGGGCCTCGACGTCGCGAACGCCTCGCTCTACGACGGCGCCTCGGCGACGGCCGAGGCGGCACTGATGGCCATGCGCCTCACGCGACGGCCGAAGATCGTGATCTCAGCGGGGCTCCATCCGCACTACCGGGACGTCCTTGGAACGTACGTCGGCGGCCCCGGTGGCAAGGTCGTGTCGGCGACGCGCAGCCAGGACGGCCGCACTTGCGCCCTCGCGTCGCTCGTCGATGAAGAGACGGCGTGCATCATCGTCCAGCAGCCCGCGTTCCTCGGCGTGCTCGAAGACCTCGCCGCCGCGGAAGCGGTCGCGCGGGAGCACGGCGCGCTGCTGATCGTCTGCGTGACGGAGGCGCTCTCGCTCGCGCTCCTGCGTGCGCCCGGCGATCTCGGCGCCGACGTCGTCTGCGGGGAGGCGCAGAGCTTCGGAGTTCCGATGGGCTTCGGCGGGCCCCACCTCGGCCTGCTCGCCGCACGCGCAGCACACGTTCGGCAGATGCCCGGTCGCCTCGTCGGTGAGACCGTCGACGGCCAGGGCCGCCGCGGCTTCGTCCTCACGCTCTCGACGCGCGAACAGCACATCCGACGCGAGCGCGCGACGTCGAACATCTGCACCAACCAAGGGCTCATGCTCCTGCGCGCCACGATCTACCTCGCGCTGCTCGGTCCGCGAGGCTTGCGGCGCCTCGCGGAGCTGAACTTCGCGAAGGCCGAATACGCGAAGGCGCAGGTCGCACGCACCCCGGGGCTCCGGCTTCCCCTTGCCGCACCGACCTTCAACGAGTTCGTCGTCGGCGTCCCGGACTCGGGCGCCGCCGCGCTGGCGCGTGCGCAGAGCGCCGGGATCGTCGGTGGACTCGATCTCGCGCCGTACGCCGACGACCTCGGCCCGGCCGTACTGGTCTGCACGACCGAGCTGGTTTCGCGCTCCGACATCGACCGTCTTCTTGCTGCACTCGCGGGATCCGGCCGATGAGCGGCGAGTCGGGCGCGCCGAAGCCTCACGGAACGGACTCGGCAGCGAGCATCGGGCGGGTCGGTCACGGCGCACGTGGCATCGCGTACGAGGAGCCGCTGCTCTTCGAGCGCAGCAGGCCCGGCAGAGAGGGCTGTCGGGTGCCCGCCTCCGACGTGCCGTCCGTCGTCGCGGCCGACCGACTCGGCGCCGCCGCCGTTCGCGAGGATCTGCCCGGCCTGCCGGAGCTCTCGGAGGTCGAGGTCGTCCGCCACTTCACGCGGATCTCGACCTGGAACTACGCCGTCGATCTCGGTCTCTACCCGCTCGGGTCGTGCACGATGAAGTACAATCCAAAGCTGAACGAAGTCGCTGCCTCGCTGCCGGGATTCGCGCACGCACACCCGCTCCAGCCAGCCTCGCTCTCGCAGGGAATCCTCGCGCTGCTCCACGACCTCGAGCGCCACCTCGCCGAAGTCAGCGGGATGGACCGCGTCTCGCTGCAGCCGGCCGCCGGCGCGCAGGGCGAGCTCGCGGGCGTCATGATGATCCGTGCGTACCACGAGAGCCGCGGCGACCGGCGCTCGAAGGTGCTGATCCCCGACAGCGCGCACGGCACCAATCCGGCGAGCGCTGCGCTGAGCGGGTACACCTGCGTCTCGGTGCCGTCGGGGCCCGACGGGCTGCTCCATCCCGAGCAGGTGGCCGAGGCGATGAGCGAAGACGTCGCCGCGCTCATGCTCACCAACCCGAACACGCTCGGCTTGTTCGAGACGCACGTCCTCGAGATCTGCGAGATCGTGCACGCGAAGGGCGGCCTCGTCTACGGAGACGGCGCGAACCTGAACGCGCTCCTCGGCATCGCGCGGCCCGGAGACCTCGGCATCGACGTCATGCACTTCAACCTGCACAAGACGTTCTCGACGCCGCACGGAGGCGGCGGCCCGGGAGCGGGCCCCGTCGGCGTCAAGAACTCGCTCGCGCCGTTTCTTCCCGTTCCGGTGGTGCGCCGCCTCGGCGGCAGCGAGGGTGAGGGCTTCGCCCTCGACTACGAGTTCCCGCGCTCGATCGGACGGCTCCATGCGAACTTCGGCAACGTCGGGATGCTCGTGCGCGCCTTCGCGTATCTGCGCAGTCTCGGACCCGACGGACTTCGCCGCTGCGGCGAGATGGCCGTGCTCAACGCGAACTACCTCCTCGCGCGCCTCGCGACCGCCTACGCGCCGGCGACGACGGGGCCGGTGATGCACGAGTGCGTGCTCACGGACCGGCTGTTCGAGGGGACGGGCGTCACGACCATGGACGTCGCCAAGCGCCTCATCGATCACGGCTACCACCCACCGACCATCTACTTCCCGCTGATCGTCCACGGCGCGCTGATGATCGAGCCCACGGAGAGCGAGAGCCTCGAAGGACTCGATCAGTTCGTCGCGGCGCTCCTCGAGATCGCCCGCGAGGCCCGCGAGGAGCCCGACCTCGTTCGCGGGGCGCCCCATCACACGCGCGTTTCACGGCTCGACGAGACGCGGGCCGCGCGGCGTCCCGTCCTGCGATGGCAGCCCGCCGGCGAGCGCTAGCCGGCGCGGCTGCGCTGCTCGCGCTCTTCGCGGCCTGCGCGTCCGACAAGAAGGGCGGAAGCCCGGGCTGGAACCCGGTCCGCCAGCTCACCGAGGTGAGCGAGGACCAGGAGCGCGACCTCGGCATGCAGTTCGACCGCGAGGTCTCGAAGCACCTCGCGCTGGTCGACGACCCGGTCGTTCTCTCGTTCGTGAACGATCTCGGCAACGCGATCCTCGAGAAGATCCCGCAGCAGCCATTCATCTACCGCTTCCGCGTGGTACAGGATCCATCGCTGAATGCGTTCGCCGTCCCCGGCGGTTATGTGTACCTGCACAGCGGGACGATTCTCGCCGCGGGCAGCACCGACGAGCTCGCCGCCGTGCTCGCCCACGAGATCGGGCACGTGAAGGGCCACCACTACGCGCGCATGCGCGAGAAGGCGGCGATTCCGGAGATCCTCACGACGCTCGCTGGCCTCGGCGCGGCGGCAGCCACCGGCCAGGGCGGCGTCGCGGTCGCGGCGCAGGGCGTGAATCAGGCGCTCGAGCTCAAGTTCAGCCGCGAGTTCGAGAACGAGGCCGACCAGACCGGGATCGATCTCATGTCTCGCGCGGGCTGGGATCCGGCGGGGATGGCGCGCTTCTTCGACCGCCTCGTCGAGCTCGAAAAGAAGGATACGCGCGCCGGTGTTGCGATTCCTCCGTATCTCTACAGCCATCCCAACGTGAAGGAGCGCATCGTCACCGTCGAGATCCTCGCGCCGCGCACGCGGCCGCAGAAGACGCCCGATCCCGGCTTCGAGCCGCGCCTGCGCGAGACGCAGGCACGGCTCGCCATCCTCGCAGACGCGCGGCGCCGATCCGTTCGCCCGCCGGCGCCGCCGAAGTCGCCTGCCGCCGATGTCGCCATCGCCGATGCCGACCGGCTCGCGACCGCCGGCCAGACCGAGGCAGCCATCGCGGCGCTCGGCGCGGGAGAGGACCGCGCTCCAGGCGACCCGAGGATTCCCTACCGCCGGGCCGAGCTGCTCGAGCAGGCGGGACGCACGGGCGAGGCCGTCATCGCATGGCGCCGCGCGCTCGACCTCGACCCGCAGCAGGCGATGGTCCTCTACCGGCTCGGGCTCGCCTACAAGGCCGCCGGCGACCGCCGCAACGCCGTCTTCCACCTCGAGCAGGCGGCACGCCGCTTCGGCGAAAAGAGCGAGCTGCAGAAGGCGGCTCGGTGGGAAGCCTTCAAGCTGACCTTCAAGGTGATCGAGCAGTCGGGTCTCGCGGACGGCTCGGACGAACGCGGCGCCGACACCGTCGCCGGCTACTCGCGCGAACAGTTCGGCCCGGCGGACGACAAGGCCGTGTGGTGGGGGCGTCTCAACCCTCGCTACGCGGACCACCGCGAGAAGCTCCGAGTTCGGTGGAAGGGGCCGGGCGGAGACGTCCTGCGCGTCGACGAGGGAGAGGATCTCTCGGCTCCCCTCCTGGTCACGGAGCTCTCGCTGCGCGATCTGCGCGGCGTCTCTTCGGGGACCTGGAGCGTCGAGGTGCTGCTCGACGACGATGTGGTCGACCGCAAGACCTTCCGCGTTACCCAGTAGACCGCGCGCGCAGCGGCGCCGAGAATGCACCGACCAGATCGGAGACTTCGCGCGTCTCGAGCGCGAGGCCGGCAGCGAGCGCTTCGTGCGGCAGCACGCGGAGGACCTTGCGCGCCAGCTCGTCGTCGAATCCCGGCGACGCGAGGCTTCCGGGCGGAAGGTCGATCCGTTCGCAGACGGCTCCCGAGTCGAGCTCGATCGTCACACGGGACGGGAAGAACAGCGGCACACCGTCTCCGGCCGGGGTCTCGGGCGCATCCTCACGTGACCTGCCGCGCAGCAGCGCTGCGAGATCGTTCCAGCGCAGCGCGCGTGAGCCCGCCTCCTGCGCGTAGCGACGGCGAACGCGGATCAGATCGCGAAGCGATAGCGATGCCAGCGCGCTGCGCCCGGCGCCGAGCGCGCGCGCGCCGGCCGCGATCTTCGCCGTGAGGGCCGGAGCGTGTACGACCGAGATCCGCGCACGCC
>JADLGR010000087.1 GCA_020849175.1 Deltaproteobacteria bacterium
ATACTCGACGACCTCGAACGGAATGCCGCGCGCTTCGAGGAGCGCGAGCGCCGCCCGGCTCTTCGAGCAGCGCGGGTTGTGCAGCAGCGTCAGCATCTCGTTCTTGCTCCTCTAGCTCTCTGCACGAAATGATACGGCCGCGCGCGGCGAGCTGCTGCCGCCGCTGACGTCAGCCGAGCACGGGATGCACGAATCGGGGAGCCTCCGCCGCTTCCCCGTCCGACCCCGTGCCTCCCGTTCAGCGAGAGACTCTGCCACACTCCCCCGATGAAGACGTTCACCAAAGGCGAGGAGCCGGGCCATCGCTGCCTGTGACGCCATGAGCTCGCAGCGCGAGCGCTTCGATCCGCCCGTCGAGCGCTGCCGCTTTCGTACCGACGCCCGCATCACACGCGACGCACTACTCGGCACGCTGCGTGCGCGCAGCGGATGGACTGCGATGCGTGTGGAGAGCGTGCTCGCGCACGCGGCGCTCTTCCTCGCCGACCACCCCTACGACGCGAGCACGCTTCCCGAGTGGATCGCGGCGGGTGTGCGCGTCGATGCCCATGCCTTCGTCCGGGAGCCGGAGCCGATCGGGATCGGACGCGAGCGAATCCTCGCCGAGACCGACGCCTGGCTCGCTGCCGACAAGCCGGCCTTCATGACGACGCAGCGATCGCGTGCCAGCACGCGGCTCGATCTCGAGACGGCGCTTCGATCGCTCACGGGATGCTCGTCACTCTCCGCAGTGCACCGGCTCGATCGCGAGACCAGCGGCGTCGTGCTTCTCGCGAAGACGCGCGAGGCGGCCGCGGCGCTCGGGCGCGCCTTCGAGGAAGGCCGAATCGCGAAGCGATACCTCGCAGTCGTCTCGCCGCCGCCGGTGAAGACCGAGTGGCAGGTGCGAGGATTCATCGGACGTGTGGCAGACCCCGAGCGCTTTCGATTCGGGCTGCGAAGCGAGCCGGCGCCGGGCTTCCGCGAGAGTCATTCGCGCTTCGCGGTGATCGCGACGGGCGGCGATCGCGCGAGCGTCGTGTGCCAGCCGCTCAGCGGCCGCACGCATCAGCTCCGCGTCCACCTCGCGGCGGGCGGCGCCCCGATCGCCGGCGACGCGCTCTACGGAGGGTGCCCGGGCGATCGCACGCTGCTGCACGCGGCCGAGCTGCGCGTCACGGCGGGCGGCGAAGAGATCGTGCTGAGCGCGCCGATCCCGCCGGATCTCGGCTCCCTTGCGGGCGCGCTCGAGGACGTCGAGGCACACGCCCGGATCCGCTGGACCGATTCCGGGAACCGCGGCGGGCCCACTATACTCGGTGAGCGTCGTGCTCCTGACGCGGGTGAAAGGATTCCGGATGCCCAACTTCAGTGAGATTCCCTGGATTGCCAAACACATCGAGCTCTACCGAACCGATCCGGAGAAGGCGCGGCTCTGGGACTCGACTCCGCTCGGCGGGCCCGGGGTGCTGCCGACGCTGCTGCTCACCACGACCGGGCGCAAGACCGGGCAGCCGCGCTCGCTACCGCTGATCTACGGTGAAGCCGGCAAGAGCTACGTCGTGATCGCTTCGAAGGCCGGCATGCCGACCCATCCCGCATGGTTCAACAATCTCGAAGCCGATCCGCGCTGCGAGCTGATGGTGGGCGCGAAGCGCGTGACGGCGCGCGCCCGGATCGCCGAGGGGGAAGAGCGCGAGCGTCTCTGGAAGCAACTGGTCGCGATCTACCCGCCCTACGCCGACTATCAGGTGCGCGCCGCGGCGCGCATCATCCCCGTCGTCGTTCTCGATCCGATCGGCTGACCGCCGGAGCTGCATCTCGGAGGACGTGCGTCGCGCCGCCGGTCAGCCCTGATAGGGGCTGCGGTAGCTCTGCAGGATGCGGACGTAGTTCGCACGCTCGAAGGCCTCGGGGTTCGCGACCTTGCGCAGGCTCATCGAGCCGCGGATCTGAGCGACGCTCTCGCACGCGTGACGCTCGAGCCACTCGGAGAGGCCGGCGACGAGCGTTTGCAGGTGATCGACGCCGTGGCGAAGCAGCGCCGACGTCGTCATCGCGACGTCGGCACCGGCGAGCACGTACTTCACGACCTCGGCCGCCGACTCGACGCCGGTCGTTCCCGCGAGCGAGGTGTGGACGCGGCCGTGGAGCAGCGCAATCCAGAGCAGCGGAAGGCGAATCTCACCGGGGCGGCTGAGGTCGAGGCTCGGCTCGACCTCGAGCCGATCGAGGTCGAAGTCGGGCTGGTAGAAGCGGTTGAACAGGACGAGACCGTCGGCGCCTGCGGCCACCAGTCGGTTCGCGAGCTCGCCGGGCGCACTGAAGAAGGGGCTGAGCTTGACGGAGACCGGGATCTCGACCGCACGCCGCACCGCCGTGACGAGATCGACGGTGCGCTGCTCGACGTCACGAGCCGAGGTCGCCGGATCGGTCGGCAGCGAGAAGACGTTGAGCTCGATGGCGTTCGCGCCGGCCTCGCCGATGAGGCGCGCGAAGCTCGTCCAGCCGTGGTCCGTCATGCCGTTGAGGCTTCCGATCACCGGGACCGACACCGCTTCGCGCGCGCGGCGGATCAGCTCGAGGTAGCGGTCGGGCCCGACTGGATCCTGTCCCACGGCGGGGAAGTAGCTGAGTGATTCGGCGAAGCTCTCGCTGCCGAACCCCGAGAGATGGTCGAAGGCCTCGTTCTCCTGCTGGATCTGCTCCTCGAAGAGTGAGAAGAGCACGATCGCCGCAGCCCCCGCGTCCTCGAGCCGCCGGATTCCGTCGAGCGAGCGCGAGAGCGGCCCGGCGGACGCCACGACGGGATGCGCGAGATCGAGACCCAGATAGCGGGTGCGAAGGTCCACGTGACGCCCTCCTCGATTGACTCCGCGCCTGCGCGGCGCGCTCCGATCGACTCACTCCCGCTCTCGCAGCGCAGCGAGGTTCTCGTAGAGCCACACGCGCTGCGCGTTCGACTTCTCGGCCTGCGCGAGCAGCCGCTCCGCGGTCGCCGGATCGGTGCGCGCGAGGATGCGGAAGCGAAGCTCGTTGTCGGTGAACTCGCGCAGCTTGATCGTGGGATCTGCCGAGTCGAGCACCAGCGGGTTCTCGCCGCGCTCGCGAAGGCCCGGGTTGTAGCGGATGAGTGGCCAGTAGCCGCTGTGAACGGCCCGGCGCTGCTGGTCGAGGCCGAGCTGCATGTTGATTCCGTGCGCGATGCAGTGGCTGTACGCGAGAACGATCGCTGGCCCCGGAAAAGCCTCGGCCTCGCGCAGCGCGAGCAGCGTCTGCTGCGGATTGGCGCCCATGGCGACGCGCGCGACGTAGACGTGGCCGTACGAGATCGCCTGGAGCGCGAGGTCCTTGCGCTCGACTCGCTTGCCGCCGCTCGCGAACTTGGCGACGGCGCCGAGGGGTGTCGCCTTCGACGCCTGACCGCCTGTGTTCGAGTAGACCTCGGTGTCGAGGACGAGGAGGTTCACGTCACGGTCGCTCGCGAGCACGTGATCGACGCCGCCTGCGCCGATGTCGTACGCCCAGCCGTCGCCGCCGATGATCCACACGCTGCGGCGTACGAGATGCTGCACGACTGCGAGCAAGTGCCTCGCCTCCCGCGTCTCGATGCCGCGTAGGCGTTCGCGGAGCCGCTCGACGCGGTCGCGCTGGGCGCGGATCTCGGCCTCCGTACGCTGCGGCGCCGAGAGCAGCGCCTCGGTGAGATCGTCACCGAGCGTCGCCTTCATCCTGCGCACCCCAGCGCACGCGTGCGCGTGATGGTGATCGGCTGCAGCGCGAAGGCCGAGCCCGAACTCGGCGTTGTCCTCGAAGAGCGAGTTCGACCACGCGGGGCCGCGGCCTTCGGCGTTCACCGTCCAGGGTGTCGTCGGGAGGTTTCCGCCGTAGATCGACGAGCAGCCGGTCGCGTTGGCGACGAGCAGCCGGTCTCCAAAGAGCTGCGAGACGAGCTTCACGTAGGGAGTCTCGCCGCAGCCGGCGCAGGCGCCCGAGAACTCGAAGAGAGGCTCCAGGAACTGCGTGCCGCGCACCGTCGAGAAGTCGACGCGCGGCCGGGGCGTCACGGGCAGCGTCTCGAAGAACGTCTCGCTGCGCCGCGCGTGCTCGAGCACCGTCTCCTTCGGCACCATGTTGATCGCCCGCTTGCGCGTCTCGGCCTTGCTCTTCGCGGGACAGACCTCGACGCACAAGCCGCAGCCGGTGCAGTCGTCGGCATGGACGTGCAGCGCAAAGCGCGTCTCGGGAAAGCCCCGGATGTCGATGGGCGCGCAGAGAAAGCCCTCGGGCGCGCTCGTCCGGTGGTCGGCATGAAAGAGCTTCGCGCGGATGACGCCGTGCGGGCAGACGAAGCCGCAGTTTCCGCACTGGATGCACAGGTCGGGCTCCCAGAGCGGAACGAAGGCCGCGATGCTGCGCTTCTCGTAGCGCGCCGTTCCGCTGGGAAAGGTGCCGTCGACCGGCATCGCGCTCACGGGGAGCGCGTCGCCCCGCCCCTCGAGGAGGGCGGCCGTCACGCTGCGAACGAACTCGGGCGCCGTCTTCGGAACGGTCTCGCGTGGCGCCCGCGTGCTCGTCGCGCGCGCGGGCAGCTCGACCGGGTGGAGGTTCGCGAGCGCGTGGTCGACCGCCTCGAAGTTTCTCCGCACCACGTCCGAGCCTTTGCGGTCGTAGCTCTTGCCGATCGCAGCCTTGATCTCGTCGATGGCCTCGTCGCGTGGGAGAACGCCCGAGAGCGCGAAGAAGCAGGTCTGGAGGATCGTGTTGATGCGGCCGGCGAGCCCGGCCTCGCGCGCCACACGCGCGGCATCGATCACGAAGAGGCGAAGGCGCTTGCCGAGGAGCTGCTCCTGGACCGCGCGCGGAAGCTCGTCCCAGACCGTCTCGGGGCCGTGGGGGCTGTTGAGGAGCACGGTGGCGCCGGGGGCGGCGCACGCCAGAACGTCCGTTCGTTCGAGCAGCCCGAACTGGTGACAGCCGACGAAGTGCGCGTCACGAACGAGGTACGCCGAGCGGATCCTCTCGCGGCCAAAGCGCAGGTGCGAGACGGTCTGCGAGCCCGACTTCTTGGAGTCGTAGACGAAGTAGCCCTGCGCGAAGATCGCAGGGTCTTCGCCGAGGATCTTGATCGTGTTCTTGTTGGCGCCGACCGTGCCGTCGGATCCGAGCCCGAAGAAGACCGCACGCCGCACACCCTCGGGCTCGGTCGAGAAGCCCGGATCGTGCTCGAGGCTCGTTCCGGAGACGTCGTCGACGATCCCGACCGTGAAGCCGCTGCGCGGCTCGGGCCGTTCGAGCTCGTCGAAGACGGCCTTCACCATCGCCGGCGTGAACTCCTTCGACGCGAGCCCGTAGCGCCCGCCGATGATCCGCGGCTCCACGAGGCCGGCGCGCGCGCGGCGCTCGCGCGAAGTCGCGAACGCGGTGACGACGTCGGTGTAGAGCGGCTCGCCGAGCGCGCCGGGCTCTTTCGTCCGGTCGAGCACCGCGATCGCGCGAACGGATGGCGGCAGCGCGGCGAGCAGGCGCTCGGCCGAGAACGGGCGGAAGAGCCGCACCTGCAGCACGCCGACGCGCTCGCCGCGCGCGGTGAGCCAGTCAGCCGTCTCGCGCGCCGTCTCGGCGCCCGAGCCCATCAGCACGATCACGCGCTCCGCCTCCGGCGCGCCGAAGAGATCGAAGAGGCCGTAGCGACGACCCGTTCGCTCCGCGAGCCGCTCGAAGGCCGTTTCGACGACCGCCGGGACGCGGGCGTAGAACGGGCTCACGGCCTCGCGGGCCTGGAAGTAGACGTCCGGGTTCTGTGCCGTGCCGCGGATCACGGGGTGGTCCGGATCGAGCGCGCGGCCTCGGTGCGCGATCACGAGCGCGTCGTCGACCAGCGCCCGCAGGTCGTCGTCCGAGAGGAGCGTCACGCGGCTGATCTCGTGCGAGGTGCGGAAGCCGTCGAAGAAGTGCAGGAATGGGATGCGTGCTTCGAGCGTCGCCGCGTGCGCCACGGCCGCGAAGTCGTGCGCCTCCTGCACCGAGCCCGATGCGAGCAGCGCCCAGCCCGTGCTCCGAACCGCCATCACGTCCTGATGGTCCCCGAAGATCGAGAGGGCGTGCGTCGCGAGAGCGCGCGCGGCCACGTGGATCACGGCCGGCGTCAGCTCTCCCGCGATGCGATAGAGATTCGGGATCATCAGCAGCAGGCCCTGCGACGCCGTGAAGCTCGTCGTCAGGGCTCCCGCCTGGAGCGAGCCGTGGACCACGCCCGCTGCGCCGGCCTCGCTCTGCATCTCGATCACGTCGGGGACGTTTCCGAAGAGGTTCGGCCGCCCCTCGCTCGCCCACTGGTCGGCGAGCTCGGCCATCGGCGATGACGGCGTGATCGGATAGATCGCGCAGACCTCGGCCAGTCGGTATGCGACGTGGGCGCACGCCTCGTTGCCCTCGAGCATCGCGACGCGAGGCTCGTCCATCAGTCTTCCCGCTCTCGGGGCGCCGGCTCCGGGATCATCTCGATCGCGTGACACGGACACTGCTCGAAGCAGATCGCACAGCCCGTGCAGCGTTCGTACTCGAAGCGGTAGCGCCGGCCCGGGCCGAGCTTCACGACCGCCTGCTCCGGGCAGGCCGCGAGGCAGCCGTCGCACTCGTAGCAGTTGCCGCACGACAGACAGCGCCGCGCTTCGAAGATCGCCTCGTCCTGCTCGAGGCCGCGGACGACCTCGTCGAACGAGTAGAGCCGCGGCCCGAGGCGAGCCTCCGGCTGCTGCTTCTGCGCGGCGTCGGCGAAGAACCAGAGGTGCAGCTTGTCGTACGTCGCGATCTCGGGGCGTGCGGCCCTGGTGTACGTGGTGCCGCGCAGATACGCGTCCATGTGTCGCGCGGCCTTCTTGCCGTGACCGACCGCGACGGTGACCGTCCGCTCGGCCGGCACCATGTCTCCGCCTGCGAACAGGCCCGGGTGCCCGGTCATGAAGCTCGGCGAGACCCGCACGGTGCCGTCCGGCTCGAAGGCGACGCCCGGGATCCCCTGCAGCAGGCCGGTATCCGTCTCCTGTCCGAGCGCGAGGATGAGGTCGTCGGCCTCGAGCGTCTCGAAGCGACCCGTGCCGCGCGGGCGCCCTTTCTCGTCGAGCTCCATCTCCTCGACGGTGAACTCCGTGCCCTCGATCGAATGAATCGATCGCAGCCAGTGGATCGCGACACCCTCTTCGAGCGCATCATCGGCCTCGAACTCGTGAGCCGGCATGTGGGTTCGGTCGCGGCGGTAGACGATGATCGGCTCGTGGCCGAGGCGTAGCACGGTGCGCGCCGTGTCCATCGCCGTATTGCCGCCGCCATAGACAGCCACACGCCGGCCGAGCCGCGGCGTGCGCCCGCGCTCGACGTCGCGCAGGAAACCGAGGGCGTCGAGAATGCGTCCCGCATCGCGCGCCGGAATCTCGGTTCGCTTCGACAGGTGCGCGCCGACGGCGATGAAGGCCGCATCGAAGCCGCCGTGTTCCTTCTCGGCAAGGAGGTCGCGCACCGTGTGGTCACAGACGAAGCGAACGCCCATGCGCTCGATGCGGCCGACCTCGCCGTCGAGGACGGCGCGCGGCAATCGGTACGCCGGGATGCCGAAGCGCATCATCCCGCCCGGCTTCGGTCCTGCATCGCGCACCTCGACCGCGTGGCCGAGCCGCGCGAGGTGGTAGGCGGCCGAGAGACCACTCGGGCC
>JADLGR010000088.1 GCA_020849175.1 Deltaproteobacteria bacterium
CGGCACGCGTCGCCGAGGTGCTCGCGGGGCCGTCGGCGGAGCCGTACTGGAAGCTCCGGCTGCGGGGCGCGTGCGAGGAGCTGTTCTTTCTCACGACGCTCGATCGCACGCCCGAGATGGTGCGGATCTTTCGCGAGCACGCGGCGCGCGAGCGCTACCCGGAGGCGGAGGCCGGCGTCTACCTCCAGCCGACGGTACAGGGGACGAGCTGCCACTGCGCATTCGATCTCCCGTACCGCCGCGGCGACGCAGCGCAGGTCACGAGCGTGCAGCGCGTGCTCACCGCGACGAGCGAGGCCCTGATGGACGCGGGCGCCTTCTTCTCCCGACCCTACGGAGCGCTGGCGGACGCGGCGTACCGGCGCGATGCGGTGACGACCGAGGTGCTGAAGAAGGTGAAGGGCGTCTTCGATCCGCACCGGATTCTGAATCCGGGAAAGCTCTGCTTCTAGGCACGGCGGCGCCGGCATCGACGGGCGCGGCAAAGACGAGGATCTCACATGGCACTCGAAGACTACGAAGCCGACATGACGCGCTGCAGCCGCTGCTCGGACTGCAAGTTCGCACCCGCCTCGCAGCTCGACGAGAACAGGGCGGAGATCTGCCCGAGCATCGGCCGCTACGGCTTCCACTCGTATTCGGCCGGGGGGCGCTTCGTTGCGGCCCTCTCCTTCGTGTCGAAGCGCGTCGAGCACTCGCCCGAGCTGCTCGAGGTGCTCTACGCGTGCCAGCTCTGCGGCGCGTGCGACGTGGCCTGCAAGAAGGACCGGGAGCTCGAGCCGCTCGAGATGATGCTCGAGTTTCGCGCGCGATGCGTGAAGGACGGGAAGACGCTCGCAGCGCTCGACCGGCTGATCGAGAGCCTGCGCCGCTCGGACAACATGGTGCTGCGGCCACGCGAGGAGCGGGGTCGCTGGGCGGACGGGCTCGGCGTGAAGAGCCTGGCGACGGAGCGCGCGCAGGTCGCGTACCACGCGGGGTGCCGCCTCTCGTTCGACGAGACGCAGTGGGGTATCGCGCGTGGTGCGATCGAGGTGATGCAGCAGGCGGGAGTCGACGTCGGGATCGCCGGCGCAGACGAGCTGTGCTGCGGTGGGCGTGCCTACGAGATGGGATACCAGGACGCACTCGACGAGTACGCAGAGCGAAACCGCAAGGTCTTCGAAGCCGCGGGGGTGAAGACGCTCGTCACGTCCTGCGCTCACTGCTTCCATGCGTTCGAGGTCCTGTACCGGAAGATCGGAAAGGAGCTCGATCTCGAGGTCGTCCACGTGGCCGACTACGTGAACCAGCTCGCGGCCGACGGCAAGATCGCGCTGACGCGAGAAGTGCCGCTGCGGGTCACCTATCACGACCCCTGTCATCTCGGCAGGCTCGGCGAGCCGTGGATCCCGTGGGAGGGCGAAGAGAAGAAGGTTCTGCAGCAGCTCGTGCTGCGAGACCCGCCCAAGACCTTCCGGCGCGGAACGCACGGCGTCTATCGGCCGCCGCGCGAGCTGCTCGCGCGGATTCCGGGCGTCGAGCTCGTCGAGATGAAGCGTAAGGAGGCCTATGCCTGGTGCTGCGGGTCGGGCGGCGGCGTTCGCGAGGCGTTTCCCGAGCTCGCGGCCTGGACAGCCGGCGAGCGCATCGACGAGGCGGCCGAGACCGAGGCCGACGCCCTCGCGACCGCATGTCCCTGGTGCGCCCGCGGCCTCGAGCAGTCGGCGAAGGCAAAGCAGAAGGATCTGCCGGTCTACGACGTGATCGAGCTGGTACGGAGGGCACTGTGAGCGGACACCCGGCGACGAACGAGACAGGAGCGCTCTCGCGCGACACCTACCGCGCGCTCGAAGACGTGGTGGGGCCGGAGTTCATCAGCGACCACCCTGTGATCCTCGACGGCTACTCCTTCTACTTCCTATCGGAGCTGATCACGGCGCTCGGTGCGGGAGGAGAGAAGAAGTTCATTCCGCGACCGGCGGCGGTCGTGCTGCCGGGGAGCGTCGACGAAGTGCAGCAGATCGTGCGGGTCTGCAACCGCCGTGGGCTCGCCTTCCATGCGTTCTCGACGGGCATCGTGTGCGAGGGGGGGCCGGGGCGAATCCAGATCGACCTGCGGCGGCTCGGCCGCGTGATCGAGATCGACGAGAAGAACAAGATCGCGGTGATCGAGCCGTACGTGACCAACGCCCGGCTCTTCCACGCGACGATCAAGAAGGGCCTGCGCGCGCACGTTCATGCCGCAGGGGCGAATGCGTCGCCGCTCGCGAGCGCGACGTCGGTGGGCGGCGAGGGCCCCGACAATCCGAGCTGTGGATACAGCTCGCGCAACGTCCTCGGAGTCGAATGGGTGCTGCCGACCGGAGAGATCCTGCGCCTCGGGGCGCTCGGCTCGGGGGCTGGATGGTTCTGTGGAGACGGCCCAGGACCGAGCCTGCGCGGCCTCATGCGCGGCGTATTCGGCGCATTTGGTGGCCTCGGCGTGTTCACGAAGGTGGCGGTGAAGCTCTACCCGTGGCACGGGCCGGCCGTCTTCAAAGGCAGCGGGCTGCCGCCGACCTACGGCGGAGAGCTCCCGGAGAGCCTGCGCGCCTGCTTCGCGGCCTTCCCGACCAGCGACCAGATGTACGACGCGGTGAGCGCGATCTGGGAGGAGGGCATCGCACACACCTTCAACCGCATGCCACGCTCGTTCCTCTGCTACACGAGCTCCGACTCGAACCAGGAGGCCTGGGAGCTGTGGCAGTCGGGCCTGCTCGAGCGTGATTTCACCAACGGCATCGCGCTCCTGCTGGCCGGCCACTCGAAGGGCGAGCTCGACTACAAGGAGCGTGTGCTGCACGACGTTCTCGCGCGGACGGGCGGGAAGCGCGCCGAGACGCTCGAGGCCGACCCGCGCTACGCGCTGACCCTCCTCCGCACGAGCATCCTCAGCGACGGCGTCTTCCGTGGAGTGAGCCGTCCGAGCGGCGGCATCCTCGAAGGCTACTACCTCAACGAGTCGGTCGACGTCTCGCGGCTCAGTCACGACGCCTCGTACGCGCACACCAAGACGTTCACCGACCGCGGAATCTGCATCGACAACGGTGAGACGAACTGGGGGACGTTCAGCGACATCGCGTACCTGTCCGAGCAGATCCCGCACTTCGACCCCCGCGACGAGAAGTCGGTGCAGGGCATGCTCGAGCTGCTGGCAACGTCGTATCAGAAGCAGTTCGAGACGCGCAGCGGCGCGGGCCTGTTCGCGAACATCGGTGCGATCATGAACGACGCGTTCGGCCCGATGCTGAGCAACGTCCACGTCTGGAAGAAGCGGATCAAGAAGGCGCTCGATCCCCGAACGGCGTGCGACCCGACCGGCTACTCCTACCCGGAGGCGTAGCGGTCGGATCGCAGCCCGAGAGGTCCGGCATGAAGATCATCGCTCCGGTCGATCGTCCGGAGGAGGCGCAGGCGCTGATCGATGCGGGCGCCGACGAGCTCTTCTGCGGGCTGTCGTCGCAGACGTGGCTCGGCAGGTACACGATCGCGGCCGTGAGCCGTCGCTCGGCGCGCATCGCCAGCATGGCCTCGGTCGAGAGCCTCGCGCAGACGGTTTCGATCGCACACGCCGCGGCGGTCCCGGTGTGTCTCGCGCTGAACGAGCACTACTACACGCAGGTCCAGCATCCGCTGCTCTTCGAGTACGTCGATCTCGCGCTCAGTGCCGGCGTCGACAGCCTGATCGTCGCCGATCCGGCGCTGGTGCTCGCGATCCGCGACGCGAGGCCGGGTATCGACCTGCACCTGAGCACGGGAACCACGGTGCTCAACTCGTCCGCGGCGCGCTTCTTCCAGGACCTCGGCGTCTCGCGCATCACGCTCGAGCGCCAGCAGACGATCGCGGAGATCGGAGCGGTGGTCCGCGGCGCACCGGGCGTCGAGTCGGCGGTCTTCATCCTCAATGGCCGCTGCCCGAACGTCGACGGCCTTTGCACCTACGACCACGTCCAGATTCCGGGTGAGGCGTACCGGAACGCGTGCATGCTCGCGTGCCGGGTGCGCTGCCACGTCGAGCCCGACCCGGGGGACGACGCCGGCCGCGACGAGTACGCGAGCGTGAGCCCCGTCGTACGACAGCAGATCTGGGAGCGCGTCCACATGGACGATTCACCCTGCGGTGTCTGCGCGATTCCGGAGCTCTCGCGGCTCGGCGTCACGCACCTCAAGATCGTGGGCCGCGGCAACCCGACGCCCCGCAAGCTGGCCGACGTGCGCTTCGTCCGCTCGCTGCTGACGCTCCGGGCGAGCGCCGCGGACGCGGACGGATGCTTCCGCGAGCGCGCGCGGCTGCTTCGGAGCCACGTCTACCGCCGGCCGTGTCGGATGGTGAGCTGCTACTTCCCGGAGCTGATCGCTCGCGAGCGCCAAGCCTCGTGAGCGGCGCCGGGCCCCTCGAGCTGGCGCTGTACGTTTCGAGCGCCGGCGAGGCGTCGAAAGCGGAGGCCGGCCACTCGAGGCTCTACTACGGGCACGAGTTCTGCGAGCGCCTCCTTCCCTCGCGCGCGGAGCTGCGCGCGGTGTGCGCCGCGGCTTCGGGGCGCGGCATCACGTTCGTGACGCCGTACGTGACCGAGCGCGGCCTCGGTCGCCTGCGCGGGCTGCTCGAAGCGCTCGGTGAGGCGCACCCGGGGGCCGAGGTCGTGTTCAACGACTGGGGCACGCTGCGGCTGCTCGAGACGGAGTTTTCCGGCCTGCGCCCCATCCTCGGACGTCTGCTCCACAAGATGAAGCGGGGCCCGCGACTCGCAGCGCTGGCGGATGCCTTCGGCGACGAGACGGCGGCCTACTTCAGGACCTGTAGCCTCGACGTCCCGCTCTATCAGCGCTTCCTGCGCAGCAAGGGCGTCGAGCGTGTCGAGCTCGACAACGTGCTGCAGGGGATTGCGCTCGATCTCGGGACGTCCGGACTGCGCGCGTCGCTCTACACCCCGTACGGATACATCGCGACGACACGGCTGTGTCTCGCCGCGTCCTGCGACCAGCACGGGATGGAGGACGAGGTGGGAGTCTTCGGGTGCCGCAAGGAGTGCCGGCGCTTCACGTTCGAGATCGCGCAGCACGGCTCGCCGGTGAAGCAGTACCGGAAGGGGAACACGGTCTTCTTCGAGAATGCGAGGCTGCCCGCGAATCTCGCCGGAAGCGGTATCGACCGCATCGTGAACGAGCCGCGTATTCCGTTCTGACCGTGCGGCGAGAGGCAGATTGGAGGCGTCATGGAAGACGGCGGAGACCGCCGCGGCACGATCCATCTCGTGGGGAGCGTCCCGCTCGCGAGCGCGCAGGACGTCATGCGAACCGCGAGCGCGCTGCTCGGCCCGAGGCTGCGTCGCGTTCCGGACGGCGAGACGGGGGTTCGGGCCAACTGGATCCGCTGGCAGTCGGCGGTCTTCCAGCGGCATCCCGCGTTCGAAGTCGCGGTGCCGGCGGATCCGGCAGCGTATTCCCCGGGCAGCCACGTTCGGCTGCGTCCGGCGGCGGCGGATGCGCCGCTCGCGTTCGGCCCGCTCGGCTACGCCGAGGCGGCACTCGCGTCGTATGCGAGTCTTGGCGAGCTGCGCCGCGCGGGGCGGGTGCCTCGGGACCTGCGGTTCCAGGTGAGCCTTCCGACGCCGCTCGCGCCCGTCACCTGGTTCGTCGCGCCGGAGGACCAGCCGCGCGTCGAGCCCGCCTACGAAGCGGCGCTTCTGGCGGAAGTCGACGAGATCGCGCGCGCCATTCCGCACGAAGACCTCTCGATCCAGTGGGACGTGGCGGTCGAGTTCGCGCTCCTCGAGGGTCTTCGTCCAGCACACTTCCGGCCACTCGAGGACGGGATCTGCTCGCGCCTCGTGCGGCTCGCGAATGGCGTGCCACCCGGAGTCGAGGTCGGCTTTCACCTCTGCTACGGCGATGCCGATCACGCGCACTTCAAGGAGCCTGACGACACGGCGAAGCTGGTCCGCGTCGCGAACGCGGTCGTGGCGGGCGTTGCGCGGCCGATCGACTGGATCCATCTGCCGGTTCCGCGCGGCAGGACGGACGCCGCCTACTTCTCGCCGCTCGCCGGCCTCTCGCTCGGTGCCGAGACGCGCCTGCATCTCGGGCTGGTTCACCTGACCGACGGAGCCGCGGGCGCGGAGCGGCGCATTCGCGCTGCGCGACGCTTTGCCGGCGACTTCGGCGTCGGGACCGAGTGTGGTCTCGGCCGCCGACCCCCGGCGACGATCCCCCGTCTCCTCGCGCTCCACGCCGAGATCGCCGACGCGCTGTAGCGAGCCCCGGCACGGTCGTCCGCGGTGGTGCTCGCCGCGTGCCGCTCGCTACGCGTAGTGGCTGCGACGCTTCACGACGATCTCCCGGTCGAGCTCGAAGATCTGCGTGCGCTTGTAGCCGGCGGGAGCATCGTCGCTCGCCGGCGCCGCTTCGGCCTTCTCGAACTTGTGTCCGAGAAGTCGGGTCGAGAGGATGCCGACGTCGGGTCGCGACGGGTGTTCGCGCTTTCCGAGGACGTCGGTCGCAGCGAATACGGTGTCGCCGGCGAAGAGCGGCGCCGTGTGACGCCCGGTCGTGTAGACGAGATCGCCGAGCGCGTTGTCGTGGACGTCCGGGCACGAGAGGCCGAGGCAGAGCGTGAAGGGGATTCCGCCGAAGATGATGAGCTTTCCGCCGACGTACTGCTTCGGGTTCAAGTCGATCATGTGCTGGTTGCAGTGGACCTGACTCGTGTTGTCGAGGACGGCCGTCAGGTGGATGTGCTCGGTCGTCATCGTCCGCCCGCGCCAGTGCTCGATGCGGGTCCCGACCTCGAAGTCCTCGAAATAGGTGTCTCGGCTCGAGAGGTGGGTGAGGGCGGCGTAGCCGCGGCCGGCCTCGTACGGCGGGAGCCAGAGCTCGCAGGCGACGGGATCCGGTCCGACCTCGCCCTCGTCGACCGCCTTCGACTCGTCGCGTTTCCAGACCTGCACCTTGCGCTGCCAGGTCATGACGACGGCCTCGTCCTTCTCTCCTGCGTTCTTGCGCGCCGTCGACTGCACGTGGACGACGCCGAGCTTCGGATTGCTCGACGAGGGCTTGACGCCGAGCACCTTCGTCTCGACCTCGATCGTGTCGCCGACGTAGACGGGCGCGCCGAAGCGCATGTCGATGTACTCGAGGTTGGCGCGCGCGTTCTCGGAGATGTCTTCGACCGTCTGGCTGAACGCGACCAGCATGGTGAGCCCCGGCGGGACGACGAGCCCGCGGAAGCCGTAGGCGCGCGCGTAACGCGCGTTCTTGGCGAGCGGGTTGGTCGTCATCGTGAACTCGGTGAAGGTCGTGAACAGGCCCTCGGTGATCGTCTTGCCACCCTTGTGATGGAAGGTCTGGCCGAGGCGAAAGTCCTCCAGGTGGTTGCCGGTGATCTTGCGGAGGATGCGAGACGGCTGGCTCACGCGCGGACTCCCTGACGAGTGTCGGATGGACGGGTTCGGGGCGCGGAGTCTAGCGTCTCCCGCGTGCTTGCCGAGATCCGCATGCGGGTGGCAGGACGACCCGTGCGAGGAGACGCGCGAGAGGGCGTGTGGAAGCCACGAGCGGTGCTGCCTACGTTTCGGACGGATGACCCGGCTCAGCGAGAACGCCCGCCGCGTGCTCGAGGCGCGCTATCTGCTGCGAGACGAGCACAACGTCCTCGTCGAGGACTTCGAGGCGCTGTGCGCGCGCGTGGCCGGGGCGGTAGCCGAGGCCGAGCGCGAGAGCGGTGTCGACCTTCCGGCGCTCGCCGAAAGCTTTCGCGGCGCTCTCTCGCGCCGCGAGTTCCTCCCTAACTCGCCGACTCTCATGAACGCCGGCACACCGGTCGGGCAGCTCGCAGCGTGCTTCGTGCTGCCGGTCGAGGACAGCCTCGAGAGCATCTTCGAGGCCGTGAAGCGCATGGCCGGGATTCATCAGTCGGGCGGAGGCACGGGCTTCGACTTCTCGAGGCTTCGGCCGGCCGGAGACGTGGTACGCGCGACACACGGCATCGCCTCGGGGCCGGTCTCGTTTCTCTCGGTCTTCGACGCGGCGACGGGAGTCGTCAAGCAGGGCGGTCGGCGGCGGGGCGCCAACATGGGCGTGCTGCGCGTCGACCACCCGGACGTGCGCGAGTTCGTGGCGGTGAAGGAAGACCCGACCCGCTGTACGAACTTCAACCTCTCCGTCACCACGACCGACGCCTTCTGGCGCGCCGTCGAGGCCGGGGGGGCGTGGCCCCTCGTGAGCCCGCGGACGGGCCGTGCGACCGGACGCGTCGACGCCCGCGGCCTGCTTCGCGAGATCTCGCGTCACGCGTGGGAGAGCGGGGATCCCGGGGTGATCTTCCTCGATGCCGTCAACCGCGCGAACCCGACGCCAAAGCTCGGTTCCCTCGCCGCGACGAATCCTTGCGGGGAGCTGCCCCTCTTGCCGTGGGAGGCGTGCAACCTCGGCTCGCTGCGTCTCGATGCCTTCGCCGCGAACGGCACGATCGACTGGGATCGGCTGGACGCCGCGGTCTCGCTGGCGGTTCGCTTCCTCGACGACGTGATCGAGGTGAGCGAGTACCCGTATCCCGAGATCAGCGCGATCACCCGTGCGAACCGCAAGATCGGACTCGGCGTCATGGGCTTCGCCGATCTGCTGGTCGATCTCGGCATCGCCTACGATTCGCCCGAGGCCGTTCGCACCGCCGAGCGCGTGATGGGGCGCATTCACGCGCGGGCCGAGGCCGCATCGGTGGCGCTCGCGGAGGAGCGCGGCGTCTTCGTGAACTTCGCGGGCTCGCGCGCGCAGGCGCGCGGACTTCGGATGCGAAACGCGACGGTCACGTCGATCGCGCCGACCGGAACGCTGTCGATCCTCGCGGGCTGTGCCGGGGGCATCGAGCCCTTCTTCGCGCTCTCGTTCGTGCGGCACGTCCTCGATGGCCAGCGGCTCGCGGAGACCAACGAGCGCTTCGAAGCGGCGCTGCGACAGGCCGGAGCGTACGGCGAGGATCTACTCGCCGAGGTGCGGGCGCGCGGCTCGGTGCGTGCCGTCGCGGCGGCGCCGGAGTCGATCAAGCGGCTGTTCCCGACGGCGATGGACCTCTCGCCGGCCTGGCACCTGGCGATCCAGGAGGCTTTCCAGCGGCACGTGGACAACGCGGTCTCGAAGACGATCAACCTCCCGGCCGACACGACGCCGGAGCAGATCGAGGCCATCTACCGCGACGCCTGGCGGCGGGGGCTCAAGGGCGTCACGGTCTTTCGCGAGGGATGCAAGGGGGCGGCCGCCGTGCTGGTGCGCGGAGACGGCGGGACGCTCGAAGCCGCACCCACCTTCTCGGGTGACTGCGCCGACGCGCGCTGTACCTGAGTCGTCCGCGTCGGGTATGCTGCGCCGCACGCCAGGGCCGGAGGGCAGTGCTTGATCATCGCCGTACCGAGAGAGATCGCGGCCGGAGAGCGGCGCGTGGCGCTCGCGCCCGAAGGCGTCAAGCAGCTCGCGGCAAAGGGCGTGGAGCTGGTCGTGCAGGCCGGAGCGGGCGAGGCGGCCGGCATCGCCGACGAGGCCTTCCGCCAGGCGGGAGCGCGCATCGAGGACGACGCCGAGAAGCTCTTCGCCGGCGCCGACGTGCTCGTGAAGGTCGAGGCGCCCGAAGCGCTCGCCGGCGGTGGTCACGAGATCGATCGCCTGCGCGAGAACGCGACGCTGATCGGGTGCCTGCGCCCGCTCGATCGACCCGATCTGGCGCAGCGTCTCGCGGCGCGGGGAATCACGTCGTTCGCGCTCGAGCTGATGCCGCGCATCACGCGCGCGCAGAGCATGGACGTGCTCTCGTCGATGGCGACCGTTGCCGGCTACCACGCCGTGCTGATCGCCGCGTCGCTGCTCCCGCGCCTGTTCCCGATGCTCGTCACGGCAGCGGGAACGCTCACGCCCGCGCGCGTCCTGGTCGTCGGCGCGGGCGTGGCTGGCCTGCAGGCGATCGCGACCGCGCGGCGGATCGGCGCGGTGGTCGAGGCGTACGACACGCGGCCCGCCGTCAAGGAGCAGGTCCAGAGCCTCGGCGCCCGCTTCGTCGAGCTGCCGATCGAGGCGGCCGACGCCGAGGACAAGGGCGGCTACGCGAAGGCGCAGAGCGAGGAGTTCTACGCCCGCCAGCGCGCCCTGCTCGGCGAGCGCGTTCGCGCCGCAGACGTGGTGATCACGACGGCCCAGGTTCCGGGGCAGGCGGCCCCCGTTCTGATCGACGCCGAGACGGTCTCCGGAATGCGGCCGGGCTCGGTGATCGTCGATCTCGCGGCGGAGCGCGGCGGCAACTGCGCGCTCACGCAGCCGGGTCGCGAGATCTCGGTTGGCGGCGTCACGATCGCCGGGCCGCTCGGACTTCCGAGCCGGCACGCCTTCCACGCGAGCCAGCTCTACGGCCGCAACGTGACGACGTTCCTGCTGCACCTGCTGAAGGAGGGCCAGCTCCACCTCGATCTCGACGACGAGGTGACGCGCGGACCACTGCTCACGCACCGTGGTGAGATCGTTCAGGAAGCGGTTCGGAGCCGGATCGCGGGCTGAACGTCAGGATTCCTGCCGGCTGCGCGCACAGAAGGCGTTGGCCAGCGCCGCCGGGCCGGCGACCATCGCGGTGGCGATCAGCGGATCGGGCTGGTTGTATCGTCGCCGCGATCCGTCGAATGCACAGTAGACACCGCCGGCCTCGCGGACGAGGAGGTCTCCCGCGCACACGTCCCACTCGTTCTTCGGGGCGACCGAGACGTTGAGGTCGCCGTCGCCGCAGGCGATACAAGCGAGCTTCCAGGCGATCGAGCCGACCGGCACGATCTTCCGACACCATCCTGCGTAAGATGAGAGCTGATTGCGCGAGATCTCGGTGCGGCTCGCGATCAGGACGGCGTCGCCGAGAAGAGCGCAGCGCGAGACGATCGCGGGCTCTGCGGCTTCGGTGAGAGAGCGATCGCCGGCCTCGTCGATGGATGCGCGCCAGCACCCACCGCCGTGCGTGGCGAAGACGGCGATCCGCGCCGCCGGGTTGAGGATCACACCGACGACCGGCTCGTTGTCCTCGACGAGGGCGATCGAGACCGCGAACTCGGGAATGCGCGCGATGAACTCCTTGGTGCCGTCCATCGGATCGACGATCCAGGCCCGGCGGCGCTCGCAGCGAAAGGCGTCGCGCGCGGTCTCCTCGGACAGGAGGGCGTCGGTCGGGAACGCGTCGCGCAGTCGCGCGACGATCGCGCGATCGGCCTCGAGATCAGCCAGCGTCACGGGGTTGTCTTTGGCCTTCTCCCAGCTCTGCGTCGCCCCCTGCCAGTGACGCGCGAGAATCTCGCCCGCTTCGCGCGCCGCGGCCAGCGCGACGTCCAGCTCGTGTCGGTAGGGAGAAGGCACGGCGCGCGAGTATACCGGCGGCTGCGGCGCGTCGCGCAGGGGGTGCGCGGCGCGCCGGCCGGGTGGAGGCGCGTCTCTCGTCGGGCGTCAGACGGGGCGCGCGACGATGAGCGCGAGGACGCTCTCGCGTGCGACGTGTCGTGTCGCCCGGACGTCGATCGGCAGCGAGAGGCCGCTGCGGTCGCGGAGCTGCGCGGCGAAGCGCCGCGGCTCGCTGCCTTCGCTCACCGCGTCGAGCTCCGTCTGCCAGCGATCGCGCTCGCTCTCCGGAACGAAGGCCACGAGGTTCGCGTCGATGAGCGCGTCGCGCGTGGTGCCGAGCAGCGCGCCGGCGGCGGGGTTGGCGTCGACGATGCGGCCGGAGAGGGCGTCGACCGCGAGAAAGGCATCTGCGATGCGGTCGATCGCGGCCACGACGGCGCGGCGCGCGGTGCGCGGCGCGCCGCTCTTGCGGCGCGCGGGCGTCGTCGATCGCAGCGCTGCACGAAAGCGCGAGACGAGCGGCGCGAGCGCCTGCCGCACGTCGGCGGCGCGCCGCCCGGCCTCGTCGGCTGCAGCGTCGGACCACGCGCCGAGCAGGGCCGAGACCTGCGCCTCGTCCGCTCGCAGCCCGTCGAGCGAGGGCTCGACCGCTCGCCCGCGCAGGAGCGCCGACGCCGCGAAGGACCGGAAGCGGCGCAGCGCCTCGCTCTCGGGAGTCGCCGCTCCGGGCGCTCTTTCGCCGAGCTGCATCGTCACGCGCCGGTCGATGGCGCTCCGCTGCCGCACCAGCCACGCTGCGATCTCAGGATCCGGGGCCACGGCGGCATTCTAGCGGCTCGCCTGCGCACGGCCGACACTTCGTTGCCGGATCGCTGCATCTCAATCGCGGAGCTGCCGCCGCCGATACGCAGTCCATGAGTGCCCCCCCGACTCCCCCGGAGCTCTGCGCGCGTCGCCTGCTCGTGACGCACGCGCATCCCGAAGCGTTCGCTCCGCTCGCCCGCTCGGTTCTGACGCGGATGGGCTATCGCATCGCCGGCGTCGAAGAGCTCTCGCAGCTCCCGCCGAGCATCGGACGGCGCCGTCCCGACCTTCGCATCGTCGACGAGCGGCGGCTCGGCGAGGTGCCGGAGGACGGCGACGCGGCAACCGTGCCCATCATCCTCCTCACGGGACGCCACGGCGTGAGCGGCGTCGATCCGCGCATCGCTGGCGCGGTCGCGCGCCCCGCGGGTCTGCACGAGCTCTACCGTCTGGTTCAGCTCGTGCTCGAGGAGAGCCCGCGGAGCACGCCTCGCGTTCCGACGCACCTCGCGGCGCGCTGCCGGCGAGACGGGCGCGAGTGGACGGGTGCGCTGCTCTCCCTCTCTGAGAATGGATGTCTGCTGCGCTGCACCGAGCCCGTGACGCTGCGAACCGAGGTCGAGATCGAGTTTCCGCTGCCGCGTGCCGGCAGCGTGTGGACGCCCGCCGAGGTGGCGTACCAGGTCCCGCCCGATCTGGGCCTCGTCTTCTACTCGACGCCGGCTGCAGTGAGGCGCTCGATCGCGGAGTACGTGCTCGAGGCGATGGCGCCGGCCTGAGGCCGATTGACGGGGCCTGCGCGCACGCGTAGCGTGGCAGCCCCATGGGATCGCTGCGCGAATCAGTCATTCGGACGAAGAGCCTCGAGTTCGCCCTGCTCGAATGCGGACCGAAGCGCGGACCGCTGGCGCTGTGTCTGCACGGGTTTCCCGACTCGGCTCGCACCTTCCGTTACCTGCTGCCGCGGCTCGGGGAGGCCGGATGGCGAGCAGTCGCGCCGTGGATGCGCGGCTACGCGCCGACCGCGATTCCCGCCGACGGCCGGTACCAGGCGGCCGTGCTCGCGCGCGACGTGATCGAGCTCGTCGACGCGCTCGGCGCTTCCGACGCCGTCGTGATCGGACACGACTGGGGCGCGCTCGCGGCGCACGGCGCCGCGATCCTCGCGCCCGAGCGCGTTCGACGTCTCGTGACGCTCGCCGTTCCCCACCGCGGCGCGGGCCTCGCGCTCACCACGAGCTACGCGCAGCAGAAGCGCTCCTGGTACATGTTCTTCTTCCAGACGCCCCTCGCGGACGCGGTCGTCGCAGCCGACGACTTCGCGTTCGTCGAGCGGCTGTGGCGCGACTGGTCGCCGGGCTACGAGCCACGGGCCGATGATCTCGACGGCGTCAAGCGAGCCCTGCGCGCACCCGGAGGGCTTGCTGCCGCGCTCGGCTACTACCGCGCGACGTTCGATCCGCGCCTGCAGGATCCGGCGCTCGCCGCCGATCAGATGCGCGCGCTCGGAGCCGAGGTTCCCGTGCGGACGCTCTACCTGCACGGCGCCCGCGACGGCTGCATGGGGCTCGAGAGTCTCGACGGCATCGAATCGGCCTACACGGGCGGGCTCGAGACGCGCATCGTCGAGGACGCAGGACACTTCCTCCATCTCGAGCGCCGCGACGTCGTCGAGACCGCTATTCTCGACTTCTTGGGGCGCCCTCCCGGCTAGCCCCGTGGCAGAGGGTTCGATGTCCGTCCCCCCCGACACTTCGTCTCGCTCGCTCGATCTCTTCTCGCCGACTCCCGAGCACGCGCTGCTCGGCGAGACGCTGCGCGAGTTCGTCCGCCGCGAGGTCGAGCCGCAGGCGGCCGAGCACGATCGTTCCGAGCGCTTCAACCTCGCGCTCTTTCGCCGCGCGGGCGAGGTGGGCCTTCTCGGCGTCACGCTGCCGGAGGAGTACGGCGGCGCGGGAATGGATGCGGTGGCGGCGGTACAGGTCTGCGAAGCGCTCTCGACCTCCGACCCTGGCTTTGGGCTCGCCGTCCTCGCGCACTCGATCCTGTTCGCGCAGAACCTCGCGGTGAACGGAAACGAGCTGCAGAGAAAGGGTCTGCTGCCACGCGCCGCGGCGGGCACGATCGTTGGCGGCATGTGCATGACCGAGCCGTCGGTCGGAACGGACGTTCTCGCGATGCGAACGCGGGCCCGGCGCGAGGGCGTCGACTACGTCATCGATGGTACGAAGACGTTCATCACGAACGGAGGGATCGACGAGAACACGCTCGGCGATGCCTTCATCGTGTACGCCGCGACCGAGCCGGGACGCGTCAGCTCGTTTCTCGTCGAGAAGGGAGCGGCCGGCTTTCGACTCGGACAGAAGTGGAAGGACAAGCTCGGCATGCGCGCGTCGTTCACCGCCGAGCTGGTCTTCGACGGCGTCCGCGTTCCAGTGACGAATCGCCTCGGCGAGGAAGGCGAGGGCACCCGGCACATGATGCGGAACCTCGAGGCCGAGCGGCTCACGCTCGCAGCGATGGCGACGGGGATCGCGCAGCGCTGTCTCGCGGTGATGGTGGCCTACGCCAACGAGCGAAAGAGCTTCGGCGTTCCGCTGCGCGAGCACGGGCAGATCCAGCGACACATCGCCGAGAACTACGCGGCCTACCGCGCGGCGAGAACGCTCGTCTATGACGTGGCGCGGCGAATCGATCTCACCACGACTGGCCACCGAGCAGACGCCGATGCTGCGAAGCTCTTCGCGGTGCAGGCCGGTAAGCGCGCCGCGGACGCCGCGATCCAGGTGCTGGGCGGCTACGGATACATGGGCGAATACGTGGTCGAGCGCCTCTGGCGCGACGCGAAGCTGCTCGAGATCGGCGGCGGCACGCTCGAGGCGCACCAGAAGAACCTCGCCAAGGATCTGTGCCGAGACCCCGGCGCGGTCGTGCGCTGATCACGGCTGCGGCGCGAGGTCGAAGCGCATCCCGTCCTCGCCGAGCACCACCTCGCCGCCGTACACCTCGCCGACGCCGCGCAGGAACAGGCGGCGTGCGAAGAAGTCGTTCGGGCCCGGGACGAGGTGTGTGAGCACGAGCTTCTTGGCGCCGGCTGCCTGCGCGACCTGCGCCGCCTCGACCGGCGAGGTGTGGTAGCCGGGGATGTCGGAGGCGAGCTTCGCGAGCCGCCCGCGACCGAGGCGACCCGCCACGGCCGAGGCCCGCAGCGCGGCGTCGGGAAGCAGTGCTTCGTGGATCAGCAGGTCGGCGCCAAGGGCATGGCTCGCGACGCCCTGGCTCTTCTTCGTGTCGCCCGTCACGACGACCGATCGCCCGCGATAGTCGAAGCGGTAGCCGACGGCGGGCCGGACGGGAGAGTGATCCACTGCGAACGCGGTGATCCGCAGGCCGTCGCGCTCGAGGACGACGACGGCGGGAAGCGCCGGGTCATCGGCGTCCAGCGCGATCTCGTGCGCGACCGCACCGGCGGCCGCGCGCGGCATGGCCTGCTCTCCATGGTGGCGCGTTCGCGCGTCGGCATCGCGTGCGTACGCCGCCTCGAAGCCGCGAACGACCTCCGCCGTCCCGGCCGGACCGTAGACGTCGAGCGGGCGTGTGCGCCCCGCGATCCAGCTCCCCGTCATGGCCTCGCCGAGGTCGCCGATGTGATCCGAGTGGAAGTGCGTGAGCAGGACACCCGAGAGCCGGGCCAGCGGCAGGTTCGCGAGATCGGCGCTCTCCCACGCCCCCGGGCCGACGTCGACCAGAAGGAACTGGCCGGCGGCGAGGACGGCCGTGCATGCCGCCGCGCGGCTCGCATCGGCGATCGGCGATCCGGTCCCGCACAGCACGACGTGAAGGCCGGGTTCGTCCGGTAGCCCCGTCTGCGCACGCGTCAGGTTGCGCTCGATCCGAGCGTCGATCAGGCGCTCGCAGCCGATCGAGCCGGCGAGCACGAGGGCGAGTGCGAGGGCGTGCCGGACAGCGCGCCCCGTCACGCGAAGCGCTTCAGCTCTCGTCGTGCAATCACCATCTTGTGTACTTCGTCCGGACCGTCGGCGATCCGCAGAGCACGCGCGTTGCGCCAGAACGCCGCGACCGGCGTGTCGTCGGACACGCCGAGCGCACCCATCGACTGGATCGAACGGTCGAGGACGTTCATGCAGACGTTCGGCGCGACGACCTTGATCATCGAGATCTCCTGTCGCGCCCGGTCCTTGCCGTACGTGTCCATCTTCCACGCGGCGTAGAGCGTGAGCAGCCGCGCCTGGTCGAGCTCCATGCGCGAGGTGGCGATCCACTCCTGCACGAACTGCTTGTCGCCGAGTGCGCTTCCGAAGGCCCTGCGCGTGTTCGCGTAGCGGCACATCAGCTCGAAGGCGCGCTCGGCCATGCCGAGCGCGCGCATGCAATGATGGATCCGCCCCGGCCCGAGCCGCGCCTGCGCGATCATGAAGCCGCCGTGGAGCGGGCCGAGCAGGTTCGAGGCGGGTACCCGACAGTTCTCGTAGCGGATCTCGCAGTGACCCCCGCCGCCGACGTGGCCCATCACCGACACGGCGCGCTCGATGCGGAAGCCGGGTGTGTCGGTAGGAACGAGGATCATGCTCGCGCGGGCGTACGGCGGCGCGTCCGGATCGGTCACGGCCATGACGATTGCGACGGACGCGCCGATCGCGCCCGAAGTGAACCACTTGTGGCCGTCGATCACGAAGTGATCTTTGTCGCGGACGGCCCGGCACTGGAGCTGGGTCGGGTCGGCGCTCGAGACCTCGGGCTCGGTCATCGAGAAGCACGAACGAATCTCGCCCTCGAGCAGCGGCGCGAGCCAGCGCTGCTTCTGCTCGGGCGTTCCGAACTGCGCGAGGATCTCCATGTTGCCCGTGTCGGGAGCCTGGCAGTTGAAGATGCGCGGAGCGATCGGGCTTCGACCCATCACCTCGCACAGCGGCGCGTACTCTAGATTGGTGAGCCCTGCGCCGTGCTCCGTGTCGGGAAGGAAGAGATTCCAGAGGCCGATCGCCTTCGCCTTCTGGGCCAGCTCGCGCCAGAGCGGCGGTTCGTGGTGTGGATCTCCCGACTTCTCGATCTGCTCGTAGATCGGTCGTTCGGCGGGATAGACGTGCTCCTGCATGAAGCGCTCGAGCTGCGCGAGGACCTGCCGGGTCTTCTCGGAAGGTTCGAAGTCCATGGACCTCCTTCGGGGCAGGGCGCGCCGGGGACCGCCGACGGTAGCAGCCGGTGCGTCCCGGCGACGTTGCGGATTCAGCGTGCCACGGGAATCCTGATACGTGCAAGGAGTTCGAGCCATGGCACGCCTCGTCCTCATCCGGCACGCGGAGAGCGTCGCCAACGCGGAGCGCCGCTTCACGCACGGTCCCTATGAGCCGCTGACGGCGCGAGGGCGCGAGGAAGCGCTGCGAACGGGCCGACGCCTGCTCGGCCGCATCGATCCAGTGGCGCTCTACGCGAGCCCCTTCGTTCGTGCGATCGAGACGGCGCGCCTCGTCGGCGCCGCTCTCGGCCTCGAGCCGCGGATCGTCGAAGACCTTCGCGAGCAGGACTTTGGCGAGCTGCGCGGCCGGCCGTATGCCGACTACGGCGCCGATCCGGCAGCGAGCGGAGCAGGGCGCTGGGCGCACCGGCCGCCGGGCGGCGAGACGCTCGCCGAGGTCGCGCAGCGTGCGGGACGAGCGCTCGACGCCATCGCGAGCGCACACCTCGGTGAAGAGGTGGTGATCGTGAGCCACGGCGCCGTGATGGCGGCGCTTCGCGGCTGGGTGCGTCAGCGCTTCGACGAAGCGCCGGTGCCGACTTCGAACACGTCGGGCTATCTGCTGCTGCGGAGCGTGCAGCGCTACGAGGGACCGCTGCCGCTCCCGATCGACGACACGGCGGACGCGAGCGCATCGGGGTCGGTGACCGGCAGCGAGCAGCGCCGGCCACGACACACGTAGGCGGCGCTCCCGCCGCTCACGAGGGAGCGGCCCTCGAGCAAGGCAGGGTCGATTCCGGCCGGCACCTGGCCCGGTGCGCGAACGATCACGGCGTCTTCGGGAGCGAGGACGCGGCGAGCGCGCGAGGCAAGTGCGCGCGTGCGCGGATCGAGCGGATCGCCCACGACGACGGCCACGCCGACGCCCTCGTCCGCGAGCGCGGCGGCGCACGCGAGCACGGGCGACGCGTGCGGCAAGCGCTCGAGCGCAAAGGCGTGGGTTCGCAGGACGCGATCGGCGACGGCGAGGAGCTCGGCGTCACCACAGAGCGCAGCGACGCGCAGCAGGCCGAGCACCGCCTGTCCGGTCGCATCGGGCGTTGCGCCGCCCTGCTCGGAGCGCGGGCGATGGACCAGCCGCTCGCCGTCCGCGGACGTGAGAAAGAGGTCGCCTTCGGTCTCGTCGTAGAACCGTGTCGCGATCTCACGCGCAAAGCCGAGCGCGGCGCCGAGGTAGCGATCTCCTGCTCCAGCGCGCAGCAGGTCGAGACAGGCTTCGAGCATCCCGGCGTAGTCGTCGAGGAAGGCCGGAACGCGCGCGACCCCCGCGTCGTACACTCGGAGCAGCCGTCCGTCGTCCGTTCGCATCCGCTGCAGCACGAAGTCCGCCGTCGCGGCGGCGTCCGAGAGCATCGCGTCGTCGTCGAGCAGGCTGCCGGCGCGCGCGAGCCCGGAGATCACGAGAGCGTTCCAGGCCGCGACGCGCTTGCGATCCGTCGCGGGTGCGACGCGGTGCCCGCGCGTCTCGAGGAGCCGCGCGCGGTCGTCTGCGAAGCGCTCGCGCGGCGCGCGTGCGGCGTCGACGAGCTGCGTCGCTCCGTGCTCGAAGTTGCCCTCGGGCGTGACCCCATACGCGGCGCAGAACGCCGCGGCGCGATCGCGGCCGAGAGCGGCCTCGATCTCACCCGGCGTCCAGACGAAGAAGCGCCCTTCGACACCCTCGCTGTCGGCATCCTGGCTCGCGAAGTAGCCGCCGTCCGGCGCCGCCATCTCGCGCCGGAGGTACGCCACCGTCTCGCGTACGGGCCAGACGAGGTCCTCGTCGAGACCGCCCGAACGCCGCCACGCCTCGGCAAAGGTGCGAGCGAGCTGGCCCTGGTCGTAGAGCATCTTCTCGAAGTGCGGGATCGTCAGGTGACCGTCGACGCAGTAGCGATGGAAGCCGCCGCCGATCTGGTCGAACAGACCGCGCCGTGCATACTCGCGGCAGGAGTGGACCACGTGCGCGAGCGCGTCGCGCGCCGCATCGTCTGGCAGGACGTCGCACGCGGCGAGCAGCACGTCGAGGCTCGTCGGCGTCGGGAACTTGGGCGCGTCGCCGAATCCGCCGCGCTCGCGGTCGGCACCCTCCATCAGACGGCGAGCAGCCGACACCAACGTATGTCGGCCAGGCACCTCACGCGCGACGCCGGTAGGCCTCTCGCGCAGCAGGTCGAGGATCTGCCCGGCGCTGCGCTCGATCTCCTGGCGCCGCGTTCGGTACGCGTCCGCGACGGCTTCGAGAACCTCGACGAACGACGGCCGGCCGTAGGCCCGTCGCGGCGGAAAGTACGTCCCGGCGTAGAAGGGCCTGCCGTCGGGTGTGCAAAAGACCGTGAGCGGCCAGCCTCCGCTCCCCATCATGCGAAGGGCGGTGTCCATGTAGAGCTGATCGACGTCGGGACGCTCCTCGCGGTCGACCTTGACGTTCACGAAGTGACGGTTCATCACCGCGGCCGTCCCGGCATCCTCGAACGACTCGCGCTCCATCACGTGGCACCAGTGACATGCGCTGTAGCCGATCGAGACGAGGAGCGGGCGGTCCTCGTCTCGTGCACGCGCGAGCGCCTCTTCGCCCCACGGATACCCGTCGACGGGGTTGAACCGGTGCTGCAGCAGGTACGCGCTCGTCTCGCCCGCGAGGCGGTTGGAGCGGCGCTGGGGTGTGGCGGACATCGGGTCTCCGGCGCGCTCTCGGCGCGCTCTCGAGGGATTAGCACGCGCGCCGCCGGCGGCCCGGACGCTGGACGCGGCGACGAGGATGGACGAACGTGGCTGCATGCTCGACGTCGTCCTCGCGCCGGGTCGCGACCGCTCCGTGCGGCGGCGGCACCCGTGGCTGCTCTCGGGCGCCGTCGCCCACGTCAGCGGCGATCCAGCGCCGGGCGACTGGGTGCGTGTCGTCTCGGCCGAGGGCGAAGCGCTCGGCTTCGGCCACTTTGCGCCGGCGTCTCAGATCCGTGTGCGCCTGCTGGCCTTTGGAAAGGAGCCGCCGGGTGATGCGTGCCTGGCGGATCGCATCGCCGTCGCGAGCGCACGCCGTGCGGCAGACCCACTGCTCGCGGGAACGGACGCAGTGCGCCTCGCGAACGCCGAGGGCGACGGGCTTCCGGGGCTCGTGGTGGATCGCTATGCAGATGCCCTCGTCGTCCGCTGCTCGGGCGCGGGGATGAGCGCTCGCGCGCCGCTCGTGACACAGGCACTGCGGGAGGCGACCGGCGCTCGCTCCGGGTTTCGCCGCGACGACGCGGCGGCCGCCCGACGCGACGGCTTCGAGCCGGTGCAGCAGGTGCTCTGGGGGCCAACGCCGCCGCGGCCACTCGTGGTCCGCGAACGCGGACGTCGGTACGAGATCGACCTCGAGCACGGCCAGAAGACCGGCTTCTATCTCGACCAGCGCGACGCGCGCGATCTCGTGCAACGACTCGCGCCTGGCCGGCGTGTCCTCGACCTCTTCTCGTACACCGGAGGCTTCGCCGTCGCGGCTGCGCTCGGGGGCGCATCGAGCGTGACGCTCGTGGACTCGTCGGCCAGCGCGCTCGCGACGGCGCGGCGGAACTTCGCGGCGAACGCGATCGCGATCGAGCCTCGGCTGGTCGAAGGCGACGGATTCCAGTTCGTTCGGCGGGACGATGCGGGCTACGACCTGCTGGTGCTCGATCCTCCGCCGCTCGCGCGGCGCAAGAGCGACGTCGCTCGCGCGTCGCGCGCACACAAGGATCTGCTGCTCCACGCGCTGCGCCGGGCAATGCCGGGAGCCTTCATCCTCGCGTTCTCGTGCTCGCACGCCATCGATGCGACGCTCTTTCGTCAGATCGCATTCGGCGCGTGCCTCGATGCAGGTCGCGACGCGCAGGTGATCGCGACGCTGTCGGCGCCGAGCGATCACCCGGTCTCGATCGACCACCCCGAGGGTACGTACCTCTCGGGGCTGGTGCTTCGGGTGTGATCGTGAGCGCCGGTTCTGCGGTCGAGCTCGCCCTCGAGAGGGCGCGGGGCTTCGTCGAGGCCAAGGGCAGCGTCCTCGCGCGGGAGCGCTTCGATGCGCTGCTCGGCGACGATCGCTCCCGGCGCCGCGTCGAAGCGGTGCTCACCGCCTGGCGGTGTGCCGACGGCGGGTTTGCGCGGCTCACACTGCCCTCACCGGTGCGGCCGGGCGCGGGGACCGTTGCGGGGGCGCTCGAGGCGCTCGGCGTGCTCGACGAGGCCCGGATTCGACGGGGTCCAATCGTCGAAGGAGTCGCGGCGTGGC
Organism: Deltaproteobacteria bacterium; assembly: GCA_020849175.1. Classification (GTDB taxonomy): domain Bacteria; phylum Myxococcota_A; class UBA9160; order UBA9160; family UBA9160; genus MYXO. The sequence goes on from JADLGR010000088.1 coordinate 21,669, forward strand.
TCGGCCCGGCGCAGGGGGACGACGGCGCGTGGCGCGCACCACGCGAGGAGGGACTCGCGTCCGAGGACGCCGATCCGATCTTTCTGACCGGCATGCTCGCGGGCCATCTGGCGAAGCTTCCGTGCGGCAGCCCGCGTACGCTCGAGCGCGCCGAGGCGTACCTCACTTCTTGCTTCACGCCGGATCTGCTCGAGACGGGTGACTGGCGATCGCTGACGGCGTACACCCACCTGTGTTCGAACGGTGGCGGCGAGCTCGCCGACGAGGCGCTGCAGTGGTGCGGTCGGGCACTCGAGAAGGGCCTGCGTAGTGGTCGCCTGCGACCCCTCGATGCCGCGCGCGCGCTCCTGGTCGGCGACGTGCGCACGCTTCCTGGAACGCTGACCGACACGCAACGCGTCGCGAGCGATCTGCTCGCGGAGCAGGAGGCCGACGGCAGCTTCGCGGCGGAAGGATCGACACACGATCGCGTCGAGGCGACTCTCCTCGGCGCTCGCGCGCTGGTGCGCGCCATGGGGAGACGTGCGGCATGGACACCTGCCTGAATCTCGGCCACATCCACGAGGCGATCGCGCGGGCGGTTCCGGACCGTGAGTGCCTCGTCTTTCGTGACCGGCGTCTCACGTGGTCGGAGGTCACCGACCGCACGCGGCGGCTCGCGTCGGTCCTTCGAGCGCACGGCCTCGGCTGCCACACCGAGCGCGGTCGCCTTCGCAACTGGGAATCAGGACAGGACCACGTCGCCCTCTACCTGTACAACGGCAACGAGTACCTCGAAGGGATGCTCGGCGCCTACAAGGCGCGCACTGCAGCGTTCAACGTCAACTACCGCTACGTCGAGGAAGAGCTGCTCTACCTCCTGACCAATTCCGATGCACGCGCCGTCGTGTTCCATGCGAGCTTCGCCGGAACGCTCGCCCACCTGCGGGCCCGCCTGCCGAAGGTGCGGCTGTGGCTCCAGGTCGCGGACGAATCGGACACCGATCTCCTGCCGGGCGCGCTCGACTACGAGGAGGCGCTCGCGGCCGCGCGCCCCGACCCGCCGCCCGCGCTCTGCCCCGATGACCTCTACATCCTCTACACCGGCGGAACGACCGGAATGCCGAAGGGGGTTCTCTGGCGACAGGAGGACATCTACCGTGCGGCGCTCTCGGGCCTGCAACCGAAGAGCAGCGTCGAGGAGATCGTCACGCGCGCGAAGGATGCGCCGCTGCGTGCGCTGCCCGCTCCGCCATTCATGCACGGCGCCGCGCACTGGGCGGCGTTCAGCTTCTGGAACTCGGGTGGGACGGTCGTCGTGCAGTCGCAGCCGAGGCATCTCGACGCGAACGATCTCTGGACGACGGTCGAGCGCGAAAAGGTGAACGTCATGACGATCGTCGGCGATGCCTTCGGCCGGCCGCTGCTCGATCAGCTCGGCGAGCGCAGCTACGACCTCTCGTCGCTCCAGATGCTCACCTCCGGCGGCGCGATCCTGACGGCCGCTCTGAAGCGCGAGTTCCTCGAGAGGCTCCCGGAGCTTCGGATCCTCGACGCGCTCGGCTCCTCGGAGAGCGGCGCGCAGGCCTCGCAGGTGACGGTCCCGGGAGGCCGGACGTCGACCGGGGACTTCGCGTTCGCTTCCGGCAATCTCGTGCTGAGCGAGGATCTCTCGTCGGTGCTTCCGGCGGGCTCGCCCGAGCAGGGCTGGCTGGCGCGCGAGGGGTCGATCCCGCTCGGCTACTACGCAGACCCGGAGAAGACCGCACGCACGTTCCCCGAGATCGGAAGCCGTCGCTACGCCGTGCCGGGCGATCGTGCGCGGATCGAGGCCGACGGTACGCTGCGCCTTCTCGGTCGAGACTCGGTCACGATCAACACCGGCGGAGAGAAGGTCTTCGCCGAGGAGGTCGAGCACGCGCTCAAACATCACACCGCGGTGTATGACGCCGTGGTGGTGGGGACGCCGCATCCGCGCTTCGGCCAGCAGGTGACGGCGATCGTTCGGCTGCGCGAAGGCGCGAGCGTCACGGTCGACGAGCTGCGCGGCGCCGCGGGCGAGCACGTCGCGGCGTTCAAGCTGCCGCGCAGCGTGCTGTTCGTTGACGAGATCGTCCGCTCGCCGAGCGGCAAGGCCGACTACCGCTGGGCGAAGGCGACTGCCGAGCGCGTGCTCGCAGGCTCGGCACAGGGCAGCGCGCCCTCGTGAGCCAGCAGCCAGCGCTTGCGGGCGATGCCGCCGGCGTACCCGACGAGCTGGCCATCGTTGCCGATTGCGCGGTGACACGGGATCACGAGCCAGATCGGATTCGCGCCACAGGCCGCGCCGACGGCGCGCGCAGCGCCCGGCGCGCCGATCGCGCGTGCGATGGCGCCGTAGAATGTCGTTCGCCCGGCCGGAATGCGCTGCAGCGCGGCCCAGACCGCGCGCTGGAACGGGGTGCCTCCGGGATCGATCGACAGCTCGGCGAGCGCGTCCGGGGCTCCTTCGAAGTAGCGGCGTAGCGTCGCGGCGACGTCGGGGCTCGAAGCGGATGCGGCGCGGAACGTTCCGTAGCGCCGCACGAGCGCTCGCTCGACGCGAGGCCATGCGTCGTCGAACGCGAGGCCGACGATGCTGTCCTCGCAGCGTGCGAGGCGCACGTCGCCAAGGGGTGTCGCGAAGCGAGAGTACGTGAGAGTCATCGCGCTCCTCCCTGGGTCCACAAATGGATCGCGGCGTAGGCGCGCCACGGGCGCCACGCTTCGGACTCGCGCAGCAGCGCTGCCGGCGAGAGCAGCGCACCATCGGCCGCGGCCGAGCGGCGCAGGCCGAGATCCCCAGCCGGAAACGCGTCGGGCTCCCCGCAGGCGCGAAGCGCGATGAACTGAGCCGTCCAGTCGCCGATCCCCGGGATGGCCGTCAGGCGAGTGACGAGGTCGTCGACGCCGCGCGGCGCGACGAGCTCGATCTCACCCGATGCAACGCCGCCCGCGAGTCGGTGCAGCGTCCGTGCCCGTGCGCGCGGCAGGCCGATGCGGACGAGATCCGCGCGAGCGACTGCTTCGGGGAGTGGGAACAGGTGCGTGAGTGCGCCGCAGGCGGCTCCCGAAGCTCGCTCGCCGAGCAGGGCCACCAGGCGTCCGGCGAGCGTCGTCGCGCCGCGGACGGTCACTTGCTGGCCGAGCACGATGCGGACGGCCACTTCGAACGGGTCCCACGCGCCTGGGACACGAAGGCCGGGCCTGCGTGCGACGAGCGGCGCGAGCTGCGGGCTGCTCCGCAGATGCGCCGAGATCGCGAGCGGATCGGCGTCGAGGTCGAACAGACACCGCGCGCGCGCGACGAATCCGGCGAGCGCTTCGGGAGCGGGCGCGTCCACCGTGAGCATGACGGAGGCGTCGTCGTCGCCCGGGCGAATGCCGATGGTCGCGGCGCTGTCGCCGGAGCGGACCGTACGCCAGTAGCCGGCGTCGCTCACCGCTTCGACGCCAGGAATGGCCCGGAGCGCCAGGAAACGCAGCAGCGACGTCACGTCGAAGGGCGGACGACACGCCAGGCGAAGCGTCAGACCCTTGCCGGGGTCCGGCGCCGCACGCCCCCTGCTGCGGGCGCGCAGGCTCGTCGGCGTCTGTCCGGTGCGCCGGCGCAGATCGTGATTGAGCTGCCGCAGACTCTCGTAGCCCGCGGCGATCGCCACCTGCGAGACGGGCAGCGCGGTGTCGGCGAGCAGGCGCTGCGCGAGTGCGCTGCGATGCGATCGCGCGACGGCGCCGGGAGCAACACCGACGTGCGTTGCAAAGAGGCGCGTGAGCTGCCGCTCGCCGACTCCGAAGCGCTCGGCGAAAGCGGGCAGGTCTGCGCGATCGAGCCCTCCGTCGGCGATCAGACGCAGGGCCCGCGCTACCAGCGCCGGGCTGCCGATCCACGCGGGAGATCCCGGAGCGGCTTCCGGCCGACAGCGGCGGCAGGGACGAAAGCCAGCCTCTTCGGCGGCGGCCGCCGAGCGGTAGAAGCGCACGTTGTCGGCGCGCGGCGTGCGAGCCGGGCAGACGGGGCGACAGTAGATGCCCGTGGTCAGCACGGCGGTGAAGAAGCGCCCGTCGAACCGTCGATCGCGGGTCGAGATCGCGCGGTAGCAGCGGCTGGTGTCGAGATCCATTGCTCTCGAGGCTAGGCGCGGCGCGGGCGGCCGGCTCGCAAGATTCGGACGCCGATCAGCCTTCGCCACCGAGCCGCTCGGCGAAGGCGCGGATTCGCGCGGCGTTGGCGCCGATGTCGCTCTTGCCGACCCGCGAGCACGAGCGCAGATCCACCCGCGCGCCCTCGCCGTCGGCTCGAATGCGGATCGCGACATCGTCGACGAAGCGGAACACGCGCGAGGTCGCAGTGGCCTCGATCGTTCCCGTCTCCGGATCGGAGCGAACGATCTCCCAGCCGAGCGCGGTTGCCGCTCGCCCTGCTGCGTCGAAGGCCTGCGGCGGCGGCAGGGACACGTGGATCGGTGCGAGCTCTGGATACGCAGACTGCTGCACCACGGCGTTCTCGGGCGGGTATCCGCCCTGTGCGGGGCTCCCGATCGGGCGTTCGACCGGCGCAAAGACGGGAGGATCGGTGGGATCGGTCGTGACGTCGTGGATGGCGGGTACGCGCCGTGCCGGCAGCGCGAGGGCGATGAGAAGCGCGACGAGCGAAGCCGAGACGACGGCAGCGCAGAGCGCGTGCGCTCGTCCCGGCCGCCCTGCCGCCCCGCGCGTTCGTACGAGCGCAGCGAGTGAGAAGAGGAGCGCGGGAAGACTCGCGAGCAGGCCGAGGCTGAAGATGCGGAATCCCGGCAGCGCAGAGGCGACACCGGCGTGAATCAGAACGGGGCCGGCTGCGGTCGTCGCGAGCGCAAGCAGGGCGAGGCCGAGCGCGAGACGGGCGAGGCTGGCGCGGGCTCGAGGCATGTCCCCTCCCGGCGGGTGCGGCCCGAGGGCCGGCGTGGTGTGATAGGATCATCCGTCCCGGCGGCGTGGGATGCAAAGCGGAGGCCGGAGCATGCAGATGCAGCGCGATCGGGGAAGCGTCCGGGATCTCCAGCGCCGGGTCGCCGCCGTCCTCTTTGCAGCGCTCGCGGCCGTGGCGGCGGCCTGCACACCAGCGGCCGGCCCGGTGCAGATTGGATCTCCCGCGTTCGCCGGCGGGCTCGCACGCTTCGAGATCGTCCTCGGCCCGGATCTCGTTCCGGGATCCCTCGTCGTCACGCTCGACGGCGCTGCGGTGACCGACGCCTTCTCAGTCACAGGCCGTGGTGTCACCGGAAGCGTCGCCGTCGCCGACGGCGCGGCAGCGACGCTCGTTGCGAGTGCGCGCTTCCTGCGCAGCGGGCAGGAAGAAGCACACGCAGACACGCGTACTTTCACGGCGCCGGTCCGTACCCCCGCGCTCGTCTCGAGCGCTCCGGCGGCGGGTGCGGCGGACGTCCTGCGTACCGAGTGGCTGCGCCTCGAGTTCGCGAGTGCGGCTCCCGCCGCGGCGCTGCAGACGCTGCGTCTCGACTGCGCGGGCTCCGTCTGGGCCGAGCATCCGGTCACCGCCCATGCGCTCTCGCCGGCGGTCGTCGTGGTGAACCCCGTGGGCGATCTGCCGTCGGGCGCGCAGTGCGGTCTGTCGTGGCAGGGGCCGACCGGCCCGGAGCTGCTGCTCTTCGAGACGGCCGCAGCGGGAGCGCACGCCGAGGTCCACTACGACCGAACGCAGGAGCGCTCGGCAGTCCCGTATCCCGACGATCTCTACACCGTCGCCGACGCGTCGACCGCAACGGGCCTTCGCCTCGCAGTACCCGCGCCGGGCGGGCCGACCGATGTGACGTTCCTGTTCGGCACGCTGCTTCCCGAGACGAACCGGCTCGACGGCTTCAGCCCGATCGCGCACTTCACGCTCGAGGTCTCCGACGCTCCCGATGCGTCGTCGCTACCCCAGACGCCGGCCGAGTCGCTCGATCCGCTCGCGAGCATTGCGCTGCTCGATCTGTCGGCCGGCGCCGGCTTCGGGCATCGGGTTCCCTTCCGAATCGAGATCCGCAACGACACCAGCGCGCTCGGCGTCGTATCGCACTCCCTGCTGGTCTTCCCGTCGATCCCGCTGACGCCGGGCGGCCGCTTTGGCCTCGTGGTGACGCGCCGCGCGCGCGTCGATGCAGGCCGGCCGCTCGATCCGTCGTCGTTCTTCGCAGCCGCGCTCGCGCCGGCGCAGGCCGGCGAGGATTCGCGCGTGACGCAGGTGCGCGCGCTCGCAGGAGACGTCCTCGCGGCTGCCGCCGCGGCCTCGCCGCCGATCGCAGCCGACGACGTCGCCCTCGCTCTCCGCGTCTCGATCCGCTCGACCGACACCGTCCCGAACGATCTGCTCGCGATCAAGTCGCAGGTCCTCGGCGCAGCGCCCCCGACGTGGACGATCAAGAAGGTGACGGCCGAGACGAGCCCGACCAGCCAGGTCGCGGCGATCGTCGAGGGAACGTGGCAGGCGCCCGACTGGCGCGCGAACGGATTCCTCGTTCGTGACGCCGGAGGAGCGCCCGTCCAGCAGGCCACGCGGAGCGTGCCCTTCATCCTCGCGCTCCCGAAGGCAGCGCTCACGCATCCCGTTCCGATCACGATGTACCAGCACGGCAACCCGGGAAGCTCGGAGCGCGAGGTGCCCTCGCACGCACGCAAGACGCTCGCCGGTGCGGGCTTCGCGGTGGTGGGCTTCACCGATCCGCTCAACCGGGAGATCGCCCCGAACGAGACCGATCCGGTCGCGAAGATCACGGCCCAGGTGTATGCGATCTTTCTGCCGCTCACGCAGTTCCAGCGCATCCCCGACTACTGGGTCGAGACCAACGCCGAGCAGCTCGCGTTCGTTCGGATGCTCTCGACGCTCGGAACGCTCGACGTGCTGCCCGTCGGCGCGCCCGACGGCATTCCCGATCTCGACCCGACCCTCCCGCTCACCTACGTCGGAATCAGCGAGGGCGCGAACCACGGACCGGGCCTGCTGCCGTACGCACCCGAGATCAAGGCCGCGGCGCTCGTCGCCGGCGGACGGCGCTTCACCGAGGTGATGATCCACCAGCAGGCGGACGTGGTGCTCTCACAGATCGGCGGCTTCTTCCAGAGCCTGACGCCCGCCGAGATCTGGGCCGCGCTCTCGCTGTTCCAGGGGATGTTCGACGTGCAGGACGAGCACAACCATGCGCGCTTCCTGTACCGCGATCCGTTCACGATCGCGGGCACCACGCAGCGCGCGAGCCTGCTCGTCGTCGAGGGGCTCGACGACTCGCTGGTTCCGAACCACGCGACGGACTCGTTCGCCTGGGAGGTGGGGCCCATCCCGCACCTGCTTCCGGTACAGCGGCCGATTCCGTTCCTCACGACGGCGACCGGGCCGCTGATCGGCAACGTCGACGCCCAGACGACCGCGGCGCTCTTCCAGTACGTACCGACGGGAGTCCCGGGAGTCCCGCCGACGCCGGGCTGCGCGGTGCTCGCGCCGTCGAGTGGGAGCGAGGGACACTACTGTGCGCAGAGCGCGGCCGAATCGCTCCACCAGCGCGAGGTCTTCTTCCAGAGCGCGCTGACGGGTGTTCCGCGCATCATCGACCCGTTCTCCGAATGAAGCAGGCCGAGGAGGGCCCGTGACGCAGCCGGTTCGCCTCGAGCGCCGCGGGGCAGTGGCCCTGCTCACGCTCGATCGCCCGCAGGTCTTGAACGCCCTCGACCGCGCGACGCTCGAAGCGCTGCGCGCGCACGCGGTGACGCTCGCGGGCGATGCGTCGCTGCGAGCGGTCGTCGTGACGGGCGAAGGAAGAGCGTTCGCGGCGGGCGCGGACATCGCCGAGATGCGAGGTCTCGACGCGCTCGGCGGCGCCGCATTCAGCCGGCTCGGACACGAGGCGCTCGCCGCGCTCGAAGCGCTGGCGGTCCCGACGATCGCGGCCGTCAACGGCTTCGCGCTCGGCGGCGGGTGCGAGCTCGCCTGCGCGTGCGACTGGATCTATGCCTCGGGCAAGGCGCGCTTCGGCCAGCCCGAGGTGAGCCTCGGCCTCGTGCCCGGCTTCGGCGGAACGAGCCGGCTGCTGCGCCGCGTCGGCGTCGCATGGGCGAAGGAGCTCGTCCTCTCCGGCGAGGCGATCGACGCCGACACCGCACTGCGTATCGGTCTCGCGAATCGCGTCTTCGCGCCGGAGGAGCTCCTCCCCGCGGCGCTCGGGGCCGCGCAGACCATCGCGCAGCGAGGTCCGTTCGCCGTCGCGCAGGCCAAGCGCATCCTCCACGAAGGTCAGGACGCCGACCTGCGGACGGCCAACGCGCTCGAGCAGCAGGCCTTCGGCGTCGTCTTTGCCAGCGCCGACCGCGCCGAGGGCATGGACGCCTTCCTCGAGAAACGAACGCCGAAGTTCGAAGGCCGATAGCGTCCCTACGTGCGGTCACCCGTCGCCGCGGGGCGCGCGGGTGTCGGAAGCGACTTCGCACGAGCGTCCGAGATCCAGCGGCCGGCGAGATAGACGAGTCCGGGCAGCGCCCAGACGATCTCGCGGAGTCGAACCGCGAAGCCCGCTGCGAGTCCCACCTCGGGCGGATGTCCGAGCATTCCGAAGATCCAGATCTGGCCAGCCTCGAGCACTCCGACTCCTGCGGGTACGGGGAGCTGGTGCGCGGCGGCACTCGCGAAGATCGACGCGACGATACTGACGACATCGGCCGGCAGACCGAACGCAGAGAGCAGCAGGCCGTACTCCAGCATGACGAGCACGTTCGTTCCGAGGCCTGCAGCGAACGCGAGCTCGAGACGGCGATGCTCGGCGACGAGCTTCGCCGCCGCGGTCTCGGACTTCCCGAGTACGTCCATCTGCTTTGCGACCGCCTGCAGCGCGTCGAGCCGCGTGCGCCGGACAAAGGAGGTGACGAGCCCTTTGCCCTTCCGGAGTCGGCGACTCGTCGAGACGGCTGCGAGAGCGAGCGCAGCGGTCGCCACGATCACGGTCAGGAGTGCGCTTCGAAGCTCGGGGATGCCGTGCTGGATCAGCACGACCGCGAAGACGATGCTGAACGGAGCGGCGGCTCCGATCTCGAGGACGCGGTCGACCGCGACGCTGGAGATCGCGTCGGGAGGGGAAACGCCGACTCGTGTCACGAGCCACGCCCGAAGCGGATCACCCCCGATTCGTGCGCTCGGAACGAGTGCGGCCAGCGTCTGCCCCGCCGACCGGTATGCCACGAGCCGCAGGAGGGAGGGCGAGGCTCCGAGGCCCGAGAGGAGCAGACGCCAGCGCCCGGTGAGCGAGACGATCGTGATCGCCACGACGGCGAGGAACCCGGCGAGCGTCTGGAAGGAGGCCGCGGTGGCGAGGTGTCTCGAGGCCGGTGCGCCGGCGAGGCGCACGATCCAGATGAGCAGAAGGCTGCCGAGGACGAGATTCACTCCGAGGACGAAGGCGCTCGATCGCTTCGTCACGCCGGCGTCCCGGGCTCGTACCCTGCGATGGTGAATCCGTCGGCGATGGCGTCTGCGAGCACGGCCTCGATGGGGCGCTTGTCCAGCACCTCGAACTGGCTCGCCTCGAGCTCGAATCGCGCGCCCTTCTCGGTGTAGGGAGCCACGCCGGGCGATCCGGGCGTCAGGACGCCGATCACGGGCAGCAGTCGACGCTGGACCAGCGGCGGCTCGCGCGTCGAGATCACGACGCGGACCTCGGGCATGCCGAACGAAACGAGCGCCGCGAACCGAAACAGAAGGTCGTCCGAGACTCCAGCGTGATGCGCAGTCCCGGTCGCCTTTCGCAGCCGCGGCAGGCTGACGTAGACCTGCGCGCCGCGCGCCACGAGATGCCGGGCGTGCGCGAGCAACGCGAGCAGCTCGAAGGCCGTGTCGCGGTGGAGGCCGAGGAGGACGCCCGGATTGACCGAATGCATCCCGGCGTCGATCGCGCGATCGAAGTTCTCGAGGCGCCGAACGAAGTCGGTGCGAGGGTTGGTCGCCGTGGAGCCGATGAAGCGGCGGTACACGCTGAAATCGTACGTCTCCTGAAACGTGCACATGGTCAGGCGGGGCGCCGTGGTCTCGTCGAGACCTGATGGAAGCTTCTCGAGGATTGCCTGGTATTCGTTCGGCTCGAGGGATCCTGCGTTGATCAGCACGTGCTCGAATCCCAGCTCGGTCGCCATGACGACGGCCCGTCCGACTCGTGCGAGCATCTCGTCGCGGCGCGGGCCGTGATGGTATTCGCCCGTGACCAGCGCGACTCCGCGTAGTCCACGCCGGTGGAGGATGCCGAGCTGCTGCGCGACGATTCGATCGTCTGCGGTCTCGCGAACGAGCTTCGAATTGATGCCGCGCATCCCGCACATCGCACACTCGGCGTCGCACTCGTTGGTGAGATAGAGCGGGGAGAAGGTCTCGAGACGCGAGCCGGCGCCGCGCCTCCGGCTCGCGAGGTCGAGCAGGAGCCCGGTGTCGACGTCGCTCGCGAGGAGCAGCGTCGCGAGATCCTCGTCGCGAAGCGCATCGCCCTCGCCCGCGCGTGCGAGAAGTGCCGGCCCTCGGCTCGCGGCCGCGCTCGCGCCGGCCCGCGACCGCGACTCGGCGAGAACGGTGAGGTCGAGCCGGAAAGCAGTCATCGGGGCGTCATGTCACCGGGCTCGGCCGGGCACCAAGCCCCCGAGCTGGCGCCTGCGCCTCGATCTTCGGAGGTTTCGCCGGAGCCAGCGCCAGCCGTCTGCGAGGGTCAGCCGGGGCCACTCGATCATGCCTTCGCTGACCGAGACGATCCGGCGGCCCGCGCGCGACCAGTCGCTCATGACGACCGGCTTGTAGACGTGAGGGCTCCTGCAGAGCAGCTCCGCATCGAGGATCTCGTTCGATCCGACGGCTTCCACCTCGACCGGCACGGCGAGGCGCTGCACGAGGCGTGCAGTCGGATCCGCACTGCTCTCCGTCTCGATCCGTACGAGGAGGCGATCACCGAGTGCGACGACGAAGAACACGGAGCTGTCGAGCGTGTCTGCTGCTTCGGCGGCAGCGTCGATGACGTCGAACGCGTGCAGCCGCTGCCCGGCGATCTCGAGCGTCTCCGACTGGCGACCCAGCACACGGACTGCAGGGCGGGCGTCACCGCACTTGCACGGCGCGAGCCGCGCGACGAGGTCGCCGGTCTCGAACCGAACGAGCGGGCTGCCCTCGAGTTCGAGCGTCGTCACCACGAGCCGGCCGACTTCGCCGGCTGTGGTCGGACGGTCACCGTCGAGCGCCAGAACCTCTGCAAGGGCGAGGTCCGTCTCGAGGTGCAGCGCTCCCTCCGCGCATCCCGTCC
>JADLGR010000089.1 GCA_020849175.1 Deltaproteobacteria bacterium
CGCGGTCGTACTGGCGAAAACTACCTGCTGTCCGGAGAGATGGTCCAGATCCACGACATGATGACGCTCGCTGCGCGAGAGGCCGGTCGGCGCGGTCCGCTCGCCGCCACACCCCTGTGGTTGGTCAAGGCGATCATGCCCCTCGCGGAGCGGATCGGCGCGCTGTTCGGCTCCGACGTGATGTCCAAGGCGGCGCTCGGCGCGCTCTTCGCGCAGCCGATGGTCGACGGCAGCAAGGCCCGCGCCGAGCTCGGCTACGCGCCGCGGTCGTCGGCGGAGACGATCCGGGATCTGATCGCTTACTACGTCAGGACCGGAATCCTGGGCTAGTCCGACATCCGTTCTGCAAGACTCGGACCCCGGCTGGGTCGGGTCGAGGTGGCGGGCCAAGTCCGTTCCCCCCGCGGATGACCACACGCCGCGAGACAGCGAACGCGCTGGCCTGCCACGAAGACGATGCGACTCCGATCGAGTGCGCCCTTCCGCATCGGACCGGGCGGTTGCTCGGACTTCCCGCGACCGTATCGCTCAGCTCGGATCCGGCTTCGGGGTCTCCTTGCCGCTCGGCGGGAGCTTCGGCTTCGTGATGTAGGCGGCGTCGGGCTTGCCGGTGAGGCTACCGAGGAAGGCGACGATCGACTTCACCTGCTCGGGCGAGAGCTCCTTTCCGAGCTGGAGCCAGCCCATGAGCTTCACGGCCTCCTCGACCGTCGTCACCTTGCCGTCGTGGAAATACGGCCCGGTGAGCACGACGTTGCGCAGCGAAGGCACCTTGAAGAAGAACTTCTCGGCATCGTTCTTCGTGACCTCCGCGCGGCCGACGTCCTGCGTCGCGTACTCGTGGACGAGGCCGATCTTCTGGTAGAGACCCCCACCCACGCCGACGCCGTTGTGGCACGTGATGCAGCCAACGCTCATGAACGTGTCGAGCCCGGCGAGCTGCTCGGGCGTCAGCGCCTTCACGTCGCCCTCGAGAAAGCGGTCGAACGCCGACGGTGTCACGAGCCGGCGCTCGAAGGCGCCGATCGCGCGCGCCATGTTGTCATAGGTGATCGGATCCTTCTCTCCTGGGAACGCGGCCGCGAAGAGCGGCGCGTAGCCGGGGATCGAGCGGAGCACGGCGACGGTGGCGGCCTCGCTCGGCATCGCCATCTCGACGGGGTTCAGCACCGGACCCTTCGCCTGCTCCTCGACGCTCGCGGCGCGTCCGTCCCAGAACTGTGCGACGTGGAGGGCCGCGTTGTAGACGGTCGGGGCGTTCCGGGCACCGTGCTGCTTCTTGTGACCTTCGGAGGTCGCCCGGTTGTCGACGCCCGCCTTGTCGAGCAGGTGGCACGAGTTGCACGAGACCGTCTGGCCCTTCGAGAGGCGCGGGTCGTAGTAGAGCATGCGTCCGAGCGTGATCTTCTCGGCCGTCTCGGGATTGTCGGCGCTCGGCATCTCCTTCGGCAGCGGCTTGAAGATGCCGGCCGCCTTCTTCTGCAGCTCTTCGGCGGCCGGCGAAGCCGCGGTGGCCAGCGGCGCGATCGTGGCGATCAGACCGGCGGCGAGGATCGAGGCAATCGGGGCGATGCGAAGGCTCACGCAGATCCTCCAGTCGGGTCGTCGAGAGCAGAGCTCACGACGGATGAGGCCAACAGGACGCGCGACTCGATGTCGAACTCGATGCGCACAGGAGCCGCACGCGGAACGGATACAGGAACGTGTGTCCAAGAGGCTAGCACCCCGCCTGCGGCATCCAGCCTGCTCATTCGGGTGGATCGATGCGCGCACCGAGCACGCGCGCGAGGCGTGAGGCGTCTCGCCGCAGGGCGAGCGTCCGGCCGCGCTGCACGTGCACGAGGCCGGGCCGCGCGCCAGACGGCTTTCGGACGTCCTTGATCGGAGCGACGTGCAGGGTCGCCCGCGCGGCGTGGCGTTGCTTCGAGAAATGGACCGCGAGCTCGGCCGCCTCGAGAAGCGACTCCTGTGGAACGTCCCTGCGCCCCGCCGTTCGCAGGACGACGTGGCTCCCGGGGCTCGCCTCGACGTGAAAGAAGAGATCGCTGCCGCGCGCAAGGCGCGTCGTCAGGTAGTCGTTGGCCTGCGCGCTGCGACCGACCCAGACCTCGAGTCCGTCGCTCGTGCGGTAACGCCCGGGACGAAGCTGCGCGGGCGCTTCGCCCGGTCGCTTTCCGTGTGACGCGCGCAGCGCGTGCTGCGATTCCCGCGCGGGGTGGATGCGGCGGCGACGCCCATCGCCGGCGAGGCGATGCCGCGCGAGAAGACGTTCGACCTCGGGTCGCGTGGCGAGCTGCGCGAGCGCTTCGGCGTCGGGCTCCTCCGCTCCCGCCAGCTCCCCGAAGGCCGCATCGAGCCGGGCCAGCACCGTGCGTAAGGCCTCGATGGCCGCGAGCTGCGACGCGGTCTCCTCCTCGCGCCGCCGCGCGCGCTGGTAGCTCGCGAAGCGCTTCTCCAGATTGCGCGCTGCGGAAAGGGCCGGGTCGAGCGGGATCTCGACCTCCTGCCCACTCTCCCAGTCGCGAATCCGCACCTGCTCGGCGCCCGGCGGGATCTCGCGAAGCGCGCCCTTCAGCAGCTCGCCCTCGCGTCGCAACGTCTCGGACGATCGCTGCTTCGCGAGGTCGCCGCGAAGCGCCGTCTCGCGCCGCAGAAGCCTTCCGCGTTCGCGCGCGAGCGCACGCCCGATGCGGCGCGCGAGCAGCTCGGCCCGGGCCTCGCGCTCGACGCCCGCGTAGTGCGCTTCCACCGCACGCAGGAAGTCGGCCTCGGCGCTGCTCGCGAAACGATCGCCGCCGTCCGCCGGAGGCGTCGTCGCCGGTGCACCGAGCGCCGCACCCGGCGCGAGGTCGCGACGCGTCTCGGCGAGCGGACGCAGGGTGCCGAGAATCTCGCCCTCGGCCCCCAGCAGATAGACGTTGCTGCGCGGGCCGAGGATCTGGAGCACGAGGCGTCGCGTGCTCGCACCTGATCCGAGCGAGATCTCGATCTGACGCTCGCCGTCCACGGCGCACACGCGCGTCACGCGAGCGCGCTCGACGTGCGCGCGGAGAAGCTGCGCGAAGCCGAGCGGTGCTGGAGGCGCCGGCGCAAAGCGCTCGGTCTCACCCACGCGCGCATGACGGGGATCGGCCGAGACGACGAGAGCGCAGCGCGCGCGACCTGTCGGCGCGGCTCCGCTCGCCTCGCCCCGCGGACCGCTGAACAGGAGCTCGAGCGTCACGGAGTCTCGCTGCACGATGCGCTCGAGATGCCCACCCGAGAGCCGCGCGCCGAGCAGGCGCGCCGCACGCACGAGCTCACTCCGAGAGAGCACGGCGCCTACGTCTGACAGCGCGGGCAGTAGTGCGCGCTGCGCTGTCCGACCACGATGCGGCGTATCCGCGAGCGACAGCGACGACACGGCTCGCCTTCGCGCGCATAGACGTGCCGCTCGTCCTGATAGCGGCCGTCGCGACCATCGGGCGCCACGAAGTCGCTGATGCTCGAGCCGCCGGTCTCGATCGAGCGACGGAGCACCTGCTGCAGAGCGCTCGCGAGGTCGTCGCACTCCCGGTGCGTCACGCGCTGCACGGATCGCGTCGGCCGCAGGCCCGCGAGAAAGAGCGCCTCGTCGGCGTAGATGTTTCCCACGCCGGCGATCACGGACTGGTCGAGCAGGAGGGTCTTGATCGGGACGCGGCGCCTTCGCGCCGCCGCGAAGAGGTCCGCGCCGGTCGCGTGCAGCGCGTCGATGCCGAGACGATCGAGGCGCGGCGTCTTCTCGCCCGGCGCGAGGAGCAGCACCTTGCCGAACTTGCGAACGTCGCGAAAGAGGACCGCAGGGCCGCCGTCGTCGAACGCGATCCGAAGGTGCGTGTGCACGTCGGGCGCGAAGGTACGCGGCTCATCGGGCCGCAGCGACGCGCGCGCCGCGGCCGAGAGCAGCCGCACGCTCGCAGCCCCCTCGGCGAAGAGCTGCCCCGTCATGCCGAGGTGCAGGACGAGCCGGCTCGCGTCGTCGAGCGTCGCGACGAGGTACTTGCCGCTGCGCGTCAGGTCCAGCGCGGTGCGCCCGACGAGCCTCCGGCGAAGCCTTGCGGGCGGCGTCACGAAGAAGTAGCTCGCCGCCGTCGTACACACGCTCTCGATACGCCGGCCCACGAGCGCGGGCCGGATACGCTCACGCGTGGTCTCGACCTCGGGCAGCTCGGGCACGCGCGATCAGCGCCTCCACGGCTCGACGAGGATCTTCGCCTGGTCGCCGGGGCTGCGAAGCCGCTCGAAGGCGTCCGGCACGTCGTCGAGGCCCACGCGGTCGGTGATGAGCGGCGCGACGTCGATGCGCCCGTCGGCGATCGCATTCAGCGTCGCGGCGAACTCGTGCGGCGCGTAGCCGAGCACGAACTGAAGCGAGAGCTCCTTGTTGATCGCGATCATCGGACGGATTCGATCCTCCTCCATGCACACACCGGCCACGACGATGCGCGCCGCACGCGGCGCGTCCTTCATCAGGCGGTCGATCATGCCCGGCACACCGACGCACTCGAAGAGGACGGCCGGGCGAAGGCCTGCCGCCGCGCGGAACGCCTCGATCGCCGGCGTCTCGGCCGGATCGTTCACGACGTGCGCGCCCATCGTCGTCGCGAGACGTCGCCGCGCGGGCGAGAAGTCGGAAGCGACGATCGGCTCGGCGCCGCGCAGCCGAAGCGCCGTGATCACCGCGAGGCCGACGGGACCGCAGCCGACCACGAGCGGGACGTCCGCCTTTCCGAGCCTCGCCATCTCGACGGCGTGCAGGCCCACCGCCATCGGCTCCGTGAGTGCGGCGTGCTCGGTCGCGAGACCGTTCGGCACCGGGAGCAGAAAGCCCGCACCGAGGACCATCAGCTCGCCGTAGCCTCCGGGAACGTCGTTCGAATAGCCGACGGGCTCGATGCGCGGCGGACGGAGCAGCACCGGCATCGAGACTGCACGATCGCCGGGCCGCAGGCGGCTCGTCGTCGCAGGGCCGAGATCGACGACCTCGACGCAGAACTCGTGACCCATCACGAGATCGCGCTCCGGATCGAGCGCGAAGGGAGATCCAGCCTCACGCGCCGCCTCGACCATCGCGTCGGCATGGTCGAGGGCGTGGAGGTCCGATCCGCAGATCCCGCAGGCGAGCGTGCGGACGAGCGCCTCGCCCGGGCCCGGGACCGGATCGGGGACGCTGTCGACCACGAGCTTTCTGTCCCGCATCACGACCGCGCGCATCAAATCGCTCCCAGTGTTTCGTCGCTGCCCGACGCCAGCACGACGACGTTCTTGCAGCGTTCCTTGGCGGCGTACATCGCACGATCGGCCGCCTGGAACAGGCTCTCGGCCGTCTTCCCGTGATCGGGATGACTCGCGACCCCGACGCTCGCGGTCACGCCCGAGACGTCGATCGTCGTTCCTTCGAGGACGTTCATCGCCTCGATCGATTCGCGCAGTCGCTCGGCGACGGTGAGCGCATCCCGTGCTCCGGTGTTGGGAAGGATCGCAACGAACTCGTCTCCGCCGAAGCGCGCCGCGACGTCTCCCGGCCGCATCACCGCGGCGATGCGACGGCCGACCTGACCGATGGTGCGACTTCCGACGAGATGACCGTGTCGGTCGACCACGGCTTTGAAGTTGTCGAGGTCGAGGACGACGAGCGAGAGCGGCGCTCTACGCTCGAGCATCGCGGGCAAGATCTCGTTGAAGTGACGCGTGTTCCACAGACCGGTCAGATCGTCGGTCAGCGCAGCCAGTCTCGCCGTACGATAGAGCCGTGCGTTCTCGAGGGCGATCGCCGCATGGTCGCCGAGCGTCTGCACCATGCGCAGCTCCTCTTCGGTGAAGCTCCCACCGCCCATCTTGTTGAGGCACTGGATCACGCCGAGGAGTCTGCCTTTCATGACCAGCGGCACGCAGAGCATGGTTCGCGGCGCGAAGCCCGTGAGGCGCTCGATCTCGGGGTAGTAGCGCGGATCGGATCGCACGTCGTCGAGGCAGACCGGTGTCCGATGCGTCGCCACCCAGCCTGCGATCCCCTGGTCGAGACGCATCCGCAGCCCATCGACGATCCCGGACTCGAGCCGCCGCGAAGCGCCGAGCAGGAGCTCGCGCCCATCGCCTCCGTGCAGCACGAGCGTGGCGTCCTCGCTCGGAACGGCTGCCGCCACTTCTTCGAAGAAGGAGCGAAGCGCATGGACATCGGCGGCGAGGTCTTCTGGCGCGCGGCGCTGCCCGAGAGCGTCGGCCAGCGCCGCGACGAGGGACTCGTCCTCGACCGTGAAATCGGTGCCGTCGTAGCGGTCGACGAGCTCGAGCGCGCCGATCACGCGCCCGTCGCGGTGGAGCGGAACGGCGAGCACGTTGCGTGTCGCGTACGCGAACTCGTGCGGATCGACTCCGAGACGGTGAACCTCGGCGGGATCGTTGACCCGCGCGCTCCGCCCCGTACGCGCGACGATCCCGGCGAGGCCGCCAGCAGCCTCGCCGCGCAGCCCCGCGAACGTGCGCTCGCGAAGCGTCTCGGTCGCGGCGAAGACGAGCTCCGCGCGTACGGCGTCGTGGAGCAGGAGCGAGAGTGCCTCGGCCTCGGTGAGGGTCTTGATGCGGCCCAGAACGAGGCGCAGGACTTCGGGCAGCTCGAGGCTCGACGTGATCGCCCGGATCGACTCGCTCACGGCAGCGAGCTCGCGGGCCCACACGTCGGACCCGGGCGCGGTGCTCGTCGCAGGCGTCTTCGGGGAGGTCGGCGTCGCGGGGGTCGAGGTCGTCACAGGATTCGGAACCCCGCGAGCGCGTCGTCCGGCGCCTCCTCCGCGAACGTGACGGCATCGACGCGGGCGGAGGGCGGCCCCTTGCGGCAGGCCTCGACCAGCGCCTGCGTCGCACCACGCGTCCCCTGCGCGACCACCTCGACCGAGCCGTCGTGCAGGTTCTTCGCGAAGCCGGCGAGCCCGAGCGCTCGCGCCTGCTCGCACGTCCAGCCGCGGAACCACACGCCCTGCACGCGGCCACGGACGTGGAGCCGAAGGCGTACGCGCGCAGCCTGCGTCTCGCTCATCGCCGCTCCCTCGGTTCTCGCCGCGCCCCCGGTGCCCATGGTACGCCGCAATGGCCGGTCCGCGACCCGCCCGTATACTGCCGCCGACGTGCTGTCCTGGAGCCGCGATGGCTCCGGGGACCGAGACGTCACGGAGGGAACATGCGAACGATGGCCGGACGGCTCGGTTCCGTGGGGGTGGCGCTGGCGCTCGCGTGTGCGCTCGGCGCCTGCGCCGCGCAGCAGGCGCGCGAGATGAACAGCATGCTCGCCGCCGCGGGTTTCCAGGTACGGCCCGCGAACACGCCCGAGAAGCTGAAGCAGCTCGAGTCGCTCAAGCCGCATGCGCTGCTCCAGACGCAGCGCGACGGCGCGCCGTACTGGGTCGTCGCCGACCCCACCGTCTGCCAGTGCCTGTACGTCGGCAACGAGGCCGCGTACCAGCGCTACGAGCAGCTCAAGCTCCGCAAGGAGTACGCGGACGAGCAGCTCATGGCAGCCGAGATGAACGAAGATGCCGCGATGAACTGGAGCATGTGGGGGCCGTGGGGACCATGGGGATACTGAGGCTGCCCCCGTCGGTCGCCAGCGCGTCGATCCTGCGGATTTGGCGCGACGCACGCCGCGCCGCTGTCTCGCTCGTCGTCACAGCGGCCCTTCCTGCGGCGGCCTTCGCTGCACCTCCGGGATCGATCCGCTTCGAAGCCGCAAACCTCGTGACGACCGCCGAGGGCGAGTTCCACGACTGGAGGATCGTTCGATCGGTCGTCGACGAAGAGCACCCCGAGAACAGCCTCGTCGAGCTCGAGGTCACGATCACGAGCCTCGACACGGGCATCGAGAAGCGCGACACGCACCTGCGAAGTGCGGACTTCTTCGATGTCGAGAAGTTTCCCACCGCACGGGTCACCCTGTCGGGCTTCCGTCTCGACGGCACGGACGCCGTCGACGCCGACGTGACCCTCCAGATTCGTGACAAGACCAAGACCTTTCCGATGCGTTTCCGAATCGTCGACCGCGCCGCCCGCCGCATTGCCGGATCGGTGACGCTCGACCGCCGCGACTTCGGCGTCGGAACGCCGGAGAGCTGGAACCCGCTCTCGGTCCGCAACTCGGTCGAGGTGGCGGTCGAGGCGGCGGTGCCCGCCGCGGGCACGTCGGAGTGAGCCCGGCGTAGCTCCGACACGGCGACCGAGGGCTGCCGCCGCGAGACGAGCCGTCTCGTCGCGAGCCTGTCATGCGGGCGGCCGAAACAGCGTGGGTCGCCGCAGCAGGAAGGCGAGCGGCGTGCAGACTGCGAACAGCAGCAAGACGAAGCGGTAGCAGTCGGAGAAGGCGAGCATCGACGCCTGCGCCTTCAGCGTTGCGGCGAGCATGGCGAGCGACGCAGATTTCGCAGTCGCGAGATCGAGACCGCGCTGCGCGAAGCCAGCCGTGAGCGTCGAGACACGCGACCATGTCTCGGCGTCGAGCAAGCTCA
>JADLGR010000090.1 GCA_020849175.1 Deltaproteobacteria bacterium
CGGATCGACGATCCGCTCGACTGGACGCAGCCGACGGCCCGGGTCGGCGGTGCCCGTCGCGACGATCATGCCGACGACGCGGCGCGCGCCGAAGGGTACGATCGCGCGGCGTCCGGGCTCGGCGCTCGTCGCGAGCGACGACGGAACGGCGTAGTCGAAGCACTGATCGACGGGCAAGGCGAGCGCGAGGCAGACGCTGGTCGGCGGCGCGGTCCCGGTCATGGGGGGAGTGTATGCGTGTTCGAGGAGCGCGGCGCCGCAGCTCGGGCACTCACATCCTCGTACGCGACGGCGTCCGTGGTCGCGAGCTCCTCGTCGACGGCACGTTCGCTTCGCTCTACCGGCCAGGCGAGGTGGCAACGGGATCGGTCTGGGACGCGCTCGCGGCGCCCGTCCTCGCGCTGGCGCCGTCGCGGCGTCGCAGCATCTTGCTGCTCGGGCTCGGCGGCGGGAGCGCTGCGCGCATCGTCCGCTCGCTCGCGCCGCGCGCGCGCATCGTCGGCGTCGAGCTCGATCCCGACGTCGTCGCGGCTGCGCGGCGCTGGTTCGATCTCGACGCGCTCGGCCTCGAGGTCGTCATCGCCGATGCTCGCGAGGTCCTCGCGCGAGAGCGGCGCCGCTTCGACGCCGTCCTCGACGACATCTTCGTCGGACCCGGGAGCCGCGTTCGAAAGCCGCCGTGGCTTCCCGAGCCGGGCCTGCGCCTGGCTGCGGCGCGCGTTGCCCGCGGCGGCATCCTCGCGAGCAACACGATCTCGGAGGGACCGGTCACCGCTCGCACGATGTGTGCGCTCTTTGGCGGTGCCGTGTCGATCGGCGTCGACGGCTACCACAACCGCATCCTCGCCGGCGGGCCGGCGCTGGCCGACGCGCAGGCGCTGCGGCGGGCGATCGCGGCCGACTCGACGCTCGGCCCGACGCTGGGCCGGCTGCGGCTACGGACGCTGCGCGCCTGACGGCCTGGCCAGGCCCATCCTCGAGATCCAAGATCGGAGCCAGGGCTCCTACGCCGCCCGCTTCCAGAGAAAATGATTCCACAAATTCGCGATTTCGATTCTGCGCTGCGCGGACGCGTACGGACGGGTCCGACTCGGTTGCCAGAAAAGCACTCGTTGGGCAAGCACTTCTCTCTCCTGCGTCGATCGGCGACACGGTTGGTACGGAAATTGCGGCAAAGCGTCTCGGGAAGGGGTGTGCTCGGCGCATCTCGCTCTTCCCCTTCCCGCAGCCTGTTGCCACCGGCTCTCTCGCAAGGGCCGGTCGCGCAAGGAGCGTGGAAGATGAGGACCTGGCTCGTTTTCGCCCTTGGTGCCGGCCTGTTCGCAAGTGCGCAGGCCAGCGCGCTCACGGCACTCACCAATGGAGACTGTGTCTCCGCGTCTCCGCCGCTCGGGATCGCAGACAAGATCGACGGCACGGGAGGCGGTGGACTCGGGGTGGGCAGTGGCGCGCCATACAATCTCGACCACGCCGACGACGCGCTCGTGTGCGTTGATGAACACACGGGTACCCTCAGCGTCAATACCGCGGCGAAGTTCCTGATCGAGATGGCGAACACGGCCTCGCACGAGCTCGGCCACTTGCTCGGCCTCGAGCACGGCGACGGCACCGCCGCGTCGCTCATGAACGGTAGCTACAACGGCATCGACAAGGGGTTTACGACGGCTGCCGAGAGCGCCGTGCTCGACGACGCCAGCCAGAGCTCGGTGCAGGTCGTGTGGCTCGACTTCGACGCACTGCAGGCCGGCCTGCTGCCCGTGTACCGGCCCTGGTGGCAGTCGCCGAACGCAGCGCTGTTCGGCATCACGACCCCAGCGCAGATCGCAGCGGCAGTCTCGTCGATCGTCGGGTACATCACGGCGGACTTCGCGGGACCGTGGACGGGCGGTGGGACGTACGAGTTCTACGAGCTCGAGATCGACGCCCTCAATGCGACGAGCGGCGTCGGCAACTACTCGACGATCAGCTTCGTCTCGACGCCCGAGCCCGGGACGGCGCTGCTCGTGCTGGTCGGCATGGGCATCCTCGCCCGTGGGTCGTGGCGCCGGGAGTGATTCGGCGCCGCGACGCGATCAGGCTCCGCGGTCTTCGGCGAGGAACTGCAGCACGATCTGGTTGAAGCGCTGCGCCGACTCGGCCATCACGAGATGCGCGCCGAACGAGAGCGTCACGAGCCGTGCGCCCGCGATCTCGTCGGCCAGCTCGCGCTGGAACTTCGGCGGCGTGAGCTGGTCGTGCCGGCCGCAGAGCACGAGGGTGCGCGCGTGGATGGCGCGCAGGTGGTCTCGGGCGTCGTGGCCGAGACACGCGTCGCACTGGCGGATGAGCAGATCGTTCGAGACCGGAGCTCCTTCGCGGGTGAAGAAGTCGATCATCGAATCGATGAGGTCGGTGTATTCGAGCGTGTCGTCCTCGAGGGTCCAGAGCAGCCGCTCGCGAACCTGGAGGGACAGCGGTGCGTCGATTCGGGCCAGCTCCTTCCACTTCTCGAGCAGCAGGCGACGCTTCGCGTCGGGCCGAGCGTACGAGCCGACGAGGATCAGCCGATCGAGGCGCAGCGGATGCCGCAGCGCGAACTCCTGCGCCGTCATCCCGCCGAGGAAGACGCCGAGCACGTCGACGCGGCGCATTCCCAGCGCGTCGAGCAGCGCGGCGAGGTCGTCGGCGAGGTCGGTGGTCGTGAACGGGCCGCCTGGGTCCTCGCTGCCGCCGACGCCGCGGTAGTCGTAGATCAGGACGCGTCGCTCGCGCGAGATCTCCGGCACCTGCAGCGGCAGCCAGCCGCGGCAGGTGCCGCCGAGGCCCATCACCAGCACGAGCGGCGTGCCGGGGTCGTCGCCGTGGATCTCGTAGTAGACCTTGCGGCCGGCGGCGACGGCGTGGGGCATGGCCCGAGGCTACTGCTTCGCCCCCAGTCGCTTCAAATCGCCGAGCACGCCTCGGGCCACGGCCTTCAGCGTCTCGAAGACGCCCGCCCCCGTGTGAGCGGTCGCCTCGAAATCGGGGACCTTCATCGGGTTCAGGAGCTGCCGCAGCTCGTCGACCGGAGCGGCGTTCGGTAGGTCGCGCTTGTTGTATTGGATCACGAACGGGAGCTTGTCGAGCGTCATCGCCTGCTCGGTCAGGTTGGCGCGCAGGTTGTCCAGGCTCTCGAGATTGGCCTCGGTACGCTCGATCTGACTGTCGGCGACGAAGACGACGCCGTCGACCCCTTTGAGGATCAGCTTTCGGCTGGCGTCGTAGAACACCTGACCTGGGACGGTGTAGAGATGGAAGCGTGTCTTGAAGCCGCGGATCTCTCCGAGTGCGATCGGCAGGAAGTCGAAGAAGAGCGTGCGCTCGGTCTCGGTCGCGAGCGAGATCATCTTGCCCTTCAAGTCCGGGTTGGTGCGGGCGTAGATGTGCTGGAGGTTGGTCGTCTTCCCACACAGGCCGGGGCCGTAGTAGACGATCTTGCAGTTGATCTCGCGCGACGAGTAGTTGATGAAGGACATGGGCTCCGCGTCATTCGGAGAAGAGATTATCGATGTCGTCGTCCGTGATCTCGGCGAAGGGGCTGGCGAAGCCGGCTGCCTGCGCGCGTTCGTTCTTCTTGCGGATCTCTTCGAAGATGCGGCCGAGCTCGCCGCTCACCTTCTTGACGCGCAGCCGGACGAGGCCGAGCGAGCTGCGCTCGTCGAAGATCACGACCAGGATGATGCGGCGACCGACGAGCGTGATGTGCAGGCTGTCGCGCTGGCCCTGGTGAAAGTGAACCGGGAACTCCTCCTCGCCGATGATCTGCGCGAGGCCGCCGGTTGCGGCGATGCTCCCGGCCGTCAGCGAGGCGAGGCTCGTCGAGTCCACGCCGCGCATCTCGCCGGCTTCGGCGATGAGCTGGCCGTCCTTGTCGACGAGGAAGATGCCCCGCGCGCTCGCGTCGCGGACGAGCCGCTCGAGCAGCGCCAGGATGCGGCGGTAGTCCTCGTCGTACATCACGAGCGGCGAAAGGCTCATCCGCAACCCCGCTCTGCAAACGCCCGCCACCGAACGAAAACGCGGCGACTGTACCCCGCCGCGGGCGATCCCGGCAAGCACGCCTGCCCCGCTCGCATCGGCGCGGCTCGCGGCCCGCTTGAGGCCGCGGGTGGCTACAGCTCGCGCCGGTTCTCGATCGAGCGCCCGATCGTCACGTGATCTGCGTATTCGAGATCGCCACCGAGCGGCATCCCGCACGCGATGCGCGTCAGGCGAACGCCGCTGGCCCGGAGCCGATCGGCGATGAAGTGCGCGGTGGCGTCGCCCTCGGCGGTCGGGTTCGTCGCGAGGATCACCTCGCGGACGCCGCCGCGCGCGATCCGCGCTTCGAGCTCACCGATGCGGAGCTCGCCGGGTCCCATGCCTTCGATCGGAGAGAGGGCTCCGCCGAGCACGTGATATCGGCCGCCAAAGCGGTGCGTACGCTCGACCGCTTCGAGGTCCGCCGGCTCCTCGACGACGCAGAGGATGGACGGGTCGCGCCGCGCGTCCCGGCACAGTGCGCAGGGTGACGCATCGGTGAGGTCGAAGCACTCGGCGCACAGCACGATCTCGCGCTTGACGCGCAGGATCGCGTCGGCAAGCTCCTGCGCCTGCGTCTCGGGCGCGGAGAGCAGATGGAAGGCGAGCCGCTGAGCCGACTTCTCGCCGATTCCCGGCAGGCGGCGAAGGCTCGCAACGAGGCGCTCGATCGGCGGCGAGCTCCGCATCTCAGCCGGCGCCCGCAGGAGGCCCCGGAGCGAGCGCGAGCCTTTGCAGCTCCTCCTGCACCATCTGCTGCGCGCGCGCGAGGGCGGCGTTGACGGCGGCGGTGACGAGGTCTTGCAGCAGGGTGCGGTCGCCGCTCTCGAAGACGGCGGGCTCGATGTGGAGGTCTGCGATTCGCAGATCTCCCGTTGCGACGGCCGTCACCATGCCGCCGCCGGCCGACGCCTCGACGCGCCGGGCAGCGAGCTCACGCTGCGCGGCGGCGAGGCGCGCCTGCATGGCATGCGCCTTCTCGAGGAGCTTGCCGAGATCGGGCTGGCTCATCGAGGTGCGCCGAGCGGCCGGATCTCGACGATCTCGGCGCCGAGGATCTCGCGGGCTGCGTTGACGGCCGGGTGCTGCAGGGCCTCCTGCCTGCGGCGACGCGCGAGATCGTCGCTCGCTCCCCGGCCCTGGCCGCTCTCGCCTGCGATCGCGAGCTGCACCACCTCGACGCGCAGCCGCTCTCCGAAGAACCCGGAGCAGATCTCCTCGAGCGCGGCGAGCTTCGCCTGAAGCCGCGTCGCTGCGAAGCCTCCCGGAACGCCGATCCGCAGCCGGCCCGGGCCTCGCTCGAGGATCTCGCCGCCCGCGAGCGGGGCGGCCAGTCCCGGGTTCGTCGTTCGTGCGAAGCCGCGCAGGCGATCCATCACGAGCGAAGGAGGCGCTGACGGGAGAGCCGGGTCATCGACATTCTCCAGTGTCGGATGAGCCGCTTCATCCGGCGGCTCCATGCCCGAGAGGCTCTCGTCGGCCCCGGCGTCGACGAGGCCGACAGGCGCAGCCGGCGGAGCCTGCGGCCCGAGCGCGGTGTCACAGGCGCGGGCCGTGTCGGCGCGGCGTGACGGGCTGCGCGGGAGCGGTGGCCGCTCGAAGCGGCCCGGCCGCACCGACTCGCCGTCACCACCGTCGCCGCCCCCGCTCCCGCTCCGCGTCGGGCCCGGGCCGGGCTCGCCCGAGAGCCGGCGCTCGAGCGCGTCGAGGCGCGCGAGAAGCGTCGCGACGTCGTCGCCCGCCGGCAGCGTCGCGAGGCGCACGAGCGCCATCTCGAGCACCGTGAACGCCTGCGGCGCCCACGCGAGGTCCTCCTGCTCGCGGAGCAGCGCGCGGAACATGCGCCGCAGCCGAGGCTCCTCGGCGCGCGCCGCGAGCGCGCGCATCTGTTCGAGGTCGGCGTCGGCCGCCTCGACCAGTCCGTTCGCCTCGGGCGCGACGCGCAGGACGACGAGGTCGCGAAGGTTCTGGAGCAGCTCGGCGCCGAGGCGGCGCGCGTCGATCCCCGACTCGGCCGCTCGCCCGCAGGCTTCGAGTGCACGCGCGGGCTGGCCGTCGACGCAGGCCTCGAGGATCGAGACCAGCAGGCGTCGATCGACGAGGTCGAGAACCGCCGCGACACGGGCGTCGTCCACCTCGGTGCCGCCCGCGGCGATGATCTGATCGAGGAGCGTGAGCGCGTCTCGCAGCGAGCCGTCGCCCGCGCGCGCCACGGCGAGCAGGCTCGACGCCGAGATGGCCACGTGCTCGGACGCCGCGATCTCGCGCAGCCGCGTCGCGATCTCCTCCGTCGGCAGCCGGCGCAGGTCGTGACGCTGGCAACGCGAGACGACCGTGAACGGGATCTTCTCGGGATTGGTCGTGGCGAAGACGAAGAGGCTTCGCGGCGGCGGCTCTTCGAGCGTCTTGAGCAGCGCGTTGAACGCCGGCGTCGAGAGCATGTGCACCTCGTCGACGACGAAGATGCGGTGCTTGCCGGGGGAGGGCGCGTAGCGAATGGCCTCGATCAGATCGCGGACGTCGTCGACGCCCGTGTGGCTCGCCGCGTCGATCTCCTGCACGTCCGTGCTCGCCCCGCTCGAGATCTCGCGGCACGAGGCGCACTCGCCGCACGGCGTGTCCGTCGGACCCTTCTCGCAGTTGAGACCGCGCGCGAGTAGGCGAGCGAGCGTCGTCTTGCCGACGCCGCGCGGGCCGGTGAGCAGCAGTGCGTGCGGGACGCGACCCGTCCGGATCGCGTTGCGCAGAGCGGTCGTCACGTGGCTCTGTCCCGCGACCTCGTCGAAGCTCTGCGGGCGCCACTTGCGTGCGAGAACCTGGTAGCTCAATCGGGACCCGTGCGGTGGGAGGGGGCGTGGCCGGCCGCGCCCGCAGCAGGTCGGCCCACCGCCGCCGGCGCGCTCTCGACCGTACGAAGACCCGGGATCGCAGGGCGCTCCCTCTCGCAACCGAGCTCCCGCTACCGCTGCTTCCTTCCGGACCTGACGGGGTTCACAGGGCTCGTGATCGAGAGGGACCCTGCGATCGCGGCTCCTCGCACGGCTCGACGAACGGTAGCAAGGTGGGGCGCTCTTTCCGACGTCCTGTCTCGGCAGCGGTTCACCCACCGCGCGGAGGGCTTGACCGGGGCAGTCAGCGCGCCTAGCCTATTTAGTGAATAATCGTTCATTCATTGAATGGATCTGCCGATCCGATGCGACTTCCGGACCGAGAGCTCCAGGCCGACCGCCGCGCGCGGATCCTCACCGCGGCCGTGCGCTGCTTCGGCCAGCACGGGATTCACCAGGCGTCGATGCAGGACATCGCTGCGGAGGCGGGGATGAGCGCGGCGAACCTCTACCGCTACTACGCGTCGAAGGACGCGATCGTCGAGGCGATCGCCGAGCACGAGCGCGAGGAGACGGTCACGCTCCTCGCCGAGCTCGAGCGAGCGGACGACTTCATCGCTGCGCTGCTGTCGCTGCTCGACGGCACGCTGCGGGGCGACGGGCGTTTCCAGATCGCACTCGGCCTCGAGATCATCGCGGAAGCGCTGCGCAACCCGCGCGTGGCTGCGCTCTACCGCCGGCTCGACGTCGAGGCGACCGCGGCGCTCGCACGCGTGATCGAGAAGGCGGCCGAGCGCCGCCAGATCGATCCGGGTCTCGATCCGAGTGCGACGGCGCAGGTGCTCGTCGCGCTGGCCGACGCCGTCCTGTGGCGTCGCGGCGCCGACCCGACCTTCGATACGGCGAGCGCCGCTCGAACGCTCGAAGTCCTGGTGACGCGCTTCCTCGCGCCACCGCCGGCGCGCGTGGAGAGACGATGACGGCGGCGGCTCCGCGGCGAGAGCGCGGCGAGCCCGCGAGCGCCGGCGAGACGATCGCGAACGTCCGTCCGGCCACGCCGGATGGCCGCGCGAGGGCGCGTACTCGCGCGCGGGGCCGCGTCTCGATTGCGCGCAGCAGCTTGCGCTACGAGTGGAAGCGCTATCTCGCGGCCGTTCTCGCCGTCGCGTTCTCCGGACTGCTCGTGCTGGTGCAGCTCGGCCTGCTGCTCGGCATGGTCGGGAGCTTTACGTCCGTCGTCGATCAGGCGAACGCGGACCTGTGGGTCGTCGAGGGACGAACGGAGAGCTTCGATCTCGCGCGTGAGATGCCGCGGCGCTACGAGATGCGCCTGCGCACGCACCCCGAGGTCGAGAGCGTTCAGCCACTCGCCTTCGCATGGACCGACTGGCGGCGGCCCGACGGAGGCCGTGTGACGATCTATCTGATCGGGCTCGACGTCGGGAGCAACAGCCTCAGTCTGCCGAAGTCGTTCGATCCGGCGCTTCGCAGCGCGCTCGAGCCCATCGGGAGCGTGGTGGTCGACGCGGGCGACCTGAACAAGCTCGGCGTCGGGATCGGCGACGTGGCGGAGGTGAGCGGACACCGGGTCCGCGTGGCGGGGGTGACGCACGGCATGCGCGCAATCGGCGGCGCGTATGTCTTCGTCTCGCGTGCGACGGCCGCGACGCTGCTCGGCGAAATGTCGAGCGTCGACCGCAGCGCGTACTTCCTGCTCCGCCTTCGAGACCCCGCGCGCGCACGAGACGTGCAGCGCGAGCTCCAGCCGGCAGGCGACCCGCCTGCCTATCAGGTGTTGCTGCCCGGCGAGCTCTCCGCCCTCTCGCAGATCTACTGGATCGTCGAGTCGGGAGCCGGGGCGAGCTTCGCCTTCTCGACGCTGCTCGGCCTCGTCGTCGGCATCGTGATCACGAGCCAGACGCTGCGCGGCGCGATCCTCGCAGCGCTGCGCGAGTACGCCACGCTCCGTGCGCTCGGCGTTCCGCTTCGTGCGCTGCGCGCCGTGGTGCTCGAACAGGCGTTCTGGGTCGGAGTCACCGGGATTGCCTTGACGGGGGTGCTGACGCTCGTCGTCGTCGCGGCCGCGGTCTCGGCGAACGTCGCGATCCTGCTGCCGCCCTGGAGCCTCGGCGCCGCGGCCGTGCTCACGCTCTCGGTGGCGCTCGTCTCGGGTCTGCTCGCGCTCGCTCCGCTGCGGCGAACCGAGCCTGCGGAGCTGCTTCGATGAGCGCTGCATCGCTCGCAGCGGCGCCGGGCATGGTGCCGCCCTCGATCGTCGCGGAAGGCGTTCGCCGCTCGTTCGGCGAAGGCGCAAGCCGCACCGAGGTGCTGCGCGGGATCTCTCTCGCGATCTGCCCGGGCGAGCTGACACTGATCGTCGGGCCGTCTGGCTCGGGCAAGAGCACGCTCCTCTCCGTGCTGAGCGGTCTGCTACGGCCCGATGGCGGAGGCGTCCGCGTGCTCGATACGGCGCTCTGGGACCTCGGCGAAGAGAAGATCGACGCCTTTCGCCTGCGACACTGCGGCTTCGTGTTCCAGGGCTTCAATCTCTTTCCGGCGCTCACGGCGGTCGAGCAAGTGATCCTTCCGCTCCAGTATTCGGGCGTTGGCGGGAGCCAGGCCGTGTTGCGGGCCGAAGAGGCCCTCGACGCCGTCGGCCTCGGCCCGCGCGCGCACCTGCGACCGTCCGAGCTCTCGGGCGGCGAGAAGCAGCGGGTCGCGATCGCGCGCGCTCTCGTCAAGCGGCCCGAGCTCATCTTCGCGGACGAGCCGACGAGCGCTCTCGACCGTGAGAACGGCCGCATCGTGATCGACCTGTTGCACCGCGCCGCCCTGCAGCGCGGTGCGACCGTCCTCGCCGTGACGCACGATCCCCGCCTCGTCTCGCACTCGGATCGCGTCCTGCGAATCGAGGACGGACGAATCACGGAGGACGACCGACCTGCGACGCGCAAGGTCACGACCCTCGTAGAGGAGAAGCGTCCATGACCCGCGGAATGAAGGTGCTGGTCGGTGTGGGGGCGATCGCCGTCGTCACGATCGCGGCAGTGGGCGCCGGCGTTGCGGAGCGAGTGTCTGCTGCGGCGCCGTCCGCGACGGCGGCGCACGAGAGGGCGGCGTCGGAGCTCGCGGCCGTCGCCCGCGGCATCATCGACGTCGAGGGTGGCATCGTGCAGCTCGCCGCGAGCCGCGATGGTGTGGTGCAGGCCGTGCTCGTCGAGGAGGGGGAGACGGTCCGCGCGGGCCAGCCGCTCGCGAGCCTCGACGATCGTGCTCCGCGACTCGCGCTCGCCGTCGCCGTCGCCGAGCTCTCGCAGGCCGAGGCTGCGATCGCGACGCTCGAGGTCCGAGAGACAGCCGCGGTGCGCGAGTACGACCGGCTCCTGCCGCTCGCGCACTCGGAGGCGGTGTCGCGCAAGGCGCTCGATCAGGCCGGCGATGCGCTGCGGCTCGCTCGCTCGGAGCTCGCCGCGCAGCGGGCCGCCGTCGAGACCGCGCGCGCGCGAAAGGCCGCCGCGGAGCACGAGGTCGCGGAGCGGACGGTGCGGGCTCCGAGCGACGGCGTCATCGTGCGACGACTCGCGCGCGCCGGGGACGGTGTCAGCACCCTCAACGTGACGACGCTGTTCTGGCTCGCTCCGGCGACGCAGCCGATCGTTCGCGCCGAGATCGAGGAGTCGTTCGCGGATCGCGTCCATTCGGGGATGTCGGCCGAGGTGGTGTCCGAGAGCGACGAGTCGCGCGTGCGCACAGCGCGCGTCGTCCGTGTCGGCCGCGCGTTCGGGCCGCGTCGCGTGACCGTTCACGACCCGCGCGATCGGGCCGACGTCCGCGTTCTCGAGGTGATCCTCGCTCTCGACGGCGCTTCGGGTGACACCCCGCTGGGTCAGCGCGTCATCGTCCGGTTCGGCGGACAGAGCGCGCAGGAGAGCTCCCACACGGGGCTCTCGGAGCGGTAGGCTGGACGCGTCGCCTCGCACGGGCGCGCCGCGTCTCGGTGGCGCTCAGAGCCTGAAGTCGTCGCCGCGCCAGGGCTCGCGGTTCACGGGCGGATCTCCGAAGAGCACGCGCAGCCCCTCCACGAACGAGAGGATCCCATCGAGGCCCTGCGGGTGCGCCCGCTCCCACGCGGCGACGGCGCGATGGGCGGCCAAGAAGTCGCGCCGGCGATCGGCCGAGAGCCCGTCGTCCCGCAGCGTCTCCAGCTCCTCGCGGCTTCGCCGGCTCACTGCGGCGCCTCGCGCGCGAGCAGCGCGTCCAGCTCCTTCTCACGATCGAAGAGCTGGAAGTACTCGCGTACCCGAGTGAGGTCGACGCCATCGAGGCCGAGGAGCCGCTCGATGTCGGCGAGGTCCTGACGGCGCCTCGCGGGATCGTTCGACGACGCCTGCACTTTGAGGCCGATCAGGTCGCCGATGTCGACCACGCGTACGGTCTGTCCGAGGACTCCGTGCGCGCCTGCGCGCGCCAGCATCGCGTGGCCGTAGCTGCGTCGCGCGAACAGGAAGTCGACGCGCCCTCGCACAGGATCGCCGGAGACGTAGTTGGCCGCATGCTCTGATCGGTGAATCGCCTCGTAGCCGAGCGCGCGCACCAGCGTGTCGGC
Source organism: Deltaproteobacteria bacterium (assembly GCA_020849175.1). GTDB lineage: Bacteria > Myxococcota_A > UBA9160 > UBA9160 > UBA9160 > MYXO. Next base: position 11,473 of record JADLGR010000090.1, read on the forward strand.
GTCGTCGGCGCGCGCGCCATCCACCAGGAAGTCGAGGTCGACCGTCGCGCGCGCTGCGCCGTGGGCAGCCATCGCGAGGCCGCCGATCAGCGCATGCTCGATCGACGCGCCGTCGAGCGCGGCGTGAAGCTGGAGCAGGACGCTGCGCAGATCCATGGGCCCCACGCGCCATCTCCTCACGGGACCGTGAGGGGCACGAGGCAGCGTGACGGACCGGCGGCGCGCTGTCGAGGCGGGCCGCGGCCCGGTCCCGGTGCGATGAAGCCGGCGCGCGCAGTCCCGGCCGCGGAGGGGGGCGCAGCCCGCCACGCCCGGGGGCTTGCACTAGTAGTGAGTATTCACTATTCGTTGATTCTGAGCGGAGTGAGGGCAATCGTGGCGAGGAAGCCGAGCCAGAAGAAGCCGGGCCGCGAGGCGGCGAAGCGAGCCTCCGCACGGGCGAGCCGGAAGGCGGGCCGCGCTCCCAAGCGCGCCGCTCCCGAGAGGCGGCAGCAGATCCTCGAGAGCGCCGGCGCCGTCTTCGCGAAGGCGAGCTACGCGCGGGTCGGAACTGCCGACCTCGCGCGCGCGGCCGGCGTCTCCGAGCCCGCCCTCTACCGCTACTTCTCGGGCAAGCGTGAGCTCTACGTCGAGACGCTGAAGGCGATGGGAGCGCGCCTGCTCGACATCTGGCGCGGCGTCGCCGCCGGCAGCGACGATCCGCTCGAGGCGATTCGAGCCATCGGCCTTGGCTACTACGACCACCTGCAAAGCCGCGCGCCCGTGCTGCGCCTGTTCTACGAGGCGATCTCGGAAATCGACGATGCCGAGATCCGACGCACCGTGCGTGAGAGCTTCCGCGCCATGGTCGGCTTCGTCGAGGGGCTCGTTCGCGAGGGAAGGGCGCGCGGTCGCGTGCACCCGGAGGTCGATCCGCGCATCGCCGCGTGGCACTTCATGGCGATCGGCCTCTCCTTCGACCTCGTCCACATGCTCGGCCTCGGCGCAGAGCTCGACCGCGAGAAGGTCGAATCGTGGGGCTCGCTCTACCTCGGCTCGCTCGCGAGCGGGCCCGAAGAGGAGTGAACGTGAGCGGCGTCCCCCTCGGCGAAGTGGAGCAGAAGGAGATCGTTCGCCGCTGCTGGTATTCGCACGACGGCCACTGGTTCACGAGCGCCGTCGCCGAGCTCGGCATGGCGGCCGCCAATCGTCTCAACCGCCGCGCGCTGCGCGCGCAGGGAGTCACCGAGGCGCGGCGGCTTCGCAAGGCCCTCGGCCTGAAGGAGGTGGGCAGCGTCTCCGACTTTCTCGGCCTCTTCGATGCCCTCGCGAGCGTGCTCGTCCCTGCGCCGACCGAGGTACGCGTTGCACCGCTCGGCGAGCGCTCGTACGAGATCTGCGTCGATCGCTGCTTCGTGCACGAGACCGTCGTCCGCGCGGGAAACCCCGAGGCCTACGAGTGCGCCGTCTTCGATCGCATCGCCGGCTGGCACGAAGGCGCGGGCCTTCCGCTCGACGAAGAGCCGCCGGGCCGGCGCTGTGTGAAGGCCATGGGCGGCGAGTGCCGGCGCGTCCTGGCCCTTCGATAGGAGACCTCCATGCTGGATGAGACGAGGGAAGAGATCGAGATCTTGCGACGAACGCTCTCGCGCTTCGTGACCGAGGAGGTGATCCCGCTCGAGAGGGAGCATCGGCTCCCGGGAGACGTCGCGCCTCCGGCCGAGCTTCGCCGCAAGGTGCGGATGCGCTCGCGCGAGCTCGGCCTCTACGCCGCGGACATGCCGCGCGACGCTGGTGGCCCGGGCCTCACGCTCTCGGAGCGCGTCGTCCTCGACATGGAGGCGCTCTCGCACGACACGGTCTTCTTCGAAGACTTGATGGGGGGCCCCGGCGGACCGTCGTCGATCCTGCTCGCCTGCAACGAGAGGCAGCGCGAGCGCTATCTGCGGCCGCTCGTCGCCGGCGAGGTCACCACCTGCTTCGCCCTCTCCGAGCCCGAGGCCGGCTCCGACGCCACCGGGCTGCGGCTTCGCGCCGAGAAGAAGGGCGGGGGCTACGTGCTCAGCGGCACCAAGAACATCATCACCAACGCGGTGCAGTGTGACTTCGCGATGGTCTTCGCTGTGACCGACGAGCAGCGCGGTGCGAGGGGCGGCATCACGTGCTTCCTCGTCGACAAGGGAACGCCCGGCTTCTCGGTGGGCCGCTCGCACACCTGCATGGGCTTCTCCGGATTCCAGGGCGAGCTCGTCTTCGAGCGCTGCGAGGTACCGGCCGAGGCCATTCTCGGGCAGGAGGGCTTTGGCCTCGCACTCGCGCTCGACTGGATCAACACAAATCGCATCAAGATCGGCGCCATGGCGGCCGGGATCGCGCGGCGCCTGCTCGCGGCGAGCGCCTCGCACGCGCGGCTCCGCCGCCAGTTCGGCCGCGCCATCGGTGAGAACCAGGGCATCCAGTGGAAGCTCGCCGACATGGCGACGGAGCTCTTCGCGGTCGAGAGCATGGTCGCGCGCGCTGCCGAGATGTGGGACCACGCGCGCGACGTTCGTAAGGAAGCCGCGATGGTGAAGCTCTTCGCCTCCGAGATGGTGAACCGCGCGGCCTACGAGGCCATCCAGATCCACGGCGGCTCGGGGTGCCTCCTCGAGACGGGCCTCGAGCGTGTCTACCGCATGGTGCGCGTCTACACGATCGTCGAGGGCACCAGCGAGATCCAGCGCATGGGAATCGCGCGCAAGGTCCTCGCGCAGCACGCGGCGTAGGTCCCCGCACCCCGCCGCGCGGAGCCGCCGTCCGGTTAGCTGCCGTGCCGGCGGCGGGCCTTCCGTCGCGACTGCTCGGCGGGACGCCGGGCTCGAGGGTCCGGGCAATCCCCCATTTCTCGCATCACGCTCAAGACGTCGACTGTGGCGACCGACCCTCACCCAGCCATGTGACGCGATCGACGCGCCCCC
>JADLGR010000091.1 GCA_020849175.1 Deltaproteobacteria bacterium
GCACGACGCTCTGCGCGTGGCACCACCTGCGCGCGGTGCACCGCGGCCTCGTTCGCTGCAGCGGGTCGGCGCCGGGGGCGCTTCGGTTCGAGCTGGGCCTGCGCACGGGCCGCGCTCCGCTCGCGGCCTACGGCTCGGGCGACGTTCGTCTGGGCGCTGACGCACGCGGTCGCGTCACAGATCTACGCGCCGCAGCCGCAGCGCGTTCGTGATCACCGAGACCGAGCTCAGGCTCATCGCAGCGGCCGCCAGCATGGGGCTGAGCAGCAGGCCGAAGACCGGGTAGAGGATGCCCGCGGCGATGGGAACACCGAGCGCGTTATAGAGGAAGGCGAAGACGAGGTTCTGCCGGATGTTGCGGAGCGTGGCGCGTGAGAGATGCCGCGCGCGAACGATGCCGGAGAGATCTCCGCGCACGAGCGTCACGCCGGCGCTCTCGATCGCGACGTCGGTTCCGGTGCCCATCGCGATCCCGACCTGCGCCTGCGCGAGGGCCGGCGCGTCGTTGATGCCATCACCCGCCATGGCGACCACGGCGCCTTCCGCCTGCAGGCGACGCACGGCCTCGGCCTTCTGATCGGGGAGCACCTCGGCCATCACGTCGTCGAGGCCAAGACGCCGGGCGACGGCCTGCGCCGTGGTTCGGCCGTCTCCGGTCAGCATCACGATGCGAAGTCCGTCGGCGTGGAGCGCGCGGATCGCGTCGGGAGTCGTCGGCTTCACGGGATCGGCGACCGCCACGAGCCCCGCGGCGCGGCCGTCGAGGGTGACCAGCATCACGGTCTTGCCCTCGGCTCGAAGGAGTTCGGCGTCCGCGGTGAGTGCGCGCGCATCGATCCCGTGCTCGTCGAGCAGCGTACGCGTTCCGAGAAGCACGGATCGCCCGCTCACGTGTCCCGCGATTCCTTTGCCGGGGATCGCCTCGAAGCCTTCGGCCTGCGCGAGCGTGATGCCTCGCGCAGCCGCACCGGCGACGATGGCGGCTGCGAGCGGGTGCTCGCTCGCGCGCTCGAGACTCGCGGCGAGGGCGAGGAGTTCACTCTCCGAGATCCCTGCGATCGCCTTCACGTCGCACAGCGCGGGCTTTCCCTCGGTGAGCGTCCCGGTCTTGTCGACGAGCAGCGTATCGACACGGCGCAGCGTCTCGATCGCCTCGGCGCTGCGGAACAGGACGCCCGCGCTGGCTCCCTTGCCGGCCGCGACCATCACCGACATTGGCGTCGCGAGGCCGAGCGCGCAGGGACAGGCGACGATCAGCACGGCGACCGCGTTGACGAGCGCGTACGCGAGGCGCGGCTCGGGCCCGAGCCAGATCCAGACGAAGAAAGTGGCGATCGCCACCGCCACCACCACCGGCACGAAGACGGCCGAGACGGCGTCGGCCAGCCTCTGGATCGGCGCGCGGCTGCGCTGCGCTTCGGCGACGAGGCGAACGATCCGCGCGAGCAGCGTTGCCGCGCCGACGCGTTCGGCGCGCATCACGAGCGAGCCGGTTCCGTTGAGCGTGCCTCCAGTGACGGGGTCGCCGGGGCGCTTCTCGACGGGGATCGGCTCACCGGTCACGAGCGATTCGTCGACGGCGCTGGCTCCTTCGAGGACGACGCCGTCCACCGGGACGTGCTCGCCAGGGCGAACACGCAGGCGGTCCCCGGCGACGACCGACTCGAGCGGGGCGTCCGTCTCGTCGCCGTCTGCGGCGATGCGCCGCGCGGTCTTCGGCGCGAGGCCGAGAAGGGCGCGCAGCGCGGCACCCGTGCGACTTCGCGCGCGCAGCTCGAGCACCTGTCCGAGCAGGACGAGCGTCACGATGACGGCGGCCGCCTCGTAGTAGACCGCGACCTGCCCGCCGTGGCCGCGCAGGGAGTCGGGGAAGAGTCCGGGTGCGACGGTCGCGACGACGCTGTAGCCGAAGGCCGCTCCAGTTCCGAGCGAGATCAGCGTGAACATGTTGAGGTTCCGGCTGCGCACCGAGGCAAGGCCGCGCGCGAAGAACGGTCTCGCTCCCCAGAGAACGACCGGCGTGGCGAGCGCGAGCTGGATCCACGCGAGCGCAGCTCCGGCGGCGTGTTGCAGCGGCTGGCCGGGGACGAGATCGGACATCGCGATCGCGAAGACGGGGAGCGTGAGCGCAGCGCATACGCGCAGGCGACGCTCCATGTCTTCGAGCTCGGGGTTCGCCTCTTCTTCGAGCGTCACCTCCATCGGCTCGAGCGCCATGCCGCAGATCGGGCAGTCGCCGGGGCCGTCCTTCACGATCTCGGGATGCATCGGGCAGGTGAAGCGCCGCGTGGCCGCCTCCGCGCCAGCGGCCTCGGCCGCCCGGTCGCGCCGCCGCGCCTCGCCGGGCGGGAGCGCGAGATAGTGCTCCGGGTCGGCCTCGAAGCTCGTCTTGCACTTGGGATTGCAGAAGCGGTAGACGCGGCCGGCGTGCTCCGCGAACAGCGGAGCGTCCGGCTTCACGGTCATGCCGCAGACGGGGTCGATCAGCTCGGCGTCCACGCGGGTCTCCAGCCCTCCTTGGCCGCTCGCCGGCCGTCAGCGTTCCAGCACGAGCTGGAAGTCCTTCTTGCCCACGCGGTGCCGGGGCACGAAGGCGAGCAGCTCCTCGCAGCCCGTTCCCGCGAGGGCGGAATCGACCGCCCGTCGCTCCGCGCTGCCGAGGCGCGCGATTGGATCGAGCACGCGCTGCAGCATCCACGGGGTGTATGCGCTCGTGTAGCGCGAAAAGCTCGCTCCGCGAAGCCGCGTCGCATGAACGCCGACGCCGCGTGGAGGCGTCTGTCCCGGCTTGCCGCTGGAGTCCGCCCAGCGCTCGAAGTCGCGTACGGCATCGAGGAGCAGCGGCACCGCGTCCTGCCCGACGAGTGCGAGCAGCGCACGCAGCGTCGGCGAGACGGAGTCGTTCACGTACCACTCGCCCGGAGCGCCGGGCTCCGGGTGGTTCATGCGCTCGATCCAGCAGCAGGTGCGGGGTGCCGTCTCGCGCAGCAGCCGCCCCGGGACGGCATCCAGATAGAGGTGCGCGTAGAGCGGTCCCATGAAGGCGCAGTCGGCGATCGATGCGCGGTCGCCCAAGAGGTAGGGCGAGGTCGCGAAGTGCTGCTCGAGCAGCTCGAGCAGCGTTCGCGTGTGCGCCTCGATCGCCGCGATCGACTCGGGAACGACGCCGAGCATACGAATGCTCCCCGACATGCGGTCCGCAAAGACGCGTGCCGTCTCGGCGTCGCCCGACGCGGCGTGAAAGTCCGCGCGCGCTCTGGCGACGCTCTCGGCGAAGCTCCAGCGGTAGTGCATCGCTGGCAGCAGGAGCACCTCGTCTGCATAGATCTCGAGGAGCAGACTCGCGATTCGCTGCACCGGGGCCTTTGGCTGGAGCGGCGGCTCGGGAAACCGCGCTTCGAGCCGGTCGAGGATGTCGCTCGTGTCCTGCCAGGTCTCGTCCTCGGGCGTCACCAGCACGGGGATGAAGCCGAGCCCGGTGCGCGGCAGGATCACCTCCCGGTAGGCCCGCGGCGTCGGGAGGATCTCGAAGAACGGAACGCCCTTGTAGCGGAGAGCCGGCCGCACCTTCGCCGAGAAGTACGAAATCTCCGCTGCGTAGAAGCGCCACCAGCGCGCGTGATCGTTCATCGCTCGTTCTCCGCTTCGAGGAGCTCCGGAAGAGCCGTGATGATGCGGTCGGGCCGCACTTCGCTGCTCGCGGGAAGGCCCTTCCCACGAACATCGTGCCAGATGGCGTGGATTCCGACCTGCTGCGCTCCCGCGACGTCGAAGGCGAGATTGTCGCCCACCATCCACGCCTCGCTCGGGGCTGCGCCGAGCGCTGCGAGAGCGTGCCGGAACGGGCGCGGGCTCGGCTTTCCGGCGCCGATCTCCTCTTCGACCACGATGCAGTCGAAATAGGGGGCGAGCGAGAAGCGCTCGATCTTCTCGCGCTGCGTACGCGAGAGGCCGTTGGTGACGAGCGCCATGCGCCTCCCGCGCGCGCGCAGGGCAGCGAGCGTCTCGATCGCCCCCGGCAGCGCGACGATCGTCGAGATGCGTTCGCGCGAGAAGGTGTCGGCCATCTCGTACGCGGCGGCACTGTCGCCGATCTCCAGGCTTCGAAAGGCCTCGGCGACGATCACGCGCCGCGCGTGCTCGACGTCGCCCCCCCGGCGCCTTCGCTCCGCGTCCCGCCAGTAGCGCTCGTTCGCGCCGCGCAGGGCGCCGAAGAGCAGCGCCGGATCGGCGAGGCCGAGCCGCGGCGCCCAGCGCCGGCACAAGGCCTCCCAGGCCGGCATCGCGGTCGCCGACAGAGCGAGGATCGTATCGTCGAGGTCGAAGAGCAGCGCCGGAGCAAGGGCGCTCATCACGCCGGGACGAGGAGGGAGCGCCCCGTCATCTCCTCCGGGATCGGCAGGCCCAGCAGCTCGAGGATCGTCGGCGCGAGGTCGGCCAGCGTGCCGTCGCGAAGGCGCTTGCCTTCCGGGTCGCGTGTCATCCACCAGATCGGCACCGGATTCGTCGTGTGTGCGGTGTGCGGCTCGCCGGTCGCCGGGTCGATCATCTGCTCGCAGTTGCCGTGGTCGGCAGTCAGGAGGACGCAGCCGCCCTTGGCGAGGGCAGCCGACGTGAGGCGCGCGAGGCAGCCGTCGATGACTTCGACGGCTTTCACCGCGGCCGCCAGCACGCCCGTGTGCCCGACCATGTCGGGGTTGGCGTAGTTCACGAGCACGAAGTCGTACGTCTGCTCCGAGAGCTTCGCGAGCAGCCTGTCGGTGACTTCGAGCGCGCTCATCTCGGGCTTGTGGTCGTACGTGGGAACGTCGCGCGGCGAAGGCACGAGAATTCGATCCTCGCCCGGAAACGGTTGCTCGAGGCCGCCGTTGAAGAAGAACGTCACGTGCGCGTACTTCTCCGTCTCGGCGACGCGGAGCTGACGGAGCCGGGCGTGCGCGAGCAGATCACCGAGGATCTCGTGTGGCGGCTCGCCGTGGAAGGCCACCGGAAGATCGAAGCGTTCGTCATAGTCGGTGAAGCAGACGAAGCTCGACAGCGAGACGGTGCGTTCACGCTCGAGACACCCTTCGAACCGCTCCGGAATCTGTCCGGTGATCGCGTTCGTGAGCTCGCGAGCACGGTCGGCGCGGAAGTTGAAGAAGATCACTGCGTCGCCGTCGCACAGTGGCGCGCCACCGTCGACGACCGACGGCTTCACGAACTCATCGGTCTCGCCGCGCGCGTACGCGTCGCGAATCGCAGCGGCCGCGTCCTTTGCCGCGATGCCGCGGCGCAGGACGATCGCCTCGTACGCCTCGCGGATCCGGTCCCAGCGGTTGTCGCGGTCCATCGCCCAGTAGCGGCCGGAGACGGTCGCGACACGGCAGCCGGTGCGCTCCAGCACGGGCGCGAGCCGCTCCACGTGGCCCGCGCCCGATGTCGGCGGCGTGTCTCGTCCGTCGAGGAAGACGTGGAGCTGCGTCTCGACTTCACGGCTCCGACACAGCTCGAGCAGTGCGATGAGGTGATCGACGTGGCTGTGGACGCCACCGTCGGAGACGAGACCCATCAGGTGGAGCCTCGTTCCGCGCCGCTTCACGGCGTCGAGCGCGCCCTGGATCGCGGCGTTGGTCTCGAGCGCACCGGCATCGATCGCCTTCGAGATGCGCGTGATGTCCTGGTCGATCACGCGGCCGGCGCCCATCGTCATGTGGCCGACCTCGGAGTTTCCCATCTGTCCGGGCGGAAGGCCGACGGCCTCGCCCGAGGTCTCGAGCTGCGCGTGCGGGTGCTGCGCCGCGCCCCGGAAGAACGGTGTGCGCGCCTGTGCGGTCGCGTCACCCGGTCCGCCGTCGCCGATCCCGAAGCCGTCGAGGACGATGAGGATCACCGGACGCACTAGCGCTCACTCCGTTCACCGGGCGCGCCGACGAAGGTGAGCTTCGGCGCATCGCTCCACAGGCGCTCCAGGTCGTAGTGATGCCGCACCTCGCGCTGGAAGACGTGGACCACGGCGTCGTCGCAGTCGATCAGCACCCAGCGACCCTCCTCCGCTCCCTCGATCCCGAGCGGCCTCTCGCCGCGTGCCCGCAGGGCCTCGTCGATCCCGTCGACGATCGACCGCACGTGCCGGTCCGAGCCGCCCGTCGCGATCACGAAGCTGTCCGCGAAGGAGACGAGCTCGCGGACGTCGAGAGCGAGCACGTCTTCCGCCTTCTTGTCGATCGCGGCCTCGACGATGAGACGCACCTTCTCGAGACGTTCCAGCCCCGCACCGGCCTGCTTCGTCGCGGTCACTTCGGCACTCCACGCTGCGCGTGCGAGCCCGCGTACACTGCGCTCTCGAGCACGGCGTCGCGGACTGCGTCGGGGATCAGGTAGCGCACGGAGCGGCCGCTGCGCAGCCGCGCGCGAAGGTCGGACGCCGAGACGTCGAGGGGCGTGATCCGGACGCGGCGCACGAGCGTTCCGGCCGTGCGATGCCGCGCGAGCTGCCCGTTCGCTTCGAAGTCGAACGCGGCCGCGAGCGCTGGCGGGATCACCTCGGCCAGCGGGAGCGGCGGCAGCGGTGGTCGCGTCATCACGGCGAAGTGCGCCAGCTCGAGCAGCGCCTCGGGCTCCTTCCACGAGCCGATCTCCTGCATCGCGTCTTGTCCGATCAGGAAGACCGGGGCCTCGGGAGCGAGACGCTCACGGTAGATGCGAAGCGTCTCGACGGTGTACGAGAGGCCGCCGCGTACGACCTCGAGGTCGTCGACCGCGAAGCGCGGGTTGCCGCAGACGGCCAGATGAACCCATGCGACGCGCAGCGCGGCCGGCGCCATCGTCTCACCCGGCGCGGGCTTCTTGTGCGGCGGCGTCGCGCTCGGCACGAAGACGACGCGATCGAGGCCGAGCGCCTCGGCGACGTCCTCCGCCGCGCGCAGGTGCGCTAGGTGAATCGGGTTGAACGTTCCGCCGAACAGCCCCGTGCGCGCCGGCGCAGCCGCGCGCGTCATTCGCGGAGCTGGCCTTCGCCCTCGAGAACGAACTTGAGCGTGGTCAGGCCCTCGAGGCCCATCGGGCCGTAGGCGTGGAGCTTCGACGTCGAGATGCCGATCTCGGCGCCGAGACCGAGGCGCTGGCCGTCGGCGAAGGCGGTCGAGCAGTTGACGCCTACGGTGGACGAGCTGACGCGCCGCAGCCACGCTTGCGCGTTCGCGTAATCGCCCGTCACGATCACCTCGGTGTGATCGGAGCCGAAGCGACGCACGTGCGCGATCGCGGCGTCGAGATCGTCGACGACGCGCACCGCGAGGATCGGCGCGAGGTATTCAGCCGCCCAGTCGTCGTCGCTGGCCTCGCGAGCCTCCGTGAAGATCTCGCGTGTCTTCGCGCAGCCGCGGATCTCGACGCCCTTTTCGTGCAGCGCCTTCAGAACCGTGGGCATCACGCTGCGCGCGGCATCGCGGTGCACCAGCAGCGTCTCGAGGCCGTTGCAGACGGCCATCTGCCGGATCTTCGAGTCGAGAACGATCTCGGTCGCCATCTTCGGGTCGGCGGTCGAATCGATGAAGACGTGACACACGCCAGCGTCGTGCTTGATCACCGGAATGCGCGAGGTCTCCGACACCTTGCGGATGAGGCCCGGTCCGCCGCGCGGGATCACGAGGTCGATCAGACGATCGGCCCGCAGCAGCGGCTCGAGTGCCGCACGGTCGGTGGTCGGGACCACGACGACGGCGTCCTCCGGAATGCCGGTCTCCGCGGCCGCTGCGCGCAGCTCGTCGCCAAGGGCGCGGTTGGCCCGAATCGACTCCGAGCCGCCGCGCAGGATGACGGCGTTGCCGGCCTTGACGCACAGCGCCGCGGCGTCGACGGTCACGTTGGGGCGCGCTTCGTAGATGATGAGGATCACGCCGAGAGGGATGCGCATGCGTCCGACGCGAAGCCCGTTCGGACGAACGCGCGACTCGACGATCTCGCCGACCGGATCGGACAGAGCCGCCACCTCGCGCAGCCCCGCGATCATGTCGCGCCATTTCCCGTCCGAGAGCGCGAGCCGGCCGAGCAGCGGCTTCTCGACGCCGGCGGCCTCGGCCGCGCGCACGTCCTCGGCGTTGGCCGACAGCACGCGCTCGCGCGCCTGTTCGATGCGTTCGGCGGCGCGCAGCAGCCAGGCGTTCTTCTCGCGTGTCGAGAGCTCGGCCGTCCGGCGTGAGGCCTCCCGCGCCTGCCGTGCGAGCGCGAGCATCCGTGCGTCGAGGCCTTCGGGGGAGGTCATGGCCGCGCCTTTCGGTCGCCGGCGCCGGAGGCCGGAACCACCGCCAGGTCGTCCCGGTGGATCACCTCGTCGCCGTTCGAGAAACCTAGCAAAGCGGCGATCTCGCGCGTCGGCCGGCCCTTGATGCGGTCGACGTCTTGGGACGAGTAGCTCGCGAGCCCGCGGGCGAGCTCGCGGCCGCCCAGATCGACGCACGACACGGGATCGCCGCGGCCGAAGCGGCCCTGCACCGAGACGATCCCGGCCGGGAGCAGGCTGCGGCCGCGCTCGAGCAGGGCGCGGGCCGCGCCGTCGTCGATGGTGATCTGTCCTCGCGGCTTCGTCGTGAACGCGAGCCAGTGCTTGCGACTCGCCAGACGCGGCCCTGCGAGGAACAGCGTTCCGATGCGTTCGCCGGCGCAGGCGCGTAGCAGCGCGTCCTTCGAGCGCCCGCTGCACACGATCGTCGCGGCGCCCGAGTGCGCGGCCGCGCGGGCGGCCTCGAGCTTCGTCGTCATGCCGCCGCGCCCGAAGGCGTGTCCCGAGCCCTGTGCCGCGTGCTCGATGGCCGGGTCGAAGGCTTCGATCACGTCGTAGAGCGGAGGCCTGGGCGTTCCCTCGCGCGGCGGCTCGTGGTACAGGCCTTCTACGTCGGTGAGCAGAACGAGCAGATCCGCCGCGACGAGGTTCACGATGTTCGCCGAGAGATTGTCGTTGTCGCCGAAGCGAATCTCCTCGGTCGCGACCGTGTCGTTCTCGTTCACGATCGGCACCACGCCGAGCCGCAGGAGTGTGAGCAGCGTGCGCCGTGCATTGAGGAAGCGCTCTCGATCGTCGAGCCCGGTGCGCGTCAGCAGGACTTGCGCGACCGCCTTGCCGCGCTTCGCAAAGAGCTTGCGATAGAGCTCGACGAGCCCGATCTGGCCGACGGCCGCAGCCGCCTGCTTCTCGGGGATCGAGCGGCCGGGATGCGTCCAGCCGAGGCTGCGGCTGCCGATGGCGATCGCGCCCGAGCTCACGATCACCACCTCGCGCCCATCGTCGCGGAGCGCGCAGACCTGGCGGGCGAGGTCACCGAACACGCGACTGCGCAGTACACCCGCGTCGGTGAGGATGCTGCTCCCGACCTTCACGACGATGCGCTGTGCACGGCGGGCGACCTGACGCGCTCCCTGGCCCTTCATGCCGCCTCCGCAGCCGCGAGCGCGTGTGCCATCGCCGCAACGAGCTCGCGAACGCCCTCGCCCGTTGCGCTCGATACGCGGAAGACCTCGTGACCGCGCCCGCGAAGCCGCGCCTCTAGCGCGTCGAGATCGGCGCGGTCGGCGACGAGGTCGATCTTCGTGAGTGCGATGATCTCGGTGCGCGCGAGAAGCCCGGGGTCGTACGCTTCGAGCTCCCGGCGGATCGTCTCGTAGTCGGCCTCGGCGTCTCGGCGCTCGATCACGACGGCGCCGACGTCGACGCAGTGCACCAGGACGCGCGTTCGCTCGGCGTGACGCAGAAAGCGGTCACCGAGCCCCGCGCCCTCGCTCGCGCCTTCGATGAGGCCCGGCAGATCCGCCACCACGAAGCGCCGCTCGCCGACCTCGGCCACCCCGAGGTTCGGAACGAGCGTCGTGAACGGGTAGGCCGCGACGCGCGGTCGTGCGGCCGAGATGCGACGCAGCAGCGTCGACTTCCCGGCGTTCGGAAGGCCGACGAGGCCGACATCGGCGAGGAGCTTGAGCGAGAGCCGCAGCCGCCGCTTCTCGCCGGCCCGCGCCGGCGTCGCAAAGTCGGGCGCCTGTCGTGTCGGCGTCGCGAAGTTCGCGTTGCCGAGCCCGCCGCGTCCGCCGCGGGCCGCGACGAAGCGTTGGCCGTCGGCGGACAGATCCACCAGCGCGGGCGCGCCCGCCGGCGCGTCGGCGTCGAAGAGCACGGTGCCGAGAGGCACGCGCACGACGGTGTCCGCTCCCTGGCTGCCGTCCTTACGGCTGCCCTGTCCGTGCGCGCCGCGCGCGGCGCGGATCTCTGGGCGAAGCCGAAGGTCGAGCAGGGTTGCGAGGTTGCGGTCGGCGACCAGCACGACGTCGCCGCCGCGCCCGCCGTCGCCGCCGTCGGGACCCCCGCGCGGCACGAACTTCTCACGGCGAAAGCTCACGCAGCCGCTGCCGCCATCTCCAGCGGCGACCGAAACGGTGGCCTCGTCGACGAAGGTCTCGCTCGCCTTCACGGGCGCCTCGTACGGCCCGGCGCCGAACTCTTGCTAGTCGTGAGGAAGGCGCTCCACGCCGGCCACCACCTTGCCCTTGGACCGGCCGTAGGACACCACGCCGTCGACGCGTGCGTACAGCGTGTAATCGCGACCGACGCCGACGTTGCGCCCCGGATGGACGCGCGTTCCGACCTGGCGCACGAGGATCGAGCCCGCGGTCACGGTCTGGCCCGCAAAGACCTTGACGCCGCGTCGCTGCCCGTTGCTGTCGCGCCCGTTGCGCGAGCTGCCCTGCCCCTTCTTGTGTGCCATCGCTAGCCCTCGATCCGCTCGACGCGGATCTCCGTGAAGCTCTGCCGGTGCCCCATCTTCCGCCGGTAGCCCTTGCGCCGCTTCATCTTGAAGATGGTGATCTTGGGACCGCGGTCCTGCGCGGTGATCGTCCCGACGACCCTGGCGCCCGAGACGAGCGGCGTTCCGACCCGCGGCTCGCCCTCGCCACCGACCAGGAGCACCTCGCCGAGCGTCACCGCCTCGCCGACCGAGCCCGCGAGCTTCTCGACGCGGACCGCCGCGCCCGGGCTGACGCGGACCTGCTTTCCTCCGGTTCGGATCACGGCGTACATCGAGGCTCCTGCGTCTTCGACTCTGGGGGCGATGGGGCGCCGAAGTATCGGGAAATTGAGGCCGTCGTCAACCGCGCGCAGGGTCCTCACCCGTCTCCGGTGCGCTCGGGTCGCTTGGATCGTCGAGAAGGTCGAGGGCCGAGAGCTGCTCGGGCTCCGGCGCTGCTCGCGCGATCTCGAAGGGCGTGCGCTCGACCGGCTCACCTTCGATCTCGAGCTTCTCGACGCCGTCACCATCGGCGGCCTCCGCGACCGCCTCGGCCACCGGTAGCGGCAGCGGAGGCTCGGGCGGGCCGAGGCCGAGCCAGCGCAGCGTGAGCGGGACCGGCGGGCCAGGCTCGAGCGCCGTGATCTCGAACTGCTCCTGGTGCATCCCCGGCCGTGCGCGCACCTCGATCTCGCGGCCGAGCTCGCGCTCGAGCGCGTGCAGCGCGGCGCGCTCGCGCAGGAGCTGCTCCGCCACGCGCGGGTGTACGGCGAGCGCGACCTTGCGGCCCCGGAATCGCGGCAGGTCCTTGCGAATCTCGCGCAGGATCTTGAACGCGACGCTCTCGCCCGAGAGCACATAGCCCCGTCCTTCGCAGTACGCGCACGGCTCACACAGCGTCTGTACGAGGTTCTCGCGCGTTCGCTTGCGCGTCATCTCGACGAGGCCGAGCTCGCTGATCTTGAGGATGTTGGTCTTCGCCTTGTCCTGTCTCAGCGCTTCCTGCAGCGCGCGGTACACCTTCTCGCGGTTCTCGGACGACTCCATGTCGATGAGGTCGATGATGATGAGTCCGCCGATGTTTCGGAATCGGAGCTGGTAGACGACCTCTTTCACCGCCTCGAGGTTCGTCTTGAGGACCGTCTCTTCGAGATCGCGTTTTCCGACGTAGCGGCCGGTGTTGACGTCGATCGCGGTGAGCGCCTCGCTCTGGTCGACGATCAGGTAGCCGCCCGACTTGAGCCAGACCTTGCGACCGAGATTCGCGTCGATCTGCGACTCGACGGCGAAGTGGTCGAAGATCGGGTCCGTTCCGCGGTAGAGCTCGATGCGCGGCCTCGGATCGGCCAGGAAGCGCTCGACGAAGTCCTGCATCGTCGCGTGGACCTCGGGCGAGTCGATCACGATGCGCTTCGTCTCGGTGTTGGCGAAGTCGCGGATCACGCGCAGCGGAAGCGAGAGCTCGGAGTGCAGGACCGTCGGCGCACGCACCGTGTCCTGCTTCTGCTGGATCTCGTCCCAGACCGACGCCAGGTAGCGAACGTCGGCTTCGAGATCGGCTTCGCGCGCACCCTCTCCTGCGGTGCGGATGATGAAGCCGAGGTCGCGCGGCCGGACGCGTTCGACGGCCTCGCGAAGGCGCCGCCGCTCGCGGTCCGAGTCGATGCGCCGCGAGACCCCGACGCGGTTGCCCCAGGGCGTGAGAACGAGATGGCGTCCGGCGATCGAGACGTGCGAGGTGATGCGCGCGCCCTTGGTGCCGATCGGCTCCTTGGCGACCTGCACGACGATCTCCTGCCCCTCGCGCAGCAGCCGATCGATCTGCGGTGGCTGGCGTCCGCGACCACGGGCCGTACGCCGCGGTCGCGGCTCGTCGTCGTCGTCGAGGTCGACGTCGGCCGGGTCGACCTGCTCGATGTAGTCGCCGGCGTAGAGGAAGGCGGCCTTCTCGAGGCCGATGTCGACGAAGGCGGCCTGCATGCCCGGCAGCACCCGCGTGACGCGTCCCTTGAGGACGCTTCCGACCATCGAGGTGCCACCGCGGCGCTCGATGTGGAGCTCGCTGAACAGGCCCCGTTCGAGGATTGCGACGCGGGTCTCACCCGCCTCGGCGTTGATCAGAATCTCGTTCTGCATGTCACCCGACCAGCCGCGCTGGCTTCGCTCGGGAGATCGGGGAGGGCGAACGGCCAGGCCCCGCGGGGCGAGACGCTGGTCGGCGGCGGGGTCTGTGACGGAGCCGGACGGGTGCGTTCAGCACGCTCCCGACGGACGGTTGACTCTCTCTAAAATCCCGAAAATAAAACTGAAATCGTTGACTCGCATGAGGACGCGACCTACGGTGCCCACCCGAAAGCCAGGCTCTCGGACCCGGTGCAGCACCCCGCCGCCCGTCCGGCCCGAGCCGAGCCTCCGGGAGTCCCTCCGGGAGGGACCCCTGGCCCGCTGAAACATTCCTGCGGAACATCATGGATTCGAGCGGCAAGGTCAAGCACGATCCCCGGCGCGATCTGCCTCAGGCGGATCGGCTGATCCGCTGCGTGCGAGATGCTGACCCCGCGCTGGCATCGTGGGCCGCTGCCGCAGGTGCACGCGCCACGCTGCGGCGCGCCCGGGAGGCGCTCGAGGCGGGTCCTGAGCGCCCGGTCTCCCTGTCGGGGCTGACGGACGCGGCCCTGCGGGAGGCGAGGCGCCTCGCTCGCGGGCACCCGCATCGCGTCGTCAATGCGACGGGCGTGGTTCTCCACACGAACCTCGGCCGAGCCCCGATCGCCGCCGGCGCCGCCGCCGCGGCCGCGGCGGCGGCCAGCACGTACACCGACCTCGAGCTCGACCTTGGTGAAGGGCGCCGCGGCGACCGCCTCAGTGCGGTTGCCGACAAGCTCGTTCTGCTCTCGGGGGCCGAGGCTGCGCACGCCGTCAACAACTGCGCGGCGGCTCTCCTGCTTGCGCTCGACACGCTGGCGCGGGGCAAGGAGGTGATCGTCTCTCGCGGTGAGCTGGTCGAGATCGGTGGCTCCTTCCGCATCCCCGAGATCGTCGAGCGTGCGGGCGTTCGGCTTCGCGAGGTCGGCACCACGAACCGCACGCACCCGATCGACTACGAGCGTGCGATCGGGCCGCAGACCGGCGCCCTGCTCAAGGTCCATCGCAGTAATTTCGATCTGCGCGGCTTTACGTCCGAGGTCGGCCTCGAGACCCTGCGCCGAATCGGTGCGTCGTCGGGCCTTCCCGTGATCGAGGACCTCGGAAGCGGCACGCTGCTCGAAGCTCCCGGCCTCGCACCCGAGGGCCACGCGCCGTCGCGGCTCCGGCTCGGAGCCGATCTGGTGCTGTTCTCGGCAGACAAGCTCCTCGGCGGGCCGCAGGCGGGCATCGTGCTCGGCAGGCGGACGCTCGTCGCCGCGATGCGAGCAAGCCCGCTCGATCGCGCGCTGCGGCTCGACAAGCAGACGCTCGCAGCCCTCGACTGGACGCTCGCGGCGCTGCTCGAGGGGCGGGAGCAGGAGATCCCGACCCTGCGCATGCTCTCGCTCTCCGAGGACGAGCTCGACGCCCGCGCGCGCTCGCTCGCGCAGCGCCTGTGCGGCTGTGCAGCGAGCCGTCTCGTCGTCGAGATCGCCGCCGAGCGAGCCCCGCTCGGCGGCGGCTCGCTGCCCGGGGTCGCACTCGAGACCCGCGTCGTGCGGCTGCGCGGCGCCGCTGGACGGATCTCGGCAGACGGGCTCGCACAGGCCCTGCGCTCGGCCGAGGTGCCGGTCATCGCGCGCGTCCACGAGGACGCGGTGCTGCTCGACGTGCGGACCCTCTTGCCGGGAGACGAGGAGGCGATCGAGGCGGCCCTGCGCTTCGCGTTCGCGCCGTGAACGCGCGTTGATGGGCCCCTTCCCCTCCGGTAGCCTTCCGGCCGAAAACCATGCTGAATACCAGCGTTCTCGTCCTCAACCGCTCCTACTTGCCGATCCAGGTGACGTCGGTGCGGCGGGCGTTCGCCCTGATCTACCAGGGCATCGCCCGTGCGGTGGACGAGCGCTACCAGAGCTTCGACTTCGAGAGCTGGGCGCAGCTCGCGGCTGCGCGGGATGGGGACAAGGTCGGGACGGCACGCGGTCCGATCCCGGTGCCGCGCGTCATCGTCCTCACCGCGTACGACCGGGTTCCGAAGCGCCACGTCCGCTTCAGCCGCATCAACATCTACGCCCGTGACAACTTCACGTGTCAGTACTGCGGCGTTCGACACCCGCGCTCGGAGCTCAACCTCGATCACGTGGTGCCGCGCTGCATGGGTGGCCGCAGCACGTGGGAGAACGTCGTCTGTAGCTGCCTCGAGTGCAACCGGCGAAAGGGCAGCCGAACGCCCGAGAGGGCCGGGCTCGCGCTGCGGCGGACTCCGGCGCGCCCGCGCTGGACGCCGCTCATGAACCTCGTGCTCTCGAACGTTCGTTACAACGAGTGGCGTCCGTTCCTGAACGTCGTCGACGCATCCTACTGGAACACGGAGCTGGTCGCGTAGGAGCGTTCGGAGGGAGCGACACGGGTTTCGAAGCCACGGGCAGGATGAACGGCAGCGCGGCGGAGCGCCGCCCGCGGCTCGTCGCCGTGGGTGGCGGCAAGGGCGGCGTCGGCAAGACGTTCGTCGCGAGCAACGTCGCGACCGCGCTGGCCCGCGAAGGGCGCACCGTGATCGCCGTCGACGGTGATCTCGAAGGCGCGAACCTGCACACGGCGCTCGGCGTCGCTTCGCCGCGCGCGAGCCTCGCCGACTACGTCGCTCAGCGAGAAGAGGACGTCGCGAAGCTCGTCGTCGAGACCCCGTTCGCGAACCTCGGCCTGATCGCGGCGACGCAGGCGCACCTCGGTGCGGCGCAGCCCGCGCACTTTCGTCGCGCGCGGCTGATCCAGCGCCTGCGCACACTGCCGGTCGACTTCGTGATCGTCGATCTCGGCGCCGGCATGCAACACGCGACGCTCGACTACTTTCTCGCTGCGGACGACGGCATCCTCGTGCTGACTCCCGAGCCCACCAGCGTCGAGAACGCCTACGGCTTCCTGCGCGCAGCCTTCTACCGGCGCATGCATCTGACCCTGACGTCGGGTCTCGTCCGCAAGCTGATCGCGCAGGCGATGGACCAGCGCAACGAGCAGGGGATCCGGACACCCCTCGATCTCGTCCGCGAGGTCGAAGCGCGCGACCCACGCGAGGCGCGGCGCTTCCTGCACGCGCTGCACCAGCTTCGCCCGCGCCTCGTCGTGAACGAGGTCGGCTCGGCCGAGGAGATCAAGCTCGGCTTCGCCGTGAAGAGCGTGTGCATGAAGTACTTCGGGATGAATGCCGACTATCTCGGCTACGTGAACCGGGACGTGACGGCGCGCCGCGCGGTCGTGGCGCGACAGCCGCTGGTGACCGCGCAGCCCGACTGCGACGCGGCCGTCTACCTCGGACGCATCGCCAGCAAGCTCGCCGCGGGCGCCGCCCCCGAGGCTTCGTGAAGCCCCTCTCCGAGCTCGACCACTACGAAGTGCTCGAAGTGGCGCGCGACGCAGGCGCCGACGAGATCGAGCGGGCGTATCACGTCGCGCGCTCGGCGTACGCCGAGGGCTCCCTCGCCACCTACTCGATCTTCGGCGAGCGCGACACCGAGGCGCTGCGACACCGCATCGAGCTCGCGTGGCGAACGCTCTCCGATCCGCACTCACGCCGCGAGTACGACGCGGGCCTGGCGGGCGAAGGACCCGTGCACGCGGAGCCCGCGCTCGATCGAGACCCGCTGCTCGACTCCGTCGCGCGGCGCCTCGCAGCGCAGGACAGGCCGCTGCCGCCTCGGCTGCCGAGCACGGCGCGCGCGATGGCGCCGCCGGACCTGGCGCCGCTCCTCGACGCGGAGCTGGACGACGTGGGCGGTGAGTGCGACGGCGCGCGGCTTCGCCATGCGCGCGTCAAGCGCGGCCTCGAGATCGACCAGCTCGCGGCCATCACCAAGATCAATCCGATGTACCTGCGCTCGATCGAAGACGACGCGATCGAGCAGCTCCCCGCGCCGGTCTACGTCCGCGGGTTCGTGAAGGCCTACGCACGCTGCGTCGGTCTCGATCCGGTGGCGGCGGCTGCCGGCTACATGGGGCGCTTCGAGACCGCGCAGCCGAAGCGGCGCAGCCGTCTGCTCGGGCGGCAGCCGCAAGCCTGAATTGCCCTCGTACCGCATCGCGGAGGACGCTGCGGGCCGGCGCGCGGACGTGGCGCTGGCGGAGGCAGCCGGCGTCACGCGCGCGCAGGCACGGCGTTGGATCGACGAGGGTCACGCCCGCATCAACGCCGCAGCGTGCCGGCCCGCGCAGCGCGTTCGCGCGGGTGACGTGCTCGAGGCCGACCCCCCCGCTCCCGTACCGGCCGCTGCGACCGCCGAGCCGATCGCGCTCGCCGTGCTCTACGAAGACGCGGACCTCGTCGTCCTCGACAAGCCCGCCGGACTCGTGGTGCACCCGGCACCGGGTCATCCCCGCGGCACGCTCGTGAATGCGCTCCTTCACCACTGCGCCGATCTCGCAGGCGTCGGTGGTGCGCTGCGGCCCGGGATCGTGCACCGGCTCGACAAGGGGACGTCCGGCGTGATGGTCGTCGCGAAGCACGACGCCGCCCTCGCAGCGCTCGCCGCCCAGTGGAAGCAGCACGACATCGAGCGTGTGTATCGCGCGCTGGTGCGCGGCGCGCCGGCCGCTGCCACCGGGCGAATCGAAGCTGCGATTGGCCGGCATCCACACGATCGCAAGCGGATGTCGCTCGCGACACGTCGCGGCCGGCCGGCCGCGACGGGCTGGGCCGTGATTCGACGCTTCGTGACGAGCGGCTGCACGCTGCTCGAGCTGCGTCCCGAGACGGGACGCACGCACCAGCTTCGCGTCCACCTCGCATCGGCGGGTCTTCCCATTCTCGGTGACCCCGTCTACGGGCGGGCGCGCGAGCCTGGGCTCGCGCTCGGTCGGCCCGCGCTGCACGCGGCCGTTCTCGGCTTCACGCACCCCTCGCGCGCCGAGCGCATGCGCTTCGAGGCGCCGCTGCCCGCAGATCTCATGGCGGCGCTCGCGGAACTCGAGCGCCGCGAGCGCGGCGCATGACCGAGCGCGCGTTCCTTCGACATCCGCTGCTCGTCGCGTGCGGCGTCTCGCACGGCTTCGGCGTTCGCGGCGCGCCCGAGCCCGAGCGATGCCTTCGTCCGCGACAGGTACACGGGACGGCAGTGATGCGGGCCAGCGAGGGCGCCGGCGTCGAGGATGCCGACGCGATCGTCTCGGACGTTCCGGGCCTTCCCGTCGCGATCGTGACCGCGGACTGCGTTCCCGTCCTCGTCGCCGACCCCGGCGGAGCGCACGTCGCTGCGATCCATGCGGGATGGCGAGGGCTCGCGGCCGGCGTCGTCGAGGCAGGGCTCGTCGCCCTGCAACGCATCGGCGCCGAGCCGGCGCGCCTTCGCGCCGCGGTCGGTCCGCACATCGGCCCCTGCTGCTACGAGGTGGACGATCCCGTCGTCACCGCACTCGAGGCGCGCTTCGGCGCGGCAGCGCACGCAGCGCTGACTCGTTCGCGGCCGGGGCACGCCATGCTCGACCTCGGAGCCCTCGTGCGTGCCGAGTGCGTCGGCGCCGGACTCGCGCCGGGTGCGGTCGCCACGCTGGGAGCCGCGTGCACACGCTGCGACGCGGCGCGTTTCCACAGCTTTCGCAGGGACGGCGCGCGCGCGGGACGGCTGTTGCACTACGTGTCGGCGGGACGCGATCCCAGGATCCTTGACAACCCGATGGGCTCACCGTAGCGTCGAACCCAGTTCCCCTAAGCGAACTCACCGGGGAAACCCCGAACCGATCCGCTCGAGCACTCCTCCCTTCCGGTGCCGGGCGCGGGATCGTGGCGATCCGAAGCCAAGAAACCCATCAACTCCTTCAGCGGAAGCTCCGAACGAGCAGATACACCCGAACCCTCCTTCGTCACGGATTGGCCGCGAGGCGTGGCGCCTGCGGTCCCGGGACGCGATCTGGCGACGACCTTCCCTCCTCCAAGACACGGCGCTTGCTCCGGCGTTTCGACATTCCGATCCGGCTCCGGACCTGCGGCACCCCCCACGACACGACGAACGCTCCGAAGAACCCGACACAGGAGAGCGAGAGATCACGATGCAGCGAGGCGGTGAAGGCAATCTCGGTCAGGGAGGAGTTCGCGGACCGCGGCGAGGCAAGGGCCGCCGTCCGCGGGGCGGTAACGGCAACCTGATGCGCGATCCGCGCGGACATCCCGGCATGCGCGACTACCAGACGCTCGACGACTTCCCGGACGACGATCAGCTCGACACCGGCGCCGAGGAGGCGCCCGGCGAGCGGATGAACGTCAAGGATCTGAAGCTCAAGTCCATGCCGGAGCTCGCAGAGCTGGCCGAGGATCTCTGCGTCGAGAACGCGGCCGGCCTTCGCAAGCAAGACCTCATCTTCGCGATCCTCAAGGCGCAGACCGAGAAGCAGGGAAAGGTCTACGCCGAAGGCGTTCTCGAGACGCTCCCCGACGGCTTCGGCTTCCTGCGCGCTCCGGACCAGAACTACCTCGCTGGCCCCGACGACGTCTACGTCTCACCGTCGCAGATCCGCCGCTTCGGCCTGCGCACGGGTGACACCGTCTGCGGACAAATCCGGCCGCCGAAGGAAGGCGAGCGCTACTTCGCGCTGCTCAAGGTCGAGTCGATCAACTTCGAGGAGCCCGAGGCCACCCGGCACAAGATCCTCTTCGACAACCTGACGCCCCTGTATCCGCACGAGAAGTTCAACCTCGAGGCGACGTCGGGCGGGTTCACGACGCGGATCATCGACCTCATCGCACCGATCGGGAAGGGACAGCGTGCGCTCATCACGTCGCCGCCGAAGGCCGGCAAGACGCTGATGCTCAAGGACATCGCGAACGCGATCGCCGAGAACCACCCCGAGGCGTACCTCATCGTGCTGCTGATCGACGAGCGGCCCGAAGAGGTGACCGACATGCAGCGCAACGTGAAGGCCGAGGTGATCTCCTCGACCTTCGACGAGCCCGCGACCCGTCACGTGCAGGTGGCCGACATGGTGATCGAGAAGGCCAAGCGCCTCGTCGAGCACAAGCGCGACGTCGTGATCCTGCTCGACTCGATCACGCGTCTGGCGCGTGCGCACAACACCGTCGTTCCGCACTCGGGAAAGATCCTCTCCGGCGGCGTCGACTCGAATGCGCTGCACAAGCCGAAGCGCTTCTTCGGCGCCGCGCGAAACGTCGAGGAGGGCGGGAGTCTGACGATCGTCGGCACTGCGCTCATCGACACCGGGTCGCGGATGGACGAGGTGATCTTCGAGGAGTTCAAGGGAACCGGGAACAGCGAGATCGTGCTCGACCGCAAGCTCTCCGAGCGACGCACCTATCCGGCGATGGACATCACGCGCTCGGCGACGCGCCGCGAAGAGCTGCTGCTCCCCGAAGCGACGCTCAACCGGATGTACATCCTGCGCAAGGTGCTCTCGCCGCTCTCGCCGGTCGATTCGATGGAGTTCCTGCTGGAGAAGATCAAGGCCACGGACTCGAACGAGGAGTTCCTGGCGTCGATGAATTCGTAGGCCTTTCCGCCTATCTTCAAGGCGGCCATGTCCGACCTCAGCGACCGCCTCAGCGAGATCGAGGCCCGTGCGCGGGCGCTCGAGCAGCGTCTGTCCGACCCCGGCCTCGCATCGCAGCCCGGCGAGTACGCGAAGGTCGGCAAGCAGCTCGGCTCACTGCGCCCGCTGCTCGAGGCCGCGCGTCGCTGGCGCCAGACCGTCTCCGAGCTCGATGATGCGCGGCTCCTGCTGCACGAGGCCGATGCAGAGCTGCGCGAGCTGGCGGGCACCGAGATCGAGCGGCTCGGAGCGGAGCGCGACGCGCTCGAGGTCCGGATCAAGGAGCTGCTGCTCCCGAAGGACCCGAACGACGACAAGGACGTGATCCTCGAGATTCGCGCCGGCACCGGTGGCGACGAGGCCGCGCTGTTCGCGGCGGACCTGTTCCGCATGTACTCGCGCCACGCCGAGACGATGGGCTGGAAGGTCGAGCCACTCTCGCTCTCCGACGGGGCTGCAGGCGGCATGAAGGAGGTGATCGCGAGCATCAGTGGCGATCGCGTCTGGAGCAGGATGAAGTACGAGCGCGGCGTACACCGCGTGCAGCGCGTTCCCGCGACCGAATCCGCGGGCCGCATCCACACCTCGACCGCGACCGTCGCCGTGCTGCCCGAGGCCGAGGAGGTCGAGATCCAGATCGACCCGAAGGATCTTCGCATCGACGTCTTCCGCTCGTCGGGCCCAGGCGGTCAGTCGGTCAACACGACCGACTCCGCAGTCCGCGTGACGCACCTGCCGACGGGTGAGGTCGTGCAGTGCCAGGACGAGAAGAGCCAGCACAAGAACAAGGCGCGTGCGCTCAAGATCCTGCGGGCGCGGCTGCTCGAGGCGGAGCAGGAGCGTCAGGCCGCGGCGCGCGCCAGCGAGAAGAAGAGCCAGGTCGGGACGGGCGATCGCTCCGAGAAGATCCGGACGTACAACTTTCCGCAGTCGCGCATCACGGACCATCGCGTGGGCGTCACCGTTCACCGTCTGGCCGAGGTCCTCGAAGGAGATCTCGGGCCCCTGCTCGACGCCGTGCACGCCGAGTTCCAGAAGCAGGCCGAGCAGGAGGCGCTCGCGTCGTGAGCGGGGCCGAGACCTGGACGGTCCTCGACCTGCTGCGCTGGACCACCGCACACTTCGGAAGGCAGGGCATCGACAGCCCGCGTCTCGACGCCGAGTGCCTGCTGGCGCATGCGCTCGCGACCGACCGCTTGCGGCTCTACCTCGAGTTCGACAAGCCCGTCGAGGAGTCGGAGCGCGCGCGCTTTCGAGAGCTGGTTCGGCGCCGCGGTGCGGAGCGCATCCCGGTGGCACACCTGACCGGGCGCAAGGAGTTCTGGTCGCTTCCGCTGCGCGTGACGCGCGACGTGCTGACGCCACGCCCCGACACCGAGACGCTGGTGCAGGCCGCACTCGGGAACCTGTCCGCGGACGGAGCGGCCGGGACGCGGATCCTCGACGTCGGCACCGGCTCGGGGGCGATCGCGCTCGCGCTGCTGTCCGAGCGTCCGAAGCTCCAGGCCGTTGCGACCGACGTCTGTGCTGCCGCTCTCGCCGTCGCCGAGGAGAACGCCGGGGAACTCGGGCTCCTGGGTCGCATCGAC
The DNA here is from genome assembly GCA_020849175.1 of Deltaproteobacteria bacterium. Lineage (GTDB taxonomy): Bacteria > Myxococcota_A > UBA9160 > UBA9160 > UBA9160 > MYXO. The sequence goes on from JADLGR010000091.1 coordinate 22,001, forward strand.
CTTCGCCGCGGTCCGTTGTTCGAGCCCGTCGCGGGCGAGCGCTTCGACCTCGTCGTTTCGAATCCACCGTACCTGGCGGCCGGCGAGGCGGGTGACCTCGCGGCCGAGCTGGCTCACGAGCCCGGGCTGGCGCTGTTCGCCGGCCCCGCGGGCACCGAGCTCCTGGAGGCGCTCGTTGCGGGCGCATCCCCTCATCTCGTTCCCGAGGGGTCGCTCCTGCTCGAGGTCGCCCCCGCACAGGCTTCGGTCGTGGCAGGGTGGATGCGGGCGGCCGGGTTCGAGAACATCCGTGTGCACGACGACCTCGGCCGCCGGCCGCGCGTCGTGTCGGGCCGTCTCGCGCGAAGGGGGGGAGACGCGTAGATGGATCGGATCGTCGTCTCGGGAGGGGGCCGGCTCTGCGGCGAGGTGCAGGTCTCGGGATCGAAGAACGCGACGCTCGCGCTGATGGCAGCGGCGCTGCTCGCCGAGGGTGAGACCGTGCTTCGAAACGTGCCGCGTCTTCGCGACGTCGACGCGATGCTGCAGCTCCTCGCGGCGCTCGGTGCCCGTGCGGGCTGGGACGAATCCGTTCCGGGTACGCTTCGGATCTCGGGCGACGGCGTCGATCGTCCCGAAGCTCCGTACGATCTCGTGCGTCGCATGCGCGCGTCGTTCATGGTGCTCGGGCCGCTGGTCGCGCGCTTCGGCCGCGGCCGCGTGTCGGAGCCCGGCGGCTGTGCGATCGGCGTCCGGCCCGTCGACCAGCACGTGAAGGGCCTCGAGGCGCTCGGTGCGAAGGTCGAGCTCACGCATGGCTACGTCGAGGCAACGAGCGAGCGACTACGCGGAGCGCGCGTGGCCTTCGACGTGTGCACCGTGAACGGGACCCAGAACGTGATGATGGCCGCGTGTCTCGCCGATGGCGAGACGGTCCTCGAGAACGCGGCGCGCGAGCCGGAGGTGATCGAGCTCGCGGCCGCGCTCGGCGAGATGGGCGCGCGCATCGAAGGCGCCGGAACGTCGCGCATCGAGATCGAGGGCGTCCGGCGGCTGCGCGGCGTCGACCACGTGGTCTCGGGCGACCGCATCGAGGCAGGAACCCTGCTCGCCGCCGGCGTCGCGACGCGTGGAGACGTGCGCCTGCGCGGCGTCGATGCCCGCGTGATGGAAGCGACGATCGAAAAGCTGCGCGAGACCGGTGCGGAGATCGAAGTGGACGAGAGCGGAATCCGAGCCCGCGCCTTCGATGCGCCGCGCGGCGTCGACGTCGTCACCGCACCCTACCCCGGCTTCGCGACCGACATGCAGTCACAGCTCATGGCCGTGCTCTGCGTCTCGGCCGGCTCGAGCGTCGTCACCGAGACCGTCTTCGAGAACCGCTTCATGCACGTTCCCGAGCTGCTGCGACTCGGAGCCGACATCGGCGTCACCGGCCGCACGGCGCACGTTCGCGGCGTTCCGCGTCTCATGGGCGCGCCCGTGATGGCGACGGACTTGCGCGCTTCGGCGGGACTCATCGTGGCGGCGCTCGCTGCCGAAGGCGAGACCGAGGTGAGCCGCGTCTACCACATCGATCGCGGCTACGAGCGGATCGAAGAGAAGCTCCGGAGCCTCGGTGCGCGAATCCGCCGCGTCCGGGAGTCGGAAGGGGAGGCCTAGCGCCATGGCTGCTGCACGCGCCACCGGCAAAGCACCGCTGCGGGTCCTGAACACGACCGACGCGAGCTTCGACGCCGCGTTCGAGAAGCTGGCACGTCGCCGCGTCGAGACCGACGACGCCGTCGAGAAGGCGGTCAAGAAGATTCTCGAGCGTGTTCGTGACGGCGGCGATCGTGAGCTGCTCGCGCTCGTCCGCAAGCACGACAGCCCGAAGGTCGAGTCGCTCGAGGTCTCGCGCGACGAGTGGGACGCGGGCGTCGCGAAGGTCGACCCGAGCGACCGCGCCGC
>JADLGR010000092.1 GCA_020849175.1 Deltaproteobacteria bacterium
TCGCCGCGAGCTTCGTTCTGCCGCTGCTCCCCGCCGGCGCGCTAGGACTCGCCTTCGCGAAGCAGATCCCGCCCGACGCCGCGCGCATCGCGATCGCCATGCTCGTGCTCGTCGCGACGTGGCGGCCGGCCTGGCTCGCACTCGGCGGCGCCGGCGATCGGCTCTCTCGGCGCCCACGCTTCTTTGCGCTCGGCTCGGCGATCGGATTCCTCAACGTGAACGTCGGCGCCACGGGCGTGCTCATGTCGCCGTTCTTTCTCGGCCTCGGCCTCGGCCGACAGGCGCTCATCGGCTCGCAGGCCGTGTGCCAGATGGCCGGACACCTCGCAAAGATCGTGCTCTTCGGCGTGGCGGGCTTCGCCTTTCGCGAGCACGCGCTGCTGCTGGCCTGCCTGTGCGTCGCGAGCCTCGCGGGTGCGCGCGCGGGCACTGCACTCCTCGAGCGCGTCAGCGAGAAGCAGTTCGTCCGGCTGTATCGCGGCGTGCTCACCCTGCTCGCTCTCCAGCTCCTCGTCGAGAGCGCGGGGCACCTCGCCGCGTAGCGAGCTACGCCGGGCCGCGGCCGAGCGGCACCGCCGGAGCGCACTCCGCCCGGGAGATGCGAGCCGGCAGATGGCCGCGGGCCTTCCCGGCGGAGCGAGCCATACTCGTGTCACGTGCGCACGAGGGGACGCAAATGACGATGGGGCACCGCAGGCTCGGAACGCTCGACGTGTCGGCCCTCGGCCTCGGCTGCATGGGCATGAGCGAGTTCTATGGGCCGACCGACGAGACCGAGGCGATCGCCACGATCCACCGCGCCATCGAGCTCGGCATCACGCTCCTCGACACGGCCGACGTCTACGGCCCCTTCACCAACGAGGAGCTCGTCGGCCGCGCGATTCGCGACCGTCGCGATCGCGTCATCCTCGCCACCAAGTGCGGCATCATCCGAGACCCCGTGAAGCGCTCGATGCGCGGTCTCAACGGCCGCCCCGAGTACATCCGTGAGGCGTGCGAGGCGAGCCTTCGCCGGCTCGGCGTCGATCACGTCGATCTCTACCAGCTCCACCGCATGGACCCGAGCGTTCCGATCGAAGAGAGCGTCGGCGCGATGGCCGACCTCGTCCGTGCCGGGAAGACGCGCGCGATCGGCCTCTCGGAGGTCGGGCCGAACACGCTGCGGCGCGCCTTCGCGGTCCATCCGATCGCGTCGCTTCAGAGCGAGTATTCGCTTCTCACGCGCGAGGTCGAAGCGGCCGTTCTGCCGGCGTGCCGCGAGCTCGGCGTCGGATTCCTCGCCTACAGTCCGCTCGGCCGCGGCCTGCTCTCGGGCCGCTTCCGCTCCCGGGACGACTTCGGACCCGACGACTACCGCCAGTTCAGCCCGCGCTTCGCCGAAGGAGCGTTCGAGGCGAACCTCGATCTCGCGCTGCGAGCCGCGAAGATCGCCGAGCGCAAGGGCTGTACCCCGGCGCAGATCGCGCTCGCGTGGCTGCTCGCGCGGGGCACGGAGATCGTTCCGATTCCCGGCACCAAGAGCCGCACACGCCTCGAGGAGAACGCCGGCGCGGCGCGCGTCGTGCTCACCCCGGCCGAGATCACCGAGCTCGGCGAAGCGATCCCGCCCGGAGCAGCCGTCGGCATGCGCTATCCCGCAGCGATGACACCCCGCTGGGACTGACCGGCACGGCGGAAGACGCGAGATCCCCTTTGCGAACGAGGGCGTTCGTCCCCTGCGCACCCGAAACTTCTACGCGCCGTCTCGCCGCAATCGTCGTAAGATCCGGGGATGCCGAAGAACAGCCTCGCGAAGCGAGCCAGGAAGCGAATTCCGTCGTTCATTGCGCCGTACCGGATCGATCGCGGAAAGAAGTTCCGCCTGAAGGACGTCGACCCCTCCGACACCGGTCCGCTCGAATCCGAGCAGAAGCAGGAGTCGCGCGACGTGCTCCAGCACGGGGTTGCGGAGCTCTCGCGCCTGCAGGAGATGCTCTACGCGCAGGATCGCTGGGGCCTGCTGCTTATATTCCAGGCGATGGACGCCGCCGGCAAGGACGGCACCATCAAGCACGTCCTCTCCGGCGTCAACCCGCAGGGCTGCGAGGTCCGCTCGTTCAAGCAGCCCTCGACCGAGGAGCTCGACCACGACTTCCTGTGGCGCGCGTGCAGGGCGATCCCCGAACGTGGCCGAATCGGCATCTTCAACCGTTCGTACTACGAAGAGGTGCTCGTCGTTCGCACGCATCCCGAGCTGCTCGCGCGCCAGCACATGCCGTCGTCCCTCGTGACGCGCGACATCTGGAAAGAGCGCTTCGACGACATCAATGCCTACGAGCGATATCTCACGCGGAACGGAATCGCGATCCGCAAGTTCTTTCTCCACGTCTCCAAGAAGGAGCAGAAGCGGCGCTTCCTCGAGCGGATCGACGACCCGAACAAGAACTGGAAGTTCTCGATGGCCGACGCACGGGAGCGCGACCGCTGGAACGACTACATGGCGGCCTACGAAGACATGATCCGCCACACCGCGACGCCGCACGCACCGTGGTTCGTGGTGCCGGCCGACAACAAGTGGTTCACGCGTCTCGTCGTGGCCGCCGCCGTGATCGACGCCCTCGACGAGATGGACCTCTCCTTCCCGAAGGTCGACGCCGCGAAGCGCCGAGAGCTCCGCAGCGTGCGTGCGCTGCTCGAGAAGAACGGCAAGGCTCCGAAGCGAACGCGCTGACGCGGGAGCGGCGACGCCTGCGACGGCCCTCGCGCCCGCCGGATGCTTTCCGCCAGCAGGAGAGCGTCGTGGAGGCCGAGGCCGTGCTTCCGGCAGCGGTCGCGAAAGCGGAGCGAACGCGGAACAAGGCGTTCCTGCACGCCTTCGGGCGACGATCGACGCATTTCTCTGTCGCCCGGCGACGGCGGAAAGCCGAGCCATCACGCTGCGTTGGCGAGAGAGGGGTTGGAGGCGGCGCCCGGATTCGAACCGGGGATCAGGGATTTGCAGTCCCATGCCTTACCACTTGGCTACGCCGCCGCGGAGCCTTTGCGGAAGGCAGGGAGTACCGCGAGTGTCCGTCGGCGTCAATCCTGCACAGGAGGGCGCGCGGCGTACTTGAGGACGCGTACCGTCTCCATCGTGACGAGGCCCTCACCGACCATTTCGTCGAGGATCGCGGTGAGGCGCGCAGCGTGCTCGTCCGAATCGATGATCTCGATCACGATGGGCAGATCCTCCGAGAGTCGCAGGATGCTGGCCGTGTGAAGGACGCTGTGCGCTCCGAAGCCGGCGATACCGCGGAAGACGGTCGCGCCCGCGAAGCCCTCGCGGCGCAGGCGCTCGACCAGCGCGGTCGCGAGGGGCTGGTGGTGCCAGCGATCGCTCTCGCCGATGAAGACGCGCACCAGGATCTGCTCGCCGGTGAGAACACGCATGTCGCCCTCTGCCTCCTGCGCCGAGATCAGCCTCCCAGCCACGCCCGGCCGGCCGCGAGGCCGAGAAGGCCCGCCCCCAGACACAGCACGACCGTGAGCACGAGATTGAGCACCGCGACGAGGACGGCGCCCTCGCGCAGCAGGCCGAGCGTCTCGTAGTTGAACGTCGAATACGTGGTGAGGCCGCCCATCACACCGGTCGTGAGAAACAGGCGCGCCGTCGGCGAGAGCGCGTCCGAGGCGAGACCCACGTGCATGACGAGCCCGATACAGAACGATCCGCCGACGTTCACGAAGAGCGTTCCGTACGGAAATCCGACACCAAGAAGAGTCGCTGCCGCCTGTCCGGTGAGGTAGCGCAGACCGCCACCGAGGGCGCTTCCGAGACAGACCCAGGCGAGTCGCTCCATCGATCCGTCACCCCGTGGCGCCCGACGCCGCGGCGCGTCCCTCAGGCCTCGGGAAGGACCTCGGGCTCCGGGCTTCCATCGGCGGAGATGCGGAAGGCGCCCTGGAAGTCGTATCGGTGCCACAGGACGACGCGCTCGATCGTCTCTCCTTCCGTCGCGCGGTAGATCCACTTCTCGTTCCAGCGAACGCCGTACTCCGTGCCCGTCCGTGGATCGTTCACGCTCCCCACCTGATCGGTGGGCTCGCCGAGCCGCCTCCACACGGTCGCTCGATCGAGGGGCTTGCCGGCCGCTGCGCTCACCGATCGCACTCGCCGCCGATCATGTTGACGAAGTCGAACGTCGGAATGAGGTCGGCGAGCAGCGCGCCGCGCACCATGAGCGGCAGGGGCTGCAGGTTGATCAGGCTCGGCGGCCGGCAGCGCACCTTCCAGGGGACGGCGGTGCCGTCGGAGACGAGATAGAAGCCGAGCTCGCCGTTCGCCGACTCGATCGCGTGGTATGCCTCGCCGGCCGGAACCATCGGCCCTTCGGTCACCGACTTGAACTGCTGGATCAGCTCTTCCATCTTGTTGAACACGCGCGCCTTCGCCGGCCAGCGAACACGCGGATCGTCGACGTCCACCGGACCCGGATTCTGCTCGAGCCAGTCCGTGCACTGCTCGACGATTCGCAGGCTCTGGTGGATCTCCTCGACGACGACGAGGTATCGATCGTAGTTGTCGCCCACCGAGCCGATCGGGATGTCGAAGTCGAGTCGATCGTAGACGAGATAGGGCTCGGTCTTGCGCAAATCGTGCGCGACACCGGCCGCGCGCAGCAGCGGGCCCGTGACGGCGTAGCGAATGCAGTCTTCTTTCGAGAGGAATCCCGTTCCGCGCAGGCGGTCGACGAAGATCCGATTCTCCGTCATGACGTCGTCGAAGTCCTCGAGCAGTGCGCGGATCTTCGCGACGTTCTCACGGCACACGGCCGGGAAGCTCGCCGGCATGTCGTGCTTCACGCCGCCGATCCGAATGTAATTCGACGTGACCCGCGCGCCGCACAGGATCTCCTGAAGATCCCAGGCGAGCTCGCGCGCCTCGATTCCGAACAGGAACGGCGTCATCGCCGCGAGCTCGAGGCAGGCCGCTCCCGCCCGCGTCAGGTGGTCGCCGATCCGTGACAGCTCTCCGGAGACGACGCGCAGGTACTGGCAGCGCTCGGAGGTCTCGACCTGCATCAGCTTCTCGACTGCCATGCAGTAGCCGAGGTTCGCGAGGATCGCCGAGTTGTAGTTGAGACGATCGGTGTAGGGGATCGCCTGATACCACGAACCGCTCTCGCACTCTTTCTCGAAGCCGCGGTGCAGATACCCGACCTGGACGTCGAGGTCGACGATGCTCTCACCGTCGAGCTCGATGATGAACTTGACCGTGCCGTGGCTCGCCGGGTGCGACGGCCCCATGTTCAGGATCTGGTGCTCGGTGTGCAGATCGCTCTGCGAGTCGTCCTCGCGGCCGTCGCGCGCGCGCTCGGTCAACAGACGGGGCTCGATCGCCATGGGCCCTCTAGTTCCTCGGCCCGACGAGGGGCTGTCGCTTCTCTTTGGGGTAATCCTTGCGGAGAGGATGCCCCTCGAACTCCTCGTACAGCAGAAGGCGTCGCAGATCGGGATGCCCGCGGAATCCGATTCCGTAGAGGTCCCAGACCTCGCGCTCCATCCAGTTCGCCGCCGGCCAGACCGACGTCGCGGAGTCGATCTCCGGCGCGTCCTCGGAAACACGCGCCTTGATGCGAACGCGATGGTTGTGCTTCAGCGAGCAGAGGTGGTAGACCACCTCGAAGCGAGGCGCCTGCCCGAGGTAGTCGACCGCCGTCAGGTCGACGAGCACGTCGAAATCGAGGCCCGGCGTATCGCGCAAGAAGTGGAGCACCTCGGCGATTCGCGACGCGTCCACCACGGCGGTCGCGTCACCGAGCCGTGCGTGCGTCTCTCGAACGGCCTCCGGCAGTCCACCGATCAGCCGTCGCAGGGCTTCGGAGCCGTGATCTTCCATCGCCTCGACGTTCTCCTCAGCCCTCGCGTCGCGCCAGCGGCGCATGGACGCGTTCGTAGTCGCCGCGGATGAAGCCGAGCCGTCGCTCGAGGAGCTTCTCCGGAACGAGTAGCTCCTTCTTGTGGAACAGCATCGATCCTCGGTCGTACGTCGCGAGCTCGACCTCGCGGCTCATGACGATGGCCTCCTCGGGGCAGGCCTCCTCGCACAGGCCACAGAACATGCAGCGCGAGAGGTCGATGTCGAACTCCTCCGGATAGCGCTCGATGCTGGCGCCCTCGATCTCGCCCGGAACGATCGTGATGCAGTCGGTCGGGCACGCGAACTCGCACAGGCCGCACGCCACGCACCGCGGCTGGCCGTTTTCGAGCTGCACGAGGACGGGCATGCCTCGAAAGGCGTCGGGAAAGTCGACGCGCTCCTCCGGATACTGAACGACGAAGGCGGTTCGCCGTCCCGTGAGCCAGCCGGCCAGGTTGCGGAAGAAGTGTCGGCTCGTGACGTACAGGCCCTTCAGAATCATCGGCAGATAGAGGCGCTCGGCCCAGGTGAGCCGCGCTCGGCGCTCGACGACGATGACCCGCCCCGGCATGGGGCGCGACGATAGAGAAACGGCCTTCCGGACGCTAGGAGCCGAAGAGGCAGAAACGCTCTTCGAAGCTGGCGCCAACGGCCTCGCGTGCGCGTGCGACGAGGTCGGTCGGCGCCCCCGCACCGAGCTCGGCGGCGAGCGAGGTCATCGCGACCTCGCGCAGCCCGCACGGAACGATTGCATCGAAGCCCGCGAGGTCGGTGGTCACGTTGAGGGCGAACCCGTGCCAGGTGATCCAGCCACGAAGTCCAACGCCGATCGATGCGAGCTTGCGAGGCTGCGCGCCGCCTTGCGCAGCGCCCGGCGCCTCGCCGGCGAAGACGCCCGTCAGCCCGCAGCGCGCATGCGCCGGCTGGCCGAGCCGTCCGAGCGCATCGATCAGCGCGGCCTCGATCGCGCGCAGGTAGCGGCCGACGTCCGGCTCACCACGGCGCGCGAGATCGACGATCAGGTAGCCGACGAGCTGACCTGGGCCGTGAAACGTGACGTCTCCTCCCCGCGAGACACGATGGACCGCGATGTTCGCTGCGGCGAGCTCGCGCTCGGGAAGCAGCAAGTTTCGCGCGTCGCCGCTGCGACCGAGCGTCACGACCGGCGGGTGCTCGAGGAGCAGAAGACACTCGGGTCCGCAGCGCGCGCGCAGCGCCTCGACCCGCTTCTCCTGCAGCTCGAGCGCCTCCGAATAGGGAACGCGTCCAAGCCACACGACGCCCGAGGCGAGCGACTGCGCCTCAGACTCCATGTGCTGCGCTGCGTGCGAGGAGCGCGTCGGGCTCCTCGACCAGCCGGCGCACCTCGGCAAGGAACTGCGCTGCCTTGACGCCGTCGAGCACGCGGTGGTCGACGCCCAGCCCGAACGTGATGCGCCGACCGATCCGCACCCGATCGCCTTCCGCGACCGGCTCGCTGCGAAGCGCGCCCACGGAGAGCACCATGCTCTGGGGCGGTGTGAGGATCGCATAGAAGCGATCGACGCCGAACATGCCGAGGTTCGACACGGTGAAGGTGCCGTCGGAGTAGTCATCGGGCGCGAGCTTTCGCTCGCGCGCCTTCGCGATCAGCGCGTCGAGGGCAGCGGCGAGGCCGTCGAGATCGCGTCCCTGGCAGCTCTTCAGCACCGGAGCCACGAGCTCGTCCTGTACGTCGACCGCCACGCCGATGTTGATCGGAACGAAGCGGACGATACGGTCGTCGCGGTAGGTGGCGTTCACCTCGGGCATGCGCTCCATCGCGACGGCACAGGCCTTCACGATGAGATGCGTGTAGGTGATGCGCTTGCCCTCGGCGCGGAGGCGCTCGCGAAGTCTCCCGAGCGGCTCGGCATCGACCTCCATCGAGAGGTAGAAGTGCGGCGCCGTGCGCTTGCTCTCGACCATGTTTCGGATCAGGAACTTTCTCTTCTGCGAGAGCTTCACCTCGTCGCCGTAGAGCTCGGGCTCGCGCGCCCTTCCCTCGCGCTCCTCGCGTTCGAGATGGGCGCGCAGGTCACGCTTCGTGATGCGGCCGCCCGGGCCCGTACCCTTGACGCGCGACAGATCGATGCGGAGCTCTTCCGCGATGCGCTGCGCGACGGGTGTCACTGCAACGTCGCCGTGCAGCAGCGGCTCGGCCTGCGTCTCGAGCGCGTCGAGGTACTGCTCGACGTCGGAGACGAGCACGGCTCCCCCCTCCCCCGA
>JADLGR010000093.1 GCA_020849175.1 Deltaproteobacteria bacterium
GAGCGCCGAGCCCGGACGCCGCGCGATCGTACCCTTCGGCGCGCGCCGCGTCGTCGGCATGATCGTCGCGACGGGCACCGCCGACCCGGGCCGTCGGCTGCGTCCAGTCGAGCGGATCGTCGATCCGCACCCCGTTCTCTCGGCCGAGCTGCTGGCGGTGCTCCGCGAGGAGGCCGAGGCCACGCTGTGCCCGCTCGGCGTCGCGATCGCGGCCGCCCTTCCCGCCGGATCCGCGCCGCGTCCGCGCAGCGTCTGGGTGCCGACCCCGCGCGGCGAGCAGGCGCTCCGAGCGGGAGCGCTCGCACCCGCCGCGCACGCCCTCCTCGAAGCGCTCGCGCGCGGGAAGGCTCCGCGCAGTGCCGAAGCGCGGCGGCTCCTGCGCGCGCTCCTACGCGACGGCCTCGTCGCAGTCGCCGATTCCGTCGCGGCGCCGCGCGCGCGCGAAGCGCAGGTGCGGATCGCGTCCCTCGCACCCGGCGTCGATGCCGAGGCGGCCGCGAGAGGCCCGCTCGTCCGTGCCCCGCGCAGAGCGGCGGTCCTTCGCATGCTCGCCGAAGGCCCGCTCGCCCTGCCCGACCTCGAGGCGCGCAGCCCGGGCTCTTCTGCCGCGCTGCGCGCGCTCGCCGCGGAAGGCTTCGTTCGCATCGAAGTGCGGACGGCCCGCCGCGACGTGCTCGGCGCGCCACTCGAGACGGCCGGGCGTGTCGATCTCTCACCCGAGCAGGCCGAGGCCACCGCCGTGCTGCGCGCAGCCGTCCGCGATCGGCATGCCGAGACCTTCCTGCTGCACGGCGTCACGGGAAGCGGAAAGACCGAGGTGTACCTCCAGGCCATCGACGAGGCGCTTCGCTCCGGGCGGCAGGCGCTCGTGCTCGTGCCCGAGATCACCCTCACGCACCAGATCGTCGCACGGCTTCGGGCGCGCTTCGGCGACGCCCTCGCAGTGCTGCACAGCGGCCTTACGCCCGGCGAGCGCCTCGAGCAGTGGGAGCTCCTACGCGAGGGATCGACACCGATCGCAGTCGGCGCACGCTCGGCCTTGTTCGCGCCACTGGGGCGCCTCGGCGTCATCGTGATCGACGAAGAGCACGACGCTGCGTACAAGAACGAAGAGGGATTTCGCTACCACGCGCGCGATCTGGCAGCGCGCCGCGCAGCGCACGCACACTGCCCGCTCGTCCTCGGCTCGGCGACGCCCGCGATCGAGACGCGCTTCGCGGCCGATCGCGGCCGGATCCGGCGCCTCGTCCTGCCGCACCGCATTGGAGGCCGCCCGCTCCCGGCCGTCGAGCTCGTCGACCTCGAGCGCGAGCGTGCGATGACGCCACGCGGGCGCAAGCTGATCCTCTCGAAGCCCCTGCGGCAGGCGCTCGCCGAAACGCTCGCCGCCGGAGGCCAGTCGATTCTCCTGCTCAACCGCCGCGGCTTCTCGACGAAGATCTTCTGCTTCGAGTGCGGATTCGCCGAACGCTGCAAACACTGCGACATCACGCTCGTCTTCCACGCCGCGGACGGATGCCTTCGCTGTCACTACTGCGGCTTCGAGGCGAAGCCGGCAGACCAGTGCGCGAAGTGCGCGGCGCCCGAGACGGCCCTGCTCGGCATCGGCACCGAGCGACTCGAAGAGGAGGTGCGCGCGCGCTTCCCCGATGCGCGCATCGCGCGTCTCGATCGCGACACCGCCTCGCGACGCGGTGGCACGGAGGCCATTCTACGTGCGCTGCGCGAAGGCCACATCGACATCCTCGTCGGAACACAGATGGTCGCCAAGGGGCACGACTTCCCGGGTGTGCTGCTCGTCGGCGTCGTCGCCGCCGATCTGGGCCTTCACCTGCCGGACTTCCGCGCCGCCGAGCGCAGCTTCCAGCTCCTCGCACAGGTGGCAGGGCGCGCCGGGCGTGGAACGACGCCTGGGCGCGTCCTCGTGCAGACCTTCGTTCCGGAGCACTACGCCGTACGGCCGGTTCGCGACCACGATTACGAGGCGTTCTACGCCGAAGAGCTCGGTCACCGGGCCGCGCTCGGCTATCCACCGTTCGGACGCCTCGTTCACGTGCTGGTCTCCGCAACGGAAGTGGATCGCGCGAGCGCCGCTGCGCAGCGTCTTGCCGCGGTTGCGTACGAATCCGGAGCGAGCGCTGCCGGCGATGGCGTGCGCACGGTCGTCGAGCTCCTCGGTCCGGCGCCGGCTCCGATCGCGCGGCTCCGCGATCGATTTCGCTTCCAGCTCCTGCTCAAGGGCACGAGCGACGCACCGCTGCTCGAAGTGGCGCGCAGCATCGCGCGCGAGGCCGCGCGGCTGCCGTCCGGCGTCACGGCGTCCGTGGACGTCGATCCCGTCAGCATGCTATGACCTTGCGCCGGCATGCCGGTTCGTCCCGTCCTCCTCTTTCCCGACGCGCGTCTCAAGCGCAAGTGCGCGCCGATCGCACGGGTCACCGACGAGATCCGCACGCTCGCGAACGACATGCTCGAGACCATGTACGACGAGCCCGGCATCGGCCTCGCCGCGCCGCAGGTGGGAGAAGCGATCCGGCTGATCGTCGTCGATACGACGTGGACCGAGGAAGGCGCGGAGCGCAGCCCCCTCGTGCTCGTGAATCCGGAGATCGTCTCGCGCGAAGGAGCGATCACCTGGCACGAGGGCTGTCTCTCGGTCCCCGACTATCAGGCCGATGTCGAGCGCGCAGCGCGCGTGCGGCTGTGCGCACGGGATCTCGACGGCAAAGCGGTCGAGATCGACGCCGAGGATCTGCAGGCGGTCTGCTTCCAGCACGAGATCGACCACCTCGACGGCATTCTGTTCATCGATCGCATCAGCCGGCTAAAGCGCAGCCTCTACGTCAACAAGCGCAAGAAGGAGCTGCGCCGCGAGCGCGAGGAAGAGCAGGGAGCGCACGACCCGCGGGTCGAGCTCTGACGGCGCCGCAGCCTCGAGCCCTGCGCATCGCCTTCTTCGGTACGCCCGAGTTCGCCGTTCCCACGCTCGAGCGGCTGCTGGCCGGGCCGCACGTCGTCGTGGCCGTCGTCTCGCAGCCCGACCGCCCGCGCGGCCGTGGGCGCCAGCGCTCACCCTCGCCGGTCGCTGCGCGCGCGATCGCTGCCGACGTCGTGCTGCTGCGACCCGAGCGCGTCGGCGACCCCGACGTTGCGGCGGCCCTCCAGGCGCGCGCACCCGACCTCGGCGTCGTCGTGGCCTTTGGACAGTTCCTTCCCCGCACGATCCGTGAGCTGCCCCGTCTCGGCTACCTCATCAATGCGCATGCGAGCCTGCTGCCGCGACATCGCGGCGCCGCGCCGATCGCACGCGCGATCCTCGAAGGCGATCGCGAGACCGGCATCTCGGTGATGCGGGTCGAGCGGGAGATGGACGCTGGCGCGGTGGCGCTCGTCCGGCGTGTGGCGATCGGTGAAGACGAGGACGCCGGGAGCCTCGAATCGCGGCTCGCCGAGATCGCGGCCTCTGCGATCACCGACTCGCTCGACGCGATCGCCGGCGGCGCCATCACCTGGACGCCGCAGGACGATTCGCACGCCACCTTTGCGCCGAAGCTGGAGCGTGAGGAGGCGCGGCTCGACTTCACGCTCTCGGCCGAGGCCCTCGTCCGGCGCGTTCGCGCCCTGGCGCCACGGCCGGGCGCGTTCACGCTGCTCGGGGGCGAGCCGCTTCGCATCCTCGCGGCGCGGGCCGTCGAAGGAGATACCGGCGCGGCGCCGGGAACGCTCCGCATCGATGCCGGCGGCAGTGGGCTTCGCATCGCCACGCGCTGCGGGTGGCTGGCGGTTCGCGTGCTCCAGCGAGCGGGAGGGCGCCCGCTCGACGCCGGCGAGTTCGTGCGCGGCGCCCGCGGCATCGACGACATCGTGCTTCCCACGTAGCGCGCGTGCGCGGGGCACGCGCTAGCCTTCGCACGTGTACTCCGACGAGCCGGCGGGATCCCGCCGCCACCGCGGCCGACCGGGGGGCCGACTGCGAATCGGCCCGCGACGCCGTGAGAAGCCGACGCAGGCGAGAATGCTCGCGCTGCGCGTACTTTCGCGCGTCGAGCAGGTTCGCGCCTTCGCCGACCTCTCGCTGCACGCCGCGCTCGCGCGAAGCGAGCTCGCGGCGAACGACCGCGCGCTCGCGACGGAGCTCGTCTACGGAACCCTGCGCTGGCGCGGACGGCTCGACTTCCTGCTCGCGAGCGTGTCCGACCGAACGCTCGCGGACCTCGATCCGCTCGTGCGCTCGAGCCTGCGCGTCGGGGCCTACCAGCTCCTCTTCTCCGACCGCATCCCGCCTTCCGCCGCGGTCGACGAATCCGTTCGCTGCGTCCGGGCGGCAGGAGCCGAGCGCGCGAGCGGCTACGTCAATGCCGTGCTGCGACGGCTGGCCGAGCAGCACGGCTCGATGCCGCTGCCCGCGCTCGCGACTGATCCGGTCGGTCACCTCGTCCACGCGCTCTCGCTTCCGGTCTGGCTCGCGGAGCGCTGGCTCGCGCAGCTCGGCGCCGGCGAGGCGGCCGCGCTGGCCGAGAGCCTGAACTGCGTCCCGCCGCGAACCGTTCGCGCCAACCGGCTCCGCGCCGACCGCGACGCGCTGCTGGCCGAGCTTCGCACGCGTCACCCCGACGCGATCGCGTGCCGTCTCGCGCCCGACGGCATCGTCCTCGGCCATCGAGGCGATCCAGGCCTCGACCCGGCCTTCCGCGATGGCCGCTTCACGGTGCAGGACGAGGCCTCGCAGCTCGTCGTCGAGCTGCTCGATCCGCGCCTCGGCCACCGCGCACTCGACGTGTGTGCGGCTCCCGGCGCGAAGGCGTCGGCGATCGCGGAGCGCGTCGGTCCGAGCGGAGGCGTTCTCGCGCTCGACCGCCACGAACGGCGGCTCGGCCTGCTGCTGCGCGATGTGCGCCGTCTCGCCCTCACGAACGTCTCGACCCTCGTGCGGGACGCCTCGCAGCCGCTGCCCGACTCTCTCGTGGCGAGCTTCGATCGCGTGCTGGTGGACGTCCCGTGCTCGGGACTCGGCAGTCTGCGGCGCAATCCCGATGCTCGCTGGCGCGTACAGCCCGACGACATCCCGCGACTGGCCGAGGTGCAGGGGGCGATCCTGCGCTCCGCTGCCCGCGGATCGAGAGCCGGAGGGGCGATCGTCTACAGCACGTGTACGCTGCTTCCCGAGGAGAACGAAGTCGTCGTGGAGGGCTTCCTGCGCGAAGTGCCTGGCTTTCGCCTCGTCGCGCGCGCCGAGCTTCCGGCGGCGCTGCAAGGCGTTGCCGACGACCGCGGCTTCGTTCGGCTCCTGCCGCACCGCCACGACACCGACGGCTTCTTCGCCGCCCGCCTCGAGCGCTGCTCGTGACCGCACAGCCCTGCGTGATCGCGCCGTCGATCCTCTCGGCCGACTTTGCCCGCCTTGGCGACGAGCTTCGCTCCGTCGAGGCCGCGGGCGCGGACTGGATCCACGTCGACGTGATGGACGGCCGCTTCGTCCCGAACCTCACGCTCGGCCCGGTCGTCGTCGAAGCTGCGCGACGCTCGACTTCGCTCCCCCTCGATGTTCATTTGATGATCGTCGAGCCCGAGCGCTACGTGAGCGACTTCGTTCGCGCGGGAGCCACGACCGTGGGGGTCCAGGCCGAGGCGTGCGTCCACCTTCACCGAACCATCGCGCAGATCAAAGAAGCCGGCGCGCGCGCCTGCGTGGTGCTGAACCCCGCAACGCCGCCCGACGCTCTCTCGTACGTGCTCGGCGATCTCGATCAGGTGCTCGTGATGACGGTCAACCCCGGATTCGGCGGGCAGCGATTCATCGAGTCGATGCTCGACAAGATCGCGGTGCTCCGGCGCTGGATCGACGAGCGCGGGCTCGCGGCGCGGCTCGAGGTCGACGGCGGCGTCTCGGCCTCGACGATCGGACGGGCCGCTGCGGCCGGCGCCGACACGTTCGTCGCCGGCACGGCCGTCTTCGGCGCGAAAGACTACGCGCACGCGATCGAGGCGCTTCGCGAAGCGGCGGATCTCGCCCGGCGCGACGACGGCCGCGAAGCCGGCGGGTGAGGCCGAAAACATCGCGCATCCCACCCTCTCCCGCGCCATCGGCGGCGGGAAAGCGCTGCCGGCTCAGCCCGAGCCGCGGCGGCTTGAGACCGGGCGCCGAGGCGGTCATACTCCGCCCACGGTTTCGGGGCGTGGCGCAGTCTGGTAGCGCGCTTCGTTCGGGACGAAGAGGTCGCTGGTTCGAATCCAGTCGCCCCGACCATCTCTCACGAGAGCCCTGCCCGAAGGGCGCTCGAGTCGTCGGGCCCCCGGGGCGGCGTCGCCGCCCCGGGGGCTGCACGGCACATGCGCATCGCTCGCTGCGTTTGCCGGTGTGCGGATTACACCAATCTGTGGCGGCATCTTCGCCTCGACTGCGCCGTTCTATTGTGACTTCACTGCGCGCGCACGCGATCGAACGTCGTTCTAGCGCGAGGAATCGCCGTCTTTCTCGCGCGACCGCGTTGACAACCAGCCGTATCGAGTGGCACGATCGCGAACGTTTTCGGCTTCTCGCCGCACACGCTGGCCCGCTCGAAGACCCCAACCGACGGTCCTCCCGTCTGGAGACCCCGATGACCCGTTCCGAGCTGGCCTGGGAGCTCGCTGATCTGTTCACCGAGCTGAAGGTCGAGCAGATCAACGACATGCTCGCCAAGAACGTGCCTTTCGACACGCTCGAGTTCTTCAACGAGTACGGCGAGGACTTCGGCAGCGCGGAAGGAATCGACGGCGACACGCGCAAGCGGCTGCCGAATCTGTTGTTGCTCGGATACATCCTGCGGGTCCTCGAGGAGCGGCTGCTCCACGACGGCGAAGAGCCCACCGGGAGCTAGCGCGTGCGCGAGGTCTGCACCGACGCCGCGCCGCGGCCCGTCGGCCCTTACTCGCAGGCCGTCTCGCACGGCGGCCTCGTCTTCGCGTCGGGCCAGGTGCCGCTCGATCCGGCGACCGGCAGGCTCGTCGACGGCGAGATCGAGGCTCAGACCGAGCAGGTGATCCGGAACCTCGCGGCCGTGCTGACCGCAGCCGGCAGCTCGCTCGAGCGGGTCGTGCGAGCCACCGTCTATCTCACCGACCTGTCGCTCTTCGCGCGAATGAATGCCGTCTACGCGCGGCACTTCACCGGCGATCCGAAGCCGGCCCGCTCGACCATCGCCGCCGCGGCGCTTCCCCTCGGCGCAGGGATCGAGATCGACGTCATCGCGGCAGCGAGCTGAGACGGCAACGCGCTGAGGCGCGGCTGTCTTCGCCGTATTCCTTCACCAAGAGCCTCAGGTTGATCGCGTTCAGCGTGGCGTGCGCGGCGACCGGCGCGACGAGGTTGCCGGTCGTCTCGAACAAAATGCCGAGACCGAGCCCGGCGACGACGGCGAGAAGGCTCCACGACCACAGATCACGCCGCGGCGAGAAGTGGACCGCGCCAAAGAGCAGGCTCGCGCCGAACAGGCCGAGGCTCGGCTGCACGGCACCGCGGAACAGCGCCTCCTCGCCCAGGCCGCTCGCGAGTGCCAGAACGAGGCACTGTCGCAGCGAGAGCGGGCCAAGCGCAGCCGCGAGCGCCCGCGCGAGGCGTCGCCCCACATGCGTGCGCCGCGTCGTCCAGCGTGACACGGCGACGGCCGCGAGGCCCGCCGCGATGCCGAGTCCGAGGTCTGTCCCCCAGCGCACCCCTTCCTGCGCGTCGGCAGGGCTGGCGTACGCGAGCGACTGCCCGAGCCACGCCTCTCGCCACAGCAGCGCGAGGGCGAGCATGGCGGCGTAGAACACCAGCGCAAGCCGCACCCACGCGCGCGCGGGCGCTCGGGAAACCGTTTCCGGGCCGGGAGCTTCCATCACCCTCCCGAATCTGACGCGTTGACACCCACGCCCCCCGGTGGGTAGCCTCCGGGGCTAGCCGGCGCCCCCCTCGTCATGGGCCGGGCCGCCACCGACGCCAGGAGTCGGGACGCAGCTCCACCCGGGGGACTCTCGCCCTCATGAACGATCGCATTCCCATGAGCCCCGCCGGGTACGCGAAGCTCGAAGAGGAGCTGCGCCGCCTCAAGTACGAGGACCGGCCGAGGATCGTCAAGGAGATCGAGGTCGCCCGCGCCCACGGCGACATCTCGGAGAATGCCGAGTTCCACGCGGCCAAGGAGCGACAGGGTCACATCGAGGGTCGGATCCGGACCGTCGAGGATCGCCTTGCGCGGGCACAGGTCATTCAGCCGGGATCGGGCCCCCCGGAAACCGTGCGTTTCGGCGTCACCGTGACGCTGGTCGATACCGATACGGAAGAGCAGATCACGTATACGCTCGTCGGCGAGGACGAATCCGACGTCTCGCAAGGCCTCATCTCGGTGACGTCCCCGGTTGCCCGCGCGCTCCTCGGCAAAGGGGTCGACACGACGGTGAGCGTTCGCGTGCCGAAAGGCAATCGGGAGTTCCAGATCCTCGAGATCCGCTTCGACTTCTGACGTCGCAAAGCGCCCTCCCCCACGGAGGCCCGACAGGCCGTGCGATCCCTCCAGATGAAGGTGAGCTGGCTGGCGGCGACGCTCCTGGCCGTCGCGTGTTTGACGCTTGCGTGGATTGCGACGCAGAACCAGAAGAACGCGCTCGAAGCGGAGGTCGAGAAGCGTGCCCTGCTGCTCGCCACGGGCCTGTCGGGGAGCGCCGCCGAGGCCATCGTGCTGCGCGACGACCTGACGCTCGGCCGTCTCGTGCAGGAGGCCGGCCGCAGCGATGGCGTCGTCGACGTTCGCATCCTGCGCAAGGAGGGTGGCGTCGAGGCCTCGCTCGCCGGCGCGAGAAACGATCGTGCGGCCGAGTGGCTCGCGACGGGCGGCGACTCCCCGGAGCTCGTTCGCAACGGCTCGCTCCTCGTCGTGGCGGCTCCGGTGGCGTTTAGCGGCACGCGCGTCGGCGAGGTACAGGTCGACGTCGACCTCGAGGCGCTCGTATCGCCGGTCGTCTGGAAGACACGCCGCGAGCTCGCCATTGCGACGCTGGCCGTCGTGGCCGCGGGCGTCACCGCCGGCGTGTGTTTCGTCGCCCTTCTCGCAGGACCGCTGCGCAGGCTGCGCGCGGGCGTCGAGCGCCTCACCGCCGGCGACCTCGCCGTGCGCGTGCCTCCCACGTCGCGCGACGAGGTGGGTGAGCTCACGCGAGCCTTCAACGAGATGGGCGAGTCGCTGCAGCAGAAGGAGCGGATCCAGAGCGCCTTCGGCCGCTACGTCAGTGAGAACGTGCTGCGACAGCTCCTCGAGACGCCCGAGGGTGACGAGCTCGGCGGCGCCGAGCGCGAGCTCACCATCGCATTCATCGACATCCGCGGCTTCACGCGGATCTCGGAGGACATGAAGGCGCGCGACGTGGTCGCCCTGCTCAACGAGTTCTTCCAGCTCGTGTCGGATCGCATCCTCGCCCGCGGTGGGACGATCGACAAGTTCATCGGCGACTCGGTGATGGTCTATTTCGGCGCACCGCTGCATCACCCCGACCATGCCGTTCGCGCGGTGACGGCGGCGACCGAGATCGTACGCGCCTGCGCCGATCGCAACCGGGCGCGGGACCGCGACGTGCAGCATGGGACGCGCCTGCCGCTGATCGAGCCCGGAATCGGCATCCACACGGGCATGGTCGTCGTCGGCAGCATCGGGTCCGACCGGCGCGCGGACTACACCGCGGTGGGCGACGCGGTGAACGTCGCCCACCGGATCGAGAAGCTCGCGAGGCCCGGCGAGATCCTCGTCTCCGAAGCCGTGCAGCGCCACGTTCGCGGAGCGTTCCGGCTCCGCTTCGAGGGGGAGCGACAGCTCTCGGGACGGCAAGAGCCCGTGCACGTCTACTCGGTCGATCGCGACGACGCGGCGCAGGCGCAGCCCGCCCTGCGCGACGAATGGGACCCGGCGTGAGACGAGAGGCTCGTGTCTGGCGATCTGCACCCCTCGCCGCTGCGCTACTGCTCGCCGCGTGTGCGACGCCGCTCGAGAGCGGCGAGCGGCTCTACCAGCAGGGAGACCGGATCGGCGCGATCGACGCATGGCGCCGAATCCCGGACGACAGCCACGAGCACGCGGGCGCGCAGCAGCGGATCGCAGCCGTCGAAGACGAGCAGCAGAAGCTCCTCGCGCGCTACGAGCAGCGCGCGAGATACTTCGAGCGCAAGGGACGGATCGCGGAGTCGATCCTGAGCTGGCGCGTCGTTCTCAAGCTCGATCCGGACGACACGGAGACCCTTGCGCACGTACAGGACCTCTCGCGGCAGCTCGCCGCGCGCAAGAGCGCGCTCGACACGTCCTTCCGCACCGCCCTCGAGCAAGGACGGCTGGCCGATGCGCGTGCTGGCGTGGAGGAGCTGCGGCGCCTCGATCCCTTCGATCCCGCGGCCGAGAGCGGCGAGCGCGAGGTCGAGACTGCCCTCGGCGCCGAGATCGAACGTCTGCTGGCCGCAGGCCGACGCGGATTCACGGCGGGTGACTACCCGAAGGCAACCGACGCGCTTCGAGCGGTCCTGGCCCTCGAGCCCGAGAACGAGTCCGCGCAGGGGTATCTCTCGTACATCGAGCTCATCCGCGAGAGCGAGCGGTCGAAGGCGTCCGCGTCGGCGACGACCGCGAGTCGGTCGGCCACGCGCAGCGAGCCGCCGCAGCTCCGCGCGACGGACGTCGAGATTCGTGCCGAGGGGTTCCACCGCAACGCGATCGCGGCCGAGCGTGCGGGCGATCGTTACGGTGCGATTCGTCAGGATCTGCGTGCGCTGGCCGCGAACCCCGCGCACGCCCGCGCCCGCGATCACGTCGCGAAGATGCGCGCGCAGCTCGCGGAGGAAGTCCCCGGGCTGATCGACGCGGGCCGCATCGCATTCCAGCAGGAGGACATCCAGTCTGCGCTCGATCAGTGGCAGCGAGCCCTCCTGGTCGACCCCGACAACGAACGCGCGGCGCAGTACGCCACGCGCGCCGAGAAGCTGCTGCAGAACCTCGAGCAGCTCCGGGCGGAGCCGGCTCCGCCCGCGGTCGGAGTGCAGCGATGAGAGCATCGGGCTGGCTGTGCGCGCTGCTGCTCGCCGGCTGCGCGAGCTCTTCGTTCGATCTTGGCGCTACCGGGACAGCCCTACGCGGTCATCCGCCGCCGCCCTCACCCGTCCTCGTGGAATCGCCGCCTGCGGCGCTGCCGGGTCCAACCGGCATCCGCGCGACGCGCGGCGAGCTACGCGAGATCGCGGTCGCGTGGGACCCGGTTCTCGCCGGCCAGGTCTCTGGCTACGCCGTCGAGCGATCGCTCGCGCAGACGGGCCCCTTTCTGCGCATCGCCGTACTGACGGATCGCTTCGAGACGGGCCTTCTCGACCGAGGATTCGATCTCGCGCCGAAGGCCCCGCAGGCGCAGGGCGAGCCCGGCCTCGGCGACGGTGCGAGCTACTACTACCGGGTGCGCGCCTTCGATGCGCAGGGGCACCTGTCGCAGGCGTTCTCTGGAGTCGTCGCGGCCCAGACGGCGCCGCCGCCCGAGCCGCCCGAGGGCCTGCGCGTCGTGAGCCGTCTACCGCGCAAGGTCGCACTCGCCTGGCGGCCGTCGAGCGATCCCACCGTACGCGGCTACGTCGTCCTGCGCAGCCCGGGCGCCGCCGGGCCGTTCGAGCCGATCGCGAAGGTCGATGGACGCCACCGCACGCACTACCTCGATCGCGGTCTCGGCGATCTCGAGGTGTTCCACTACGAAGTGCGGGCCGTGAACGCGGCCGGCGCGTACGGACCGCCGGGCGAGCCGGTGCAGGGCCTGACGAAGCCAGACCCGCTCCCTCCCGTCGGCTTGCGCATCGAGGCACGCGATGCATCGAGCACGCTCCTCGCCTGGGAGCCGAACGTCGAGCCGGACATCGTGGCCTATCGCGTGTTGCGGCGTCGCAGCGGCGACGACGATGCCGAGGTCGTGGCGACGGTGCGCGCTCCAGCAACCTCGCTTCGCGACGACGAAGCGAGCGATGCGGTCTCGTACCGGGTCATCGCGATCGACGCCGACGGTCTGGAGAGCGCACCTGCGGAGCTCGCGGCGAGCGACCCGGACGGTGGTGCACGCACGCCCGCTCTACCGTCGGCGGTCGCAGCACCCGCGCAGTAACGCTCCGCCTGCGCACGTTGCGCTTCGGCCGTCAGGCCGTAGACTCAGCGCCCGGCGTTCCCCGGTAGCTCAGTTGGTAGAGCAATCGGCTGTTAACCGATTTGTCGCAGGTTCGAGTCCTGCCCGGGGAGCCACCGCTCAGCGCGCTGCGGCGGCGAGCCCCTCGAAGGGCTTCACCCAGACGAACGGCGCAGGCTCTCCGCCGCTCTCGACCGCGTGGTGCTCGACAGCAGTCTCCAGCGGCCGTCGCGCTGCGTCGGGGTCGCCGTCGGCGTCGCGTTTGCCGAGCACCGCGAGCCAGCGCTCGAGCAGATCTTCGAACACGGTGCGCGGGGCGGTCGGGTGCGCCTGGAAGCGCGGCCGGGCTGCCAGCCAGCTCTGAACGATCGACGACTCGTGCGTGCCGTCGCGCGCGAGGAGAACGTGGACATCGAGCCCACGCGGGACGCTCGCGTCGAGCGCATCGAGGAACTGCCGGAAGCGGCGCGTGCGCTCGCGTCGCTCTTCGACCGAGCGCAGCCGTCCCGGCGGAAGGCGCAGCCGCGAGAGGAGAGATTCGCGTCCGACCGGCCTCGACGCCGTTCCGAGTTCTCCGCTGCGCATGCTCGACGGCTGGACGCGCGCCACGTACGGAAGTGCACGCTCCGCCACACAGAGCGCGAGCGCGAAGGTCGGCGGATCGGCATACACGCCAGCGACGCCCTGAACCTTCTCGACGAAGTGCGGGTCGTGCCAGAAGCGCGAGCTCTCTCCGCGGTACGGGCGCAGACCATGAACGCGCCAGATCCTGCTGATCGCGCTCTGGCTGAGGCCGGTGGCCTGCGCGAGCGAACGTGTGCTCCAGGGCGTACCGCTCGGCGCGCACGACTCGAGCGTGAGCGTGAGCACGCGCTGGACGTCCGCGTCGAGAATGCGCCGCGGCGCGCCGGTCCGCGGTTCGTCGAGAAGCCCGTCGAGCCGGCTGCGAAGGAAACGGGCCCTCCACTTGCCGACGGTCTGTGGCGTGAGCCGGAACGTGCGCGCAATGTCCTTGTTCGTGTCGCCTCGCGCACACGCGAGCAGGATCCGCGCGCGCTCGGCAAGTGACGCGGCCGCCGCGGAGCCGGTCGCCCATTGCGTGAGGGTCTCGGCTTCGGCCGCAGTCAGTGTGAGCGGCGCCTTGGGTCTTCCTCGTCTCATCGACGGCACCCTCGCGTCCGATCTGCCGACCCTGAAACCCCCTCATCCGAGGGGTACTGGGTGTGGCATCACAGCCCCCCATCGGGGGCGCAATCGGAGGATACCCAATTCTGCCACAGGGAAAACCCTAAATTCTCGCGAGAACTGACTCATCGTTCTGCGGGGCGGTAGACCGGGTCGTGGCGGCGCAAGGCAAGGGAGGCTCGGTCTAGGGGAAGACGCCCCGGCGTCGCTTGGCCTCGGCCACGCGATGGATGCCGCGCATCATCGCCGCCGTACGCAGATCGACGCCCTTCTCCTGCGAAACCTTCAGCACCTCGGTGAAGGCCCGCTGCATGATCTGAATGAGGCGGGTATTGACCTCTTCTTCGGTCCAGAAGAACTGCTGCGCGTCCTGCACCCACTCGAAATACGAGACGGTGACGCCGCCCGCGTTCGCGAGGATGTCGGGGACGACGAAGATCCCGCGCCGCCGCAGGATCTCGTCGGCCTCGAGCGTCGTCGGACCGTTCGCGCCCTCGGCGACGATCCGGCAGCGAAGCCGCTCTGCGTTGCCCGCGGTGATCTGGTTCTGGATCGCCGCCGGCACCAGCACGTCGCACGGAAGCTCGAGGAGCTCGGCATTGGTGAGGCGCTCGCCGCCCGAGAAGTCCTTCAGCGATCCGCTCTCTCGCATGCATGCGTCGATCTGCGCGAGGTCGAGACCGTGAGGATCGTGGACGCCGCCATCCAGGTCCGACACCGCGATGACGCGTGCGCCCAGGCTGGCCGCGATCCGCGCGGCGGCCGACCCGACCTGCCCGTATCCCTGGACGGCCATGCGTGCGCCTTCGAGCGCGATCCCGAGGTGCCGGCAGGCTTCGATGACGCACGTCACGACACCCCGTCCGGTGGCGTCGCGGCGCCCGAGCGAGCCTCCGATCTCGACGGGCTTCCCCGTCACGACTCCCGGCACCGCGTGCCCCGTCTGCTGCGAATACGTGTCCATCATCCACGCCATCGTCTGCTCGTTGGTCCCGAGGTCTGGCGCTGGGATGTCTCGGTCGGGCCCGATCATCTCGATGATCTCCGAGGTGAAGCGGCGCGTGATGCGCTGAAGCTCGTTCTGCGAGAAGCTGCGCGGCGAGATCCGGACGCCGCCCTTGGCGCCGCCGAACGGAAGGCCGATGAGCGCGCACTTCCAGGTCATCCACATCGCGAGCGCAGTCGTCTCGCCGAGGCTCACGTCTTCGTCGTAGCGGATTCCGCCCTTGGTCGGCCCCATCGTGAGCAGATGCTGGACGCGGTATCCGAAGACCGTGTCGACCTCCTGGTAGTTGTCGCGGCGAAATGGAAACGAGACGACGAGCGCGCGCTGCGGCGTACGCAGCCGCTCCCAGATGTTCTCGTCGAGCTGCATACGGGCGGCCGTCTGGTCGAGCTGTGCGACTGCGAGGCGGTACATCGGGGTGTCCCATTCGAGCTTGTGCGACGTCACGAACCCTCCTCCTGCCGCACGGACGGCGCGGCGTTCACTTCTCGAAGACGGCGAGCGCGTTGCGCGCGCCGGACTGATGCTCGAACACGGCAGCGCCGTTTCGCTTCGCGAACGCCTCGAAGGCGCCGAGGTCGAAGCGCTCGTGCGGCTCTCCGCTCCCCGGGTCCGTGAGACGCACCGCCAGTCGCCGCAGCCACATCGGGCCTTGCGACGCGAGGTTCACGACCGGCTCTGTGACGATCACCGAGCGGCGAGCAGCGCGCATCAGCCGCGCGAGCAGCGCATCCTCGTGTGGGCGAAAGTGGTAGAGGCTCGATCCGAGCACGACGATGTCGGCCTCCGGAATCTCTTCGTGGCGCAGATCGAACCACCGCGCGCGCGCCCCGCGACGGCGCGCCGACATCACGAAGTGGCCATTGAAATCGAGCGCCAGGTAGTCGACGCCTTTCTCTCGCAGGCACTCGTGCCAGAGCGTTCCGGGCCCCGCGCACACGTCGACGACCTTGGCTCCCGACGGGACGTGATCGGCCACGCCGGCATAGAGTACGTGGAACCCGCTCCGGTACAGGACACGCATCAGCAGCTCGTAGCCGATCCCCGTCCAGTAGACGGGCGACTTGCTCGCGAGGCCGAGCCCCACCTTCCCGCGGAAGCGGTGCAGCTCGGCCAGATACGCCCACGAGTCGTGGAGGAGACGAACGGTCGACTGCTTGTCGCTTCGCCGCAGGAAGAGAACGGGCATCTCGGCGATCCGCAGGTCCGCGAGCGCGGCCCGCGCCAGGACCTCCGTGTCCCAGAACCAGCCGTCCGACTCGCTGCCGAGAACGACGCCCGACGCGGTCTCGCGCCGGAAGAACTTGCAGCCCGTCTCGCTGTCGCGAATGCCGAAGCCGAGGAGGAACCTGCACACCATGCGATAGACCGTCGATGCCACGTGCCGGTGAAGAGCGCCAGTCTGCCGTAGCAGGTAATGGCGGTAGCCCGTCGCCACGTCGAAGCCCCGTCCGTCGACCAGCCGGAACAGAGGCGGGATGTAGTGCGGCGCCACCTCGAGGTCGATGTCGAGAAAGCCCGTCACCCGCCCCCGCGAGGCGGCGTAGCCCGTCTTGAACGCAGCACCGCGGCCTCGATTGTGCGGATGAAACAGCGCACGGCAGCGCGGCCGCGCGGCGCAAAGGTCCTCGAGGATCGCGGGCGTGGCGTCGCGGCTCGCATCGTCGACGAAGACGATCTCGTAGTCGAGGCGGGTCGCATCGAGGGTCTCGATCACCGCCGCGACGCTCTCGCGAAGGTGTCCCTCCTCCTGGTAGCAGGGCACCACGAGGCTCAGGTCGGGAGCGCCCTGCGGCTCGTCGGTCAAGACAGGATCATCCGCAGCGCGCGCACGACGTCGGCCGCGTCGTCGTCGCTGACCGACGGTGAGAGCGGAATCGAGAAGGTTCGGTCACCGATCCACTCGGCGTTCGGAAACTCACCGCGCCGGTGCCCGAAGGTCTTTCGGTAGTACGGGTGCAGGTGCAGCGCCGTGTAGTGCACTCCCGCTCCGATCCGGAGCTCGTGGAGGCCGCGCAGCACGTCGTCGCGCGCAACGCGGGTGCGGGCGTCGTCGACGAGACACGTGAACAGGTGCAGGGCGTGCCGGACCCC
>JADLGR010000094.1 GCA_020849175.1 Deltaproteobacteria bacterium
GCTGGACGATCGCCGGCGTCGCCGATCAGGACGGCGACGGGAAGTCTGATCTCATCTGGCGCAACGACCTGCTGCGCGAGACCCTGCTCTGGCGCTTCGAGAGCCCTACGCTGATCGACAGCGGGAGTCTCTCCGGCATGCGGTATCCGGGCTGGAGCCTCGCTGCGGCGGCCGACTTCGACGGCGACGGCGAGTCGGATCTGCTGTGGCGAAGCGTGACCACGGGACAGGCGACGCTGTGGCTCATGGAGGGCTTCGTGCGCCGTCAGGGTGCAAGCCTCGCTTCGCCACCGCCTGCGAGCTGGGACGTGGTTCCGTGAGCGCTGCCGAGGGGCCGGAGCGCCTCGCGTCCGGTGCTCGCCGCCGCGTGGCATCCCCCGTCCGCTACGCCCCGGCTCCCGGGTAGCGCTGCACGATCGGAAGGCGGCGGCCGCTTCCGAAGGCGCGTGTCGACGTCCGTAGGACGAGGGGGCCCTGCCGGCGCTTGAACTCGTTGCGGTCGACGCGCCGCTCGATCTCGCGGGCGAGCCCGGCGCGTGCGCCGGGCGGAGCCGCAACCGCCTCGCCGCTGCGCTGCTCCTCGATGAGCTGCCGCAGGACGAAGTCGAGCTGGTCGTACGGCGGGAGGTCGTCTGCGTCGTGCTGGCCCGGTGCGAGCTCGGCCGACGGCGCCTTGTCGATCGACGACTGCGGGATCCGCTCGCCGTCCCGGTTCGCATACCGCGCCAGCGCGTAGACGTCCGTCTTGTACACGTCGCCGATCACGGCGAGCCCTCCGACCATGTCCCCGTAGAGGGTCACGTATCCGACCGAGAGCTCACTCTTGTTTCCGGTGCACAGGACGAGCCGGCGCTCCTGATTGGAGCACGCCATGAGGATCGCGCCGCGCGTTCGCGACTGGATGTTCTGCCCGGTGAGGCCCCAGCTCGTGTGTGACCCGAAGAGCCCGGCGAAGACTTCGAGGTAGCGCTCGTAGATCGGCCGGATGTCGGCCGTTCGCGTCTCGATGCCGAGATTGCGCGCGAGCGCGAGGGCGTCGCGCACGCTGTGCTCGGACGAGAACGGGCCCGGCATCAGCACGCCGAGCACGCCCTCCGCGCCGAGCGCCCTTACGGCGAGGTGTGCGACCACGGCCGAGTCGATACCCCCCGAGAGGCCGATCACCGCACGCTTTGGCAGGCCCTGCTTCTCGTAGTAGTCGCGAATGCCGAGCACGAGGGCCGCTTCGAGCTGGGCCGGGCCCTCCGGCTCCTCGACGTCCTCGGGCGAGAGGTCGAGCGGCGGCGCTTCGAGATCGACGACGGCGAGCGCTTCTTCGAAGGCCGGCAGCGCGGCGCGGATGCGCCCGCGCGCATCGACGACGAACGAGGAGCCGTCGAAGATCAGCTCGTCGTTCCCGCCGACCTGCCCGACGAATGCGATCGGCACGCCATGCTTTCGCGCGAGGTCCGCCAGCATCTGGCGCCGCTCGAGCGGCTTACCCCAGTGCCACGGCGACGCCGAGGGGTTGAGAACGAGCCGCGCACCCTGCTCCGCGAGATCGCCGACCGGATCGACCGCGTAGCCCATGCGCTCCGACCAGCCGTCCTCGCAGACCGTGAGCCCGAGCGGCGTTCTCGAGCCGGGCAGCCGCACCACCTCTCGACGCTCGGCCGGCACGAAGTAGCGGCTCTCGTCGAAGACGTCGTAGGTCGGCAGGAGCGTCTTCGCCTGCACCGCGACCTCGCGTCCTTCGGCCAGCAGGATCACCGCATTCGCGAGATGGCGCGGCCCACTGCGCGCCACCGGAACCACAGCGCCCAGCGCGATCGCGACCCGCCGCGACGCGTCGTGAAGCGCCTCGATCTCCCGGAGCTGATCGCGGACGAACCCCTCACGCTGGAGCAGGTCCATGGGCGGGTAGCCCGTCACCACCATCTCAGGAAAGACGACGAGATCCGCCCCCTGCTCCGCCGCGCGCCGTGCCATCGCCTCGATCCGCCGGCGATTGCCGGCGAGGTCGCCCACCGTGGCGTTCACCTGGGCGAGAGCGAGGCGCATGGGGTCAGGATCGAGGAGCGAGAGGTTGCCTGCAACCGCGCAGTGTCGCGCGCTCGCGTCGGCGAGGAGCCCGCGACCCGGACCGGGGCATCACGACAAGCCCAGCGCCGCGCGCGACGCCGCCGCGTGGGCGCCTCGATGCACGGCCACGAAATCGTGGCTGCCGATGGGAATCGTGCTTCCCTCGGCGAGCGGCGCGAGGCGCATGTGGAAGATCCGGCGCGGGATGGACAGCAGGCGATATCCGGCGTCGATCAGAGTCGTCACCCGGGGCAGCGTCCAGAATCGGTCGGTCGCTCCAGCTTCGAACACGACCACGTCCGGAGACTTCACCTCCAGCCAGGATCGCAGGTCAGCGAGCACGATGTCCTCGTGGCCCTCCACGTCGAGCTTGACGAGGCGCACACGAGCCCTCGCGGGCAGATCCAGCCCCTCGAAGACCCGAGCCGCGCGACGAACCTCGACCTCGATCCGGCGGTAGCCCGGCGCTTCCGCATCGCTCAGCGCGGCGCCGCCGCAGTTGTCGTGAGCGACGTTGAAGTGGGCGCGACCGTCGTGATCGCTGAGTGCAACCGGGTGAACGACGATCTGTGTGTATCCATTGGCGGTCGCGTCCTCGGCGAGTCGCTTCACGAGGTCCGGCTGCGGCTCGAAGGCGTGTACACGACCCGTCGGGCCGACACATCGCGCCATCTGAAACGCCACGATGCCGATGTTCGCTCCGAGATCGATGGCCACGTCACCGGGCACGAGGACTCGCCGGCACACCCAGCTGATCTTGGGGTCGAAGTCTCCGAAGTAGAAGACCGGGCGCGCCATGTAGTCGCTGAGGTCGACGCGGATGAGCGAGCCGTCCTCGAGCGTGGTGCGCTGGAGCCCCTGCAACGAGGCGTCGATGCGGCGCAGGACGCGCGCGCGAGCGAGTCGACCGCGGCCGCTGTAGACGCCTGCGACCCGCGCGAAGGCCCGACAGCTCCGCTGAATGGCCCGGACCGGCCAGGGCGCCATGCGTCAGCGCAGCGCGCGCAGGGCCGCGCTCGCGCCCGGGAGGCTCTCGGCATTGAAACGCGGCGCTCTCATGGGCGGGACGTTGCCGCGCTCTCGAACCGTGTCAACTCTCTTCGGCTCACGCGCTGCCTGCATCCGTCGCGGTCCGCGCCTTGCGGGCCGGCGTGTCCACCGTGAGAATACGACGGTGCCGTACACCCCCCCGCCGCGGTGTTCGGATCGAACGGTTCGAGCTCGCGGCTGCGTGGCCTTCCGACTCGCGCGTGCCGCTGTGCCGAGAGAGGGAGGCTCCGCGTGACACGCAGGATCGAGTCGGGTGCCGAGGCGCAACCGTGCCGGGTGGCCTTCGTCGGTGCAGGCGCCATGGCGCGCGAGCATGCGCGGGCGTTCCGCGACGTTCCCGGCGTCTCGCTCGTGGGCATCCACAGCAGGACGCAGGCCCGGGCCGAGGCTCTCGCCGCGGAGCTCGCGATCCCGCTCGTGTGCACGTCGATCCCAGAGCTGTACGAGCGCTCGCGAGCGGATCTGGTCGTGATGGCCGTCCCCGAGATCGAGGCACGCGCAGTCGCGCTCTCGTGCTTCGAGCTTCCGTGGACGGTGCTGGCCGAGAAGCCCCTCGGCTGCGATCTCGTCGAAGCCGAGCAGATCGAGGCGGCCGCTCTCGCACGCCGGCGCCGGGTTCTCGTCGGACTCAACCGCCGCTTCCTGTCGAGCACGAGAGCCGTCCTCGACGACCTTGCACAGCGGCCCGGGCCTCGCTTCATCCAGGTCCACGACCAGCAGAGCCTCGCCGCGGCACGCGCCATCGGACATCCCGACGCCGTGGTGCAGCGCTGGATGTACGCCAACTCGATTCACGTCATCGACTACCTGTGCCTCCTCGGTCGAGGACGGATCAAGAGTGTCCACCGAGGCCTACCGTGGAACGCTGGCGCCACGATCGCCGTGGTCGCGACGATCGAGTACGAGAGCGGCGACTGCGGCCTGTATCAGGGCGTGTGGTCCGGGCCGGGGCCGTGGATGGCGAGCGTGACGACGGCAGCGAAGCGTTGGGAGATGCGCCCCCTCGAGCAGGCCAGCTTCCAGCTCGCGGGAGAGCGGACCTCGAGCACGGTCGAAACGCACGCGTGGGACAGGGAGTTCAAGCCGGGTTTTCGTCTTCAGGCCGAATCGGCCGCGGCTGCGGCGCTCGGCCGGCCCTCGGACGCCGCGACCCTTGCCGACGCGATGGAGACGATGCGGCTCATCGCTGCGATCTTCGCCTGATCGGCCGGACGTCGCGCAGGTCCGGCCCGAAGGAGCAAGACCCATGCGTGTGCTCGGGCTCGTGACCGCCCGTGGCGGGTCCAAGGGGTTTCCGGGAAAGAACGTCGCGCTCCTCGCGGGCAGGCCGCTCGTCGTGTGGGCGCATCGGCTCCTGTCGCGTCTGCGCGCGACGCATCCGGAGCTCGAGCTGGCGCTGTCCACGGATTCGCCGCAGATCGCAGAAGCCTGGCCGCCCGAAGATCGTCCGCTCCAGCTTCGCCCGCCCGATCTCGCGCTCGACGGGACGTCGTCGTGGGAGGTCGTCGAGTACGAGCTGAACCGCGCGGAGGCGAGCGGGCCTCCGGTCGACGCCCTGCTACTCGTGCAGCCGACGTCACCGCTGCTGCGCCTCGACGATCTCGAAGCGGGCTGGCAGGCGATCGCCGCCGGATGCGCGTCCATCGTCGGCGCCGTTCCCGTCGATCATCCCGTGCAGTGGAGCTTCTATGTCGGCGCCAACGGCTCCACCGAGCCGGCGCTCTCACGAACGAGCACGGACGCACGGCAGGAGCTTCGGCCCGCTCACCTCCCTGCCGGCTTCTGGATGAGCACGACACGCTTCCTTCGCCAGCACCGAACGCTCTACGCCGCCGGCCTCACGCGCGCGATTCTGGTCCCCGGCGACCACGCGTGCGACATCGATCGTCCGGTCGATCTGGAGATCGCCCGCTGCAGACTGCGCGCGATCTCGGGGGAGCGCACCGTCCGCATCGAGGGACGCGAGATCGGCGATGCGGCGCCGGTCTTCGTGATCGCCGAGGCGGGAGTCAACCACAACGGCGACCCCGA
>JADLGR010000095.1 GCA_020849175.1 Deltaproteobacteria bacterium
GAGGACGAGCAGCAGAAGCGGGATGACGTGCCACTGGAACTGCTGCGGGTCGCGCAGGCTCGAGACTGCTTGCCGGGCGGATTCGGTCGGCATCGTGTCCTCCTCGCGGCGAGAACATGCGGCCTTGCGGACGCGCACGGCCATGGTCAGGCTCGTGGCCCGGCTTCGGCCGCGCGTTGCCCGCCGCTTCGTCCCTTGCCGTGGCGTGCGCCGGCAGTACCGTCGGACTCCGGTGAGGAAAGGCCTGATACCGGCCACGGACGACCTCGTGCGGTTCGCGAAGCTGCTGCGCGAGCGGCCCGCGCGGGCGTGGCGCCACGCCACGGCGCTGCTTCGCGGAACGTGGTACGCCGTCTACTTCCGTGGCGCGCGCCGTGACGTGCGGATCGCCTTGCCGTTTCTCGCGTTCGGACCCGTCTCGATCCGCGGGTCGGGAAGCGTGCGGATCGGCTCCGGCTGCTCGGTCATGACGAGCGTCTTCCGCGGCCTGTCGATCGTCACGTTCTCGCCCGATGCGCGGGTCGAGATCGGAGCGCGGTGCGCGCTGGGAGGTCTCACGATCCGCTGTCGCCGGAACGTTCGGCTCGGTGATGGCGTGAGAACCGCGGCCACACTGGTGCAGGACGCCCTGCTCTGCGACACGACGGCCGCTGCTCGGACCGGCGCGAGCGCGCTCGAAGTCGCGCCCGTCGTGATCGGGGCCAACGCCTGGATCGGTCTCTCGAGCGCGGTGCTCTGCGGGACGCAGCTCGGGGACGACGTCGTCGTCTCGGCCGGCGCCGTGTGTCGCGGCACGAGCGTCGGATCCTACGCGCTCGTCGCCGGAAACCCGTCCGGACGCCCGCTGCCGATTGCGGTGCTCCTGCGCGGGAAGGCTGCCTCGTGAGCGACGCCATCGCGCGACTCCGGGGTGGGCTCTTCCGGCTGCGCGCCACGCTCTCGGGCGGACGGATCTCGATCGGTCCCGGACTGCGTCTGTACGGGCGGCTTCGCGTACGCGGGCCCGGAAGCGTGCGCATCGGTCGTGACTGCTTCGTCGCCGGCGTTCCGGGCGATCCGAGTCAGCACGTCGTCCTCGACACGCACGGCCCGGACGCGTCGATCCGTATCGGCGACGGCGCTCGCCTGTATGCTGCACGCATCTCGAGCCGCTGGGAGATCGAGGTCGGTGACGACGTCCTCGTCGAGGAGTCCGGGATCTTCGACACGGCGTTCCATTCGATCGCACGCGACCGCGGTGAACCCACCGACGAGTCGCGCGAGCGCTGTCGGATCGCGATCGGGAGCCGGGTCTCGATCGGGGCGCGAAGTCTCGTCGGCCGGGGCGTCACGATCGGAGAGGGCACCGTCGTGTGTCCGGGCTCGGTCGTCACGCGGTCACTGCCGGCGAAGTGCACCGCGCTCGGCAACCCGGCCCGCGTCAGCGAAGCGAGCTGACGAGGGCGGCCAGCGCCGCATCGAGCCGCGCGTATCCTCTTGCGCTCAGGTGGAGGCCGTCGCCGCTCGTGAGGTCGGGACGCAGCGAGCGGTCCGAATCGCTCACGCGCAGCGCGGCCTCGAGGTCGAGGAGCGGGAGCCCTTCGCTCGCGGCGATCTGGCGCACGCGTTCGTTGTACTCCCGGATCTGCACGCCCGGATCCGGGCGGCCGAGGATCCGGCTCTTGACCGCCGCCTTCACGCGCGCCGCGAGGCCCCGCGGGCGGACGACCGGCGAAACGGTGGCGAGGATCGGGTGGACGCCGGCGGCGCGCGACGCCTCCACCCACGCGTGAAGGAGTGATTCGTATCGCGCGAGATCTCCCGGGAAGTAGCTCGCGCACTCCTTGAGAACGATTGCGTCCGGTCGTGCGGTCTCTCGCGCGAGCAGGTCGTCGACGGCCCGCGACTTGTCGAAGTCGTAGACGGCCTCGACCTCGAACGAGATCCCCGGAATCTGCATCCGCGCGGGAAACGCCGGCAGGTCCCAGGCCTGCGCGATCGACGCTCCGACGACCGCATACCGCACGGGACGGTGGCTCTCGCGGGTCTGCGCACCCGCGCTCAGCGCTGTCGCCAGCACGAAGGCCAAACCCATCCACGGCGCGCGCATGCCACACCTCGAGCCAGGGCCGTCTCGCCTCCGACACCAGGGCTGGGGCGATTCTACTCACGGCCGACGGTGCCGGCCGCAACCGGCTCGGCCCGCGTACGCCTCCGAGAATTCTCCGATGGCGCTCGCGCCTCCAGGTCCATAAAGTGTGCCTTACTGCGCACGGAATCCCCCGGCCCGTCGAATCGATCGGCCCGTGATGTGGGCGTCATGATCTCGAAGCACGTCCTCGACCTCGATCCCGAACCGACGATCGACGCCATCGCCGGCGCGATCCGCCGCATGGTCCTCGAGGACCTTCGCCGCCGCGGCGTGGTCGTGGCCATCTCGGGAGGCATCGACAGCGCGCTCGTGGCCGCGCTCTGTGCTCGAGCACTCGGGCCCGAGCGCGTCGTCGGCCTCTTCCTCCCCGAGCGGGAGTCGTCGCCGGAGAGCCTCGTGCTCGGCCGGCGCGTCGCGCAGTGGCTGGGGATCGATTCGCAGGCGGTCGATCTCACCCCCGCGCTCGAGGCTCTCGGCTGCTACGGGCAGCGCGATGGCGCCATCCAGCGCGTCATCCCCGAGTACGGGCCAGGCTGGGGAGCGAAGCTCGTGCTTCCCCCGCTCGGCGAGCACGGGCGGTTGAACGTCTTCAGCATCGTCGTGCAGCCGCCGGGCGGGCAGGAACGACGTGCGCGCCTTCCCCTCGATTCCTATCTCGAGATCGTCGCCGCGTCGAACATGAAGCAGCGCACGCGCGCGCTCGTCGCCCATCACCACGCGGAGCGCCGTCACTACGCGGTCGCAGGGACGCCGAACCGCCTCGAATACGATCAGGGCTTCTTCGTGAAGGGCGGCGACGGGCTCGCGGACTTCAAGCCGATCGCGCACCTCTACAAGACGCAGGTCTACGCGCTCGCCGCCGCGCTCGGCGTTCCCGCCGAGGTGAGCCAGCGGCCACCGACGACCGACACGTGGACCCTGCGGCAGACCGAGGAGGAGTTCTACTTCGGGCTTCCCCATCCGCAGCTCGACCTCTGCCTCTGGGCGCACAACCACGGGATCCCCGCCGAGAAGGCTGCTGCGGCAATCGGGCTCAGCCCCGGCCGGGTCGAAGGTGTGTTTCGCGACATCGAGTCGAAACGGCGCGCCACGCGATCGCTGCACCTCGGTGCGCTGCTGGTCGAGCCCGTCGACGAGGTCGCAGCGCCCTGACCGCCGCCGCAGTGCCGTCGCAGCCGGCGCCGCGCGAACAAGAGAGGCTTCATGGCCGGCATCGAAGACGCACTGCGGCGCTTCATCGAAGAGAACTTCCTCTACGGAGAGAGCGGCGACGCGCTCGGTGCCCACACCTCGCTGCTCGAGAGCGGAGTCATCGACTCGACGGGCGTCCTCGAGCTGATCGCTCATCTCGAGGCGGCATACGGGATTCGCGTGCTCGACGACGAGCTGATTCCCGAGAACCTGGATTCGATCCGCAGCCTCGCGAGCTTCGTCGAGCGCAAGCAGGGCCGTCGGGTCGCGGAGCGTTAGGGTGTTGCTGGAGAGCTTTCTCGAGCGCAGCGCAGCCCGCGTCCCGGACCGTGTGGCCCTCGTCTGCGGCGAGCGGCGCGTCACCTACGCCGATCTCGAGCGCCGCGCGAACGCGCTCGCGAACGCGCTCATCGCGGAGGGCGTTGCGCGGGGCGATCGCGTTCTCGTCCAGCTCGGAAGCCGCGAAGAAGCGGCGATCGCGATCTTCGGAGCCCTCAAGGCCGGGGCCGTATTCTCGGTCGTGCATCCGACGACGAAGCCGGGGCAGGTCCGCCATCTGCTGCGCGACTGCGAAGCGCGCGCCCTCGTCTGCGGCGCCGACCAGCCGCTGGACGCGACGACGGCCGGCGCGACCGCGCTGCGGCTCGTGATCACCGTCGGTGACGTGGCGAAGCCTCTCGACGCCCTCGGCCTTCGCGTCTTGCGCTTCTCCGATCTCGTGACCGGGTCGTTCACGGCTCCGAAGAAGCGCTGCATCGACATCGACCTCGCGGCGCTCGTCTATACCTCGGGATCGACGGGTCTTCCCAAGGGCGTGATGCTGACGCATCTCAACATGGTCGCTGCGGCGACCTCGATCACGACGTATCTGGAGAACACCGAGGACGACGTCGTCTTCTCGTGCCTTCCCCTCTCGTTCGACTACGGGCTCTACCAGCTCCTCATGGTCTGCCGCATGGGAGCAAGGCTCGTTCTCGAGCCGTCGTTCGCGTATCCGCACGCGATGCTCCAGCGGATCGTTCGCGAGGGCGTGACGGGGCTTCCGATCGTCCCGACGATGTCCGCCATCCTGCTCCAGCGCGATCTGTCGGCGTACGATCTCTCGAAGCTGCGCTACGTCACGAATACCGCGGCGGCGCTTCCGGTCGACCACATCGCGCGGCTGCGCCGCGCGCTTCCCGGCGTGCGCATCTATTCGATGTACGGCCTCACCGAGTGTAAGCGCGTGGCATACCTCCCGCCCGAAGAGATCGACCGGCGACCGGGATCGGTCGGCAAGGCGATGCCGAACGTCGAGGCGTACGTCGTCGACGAGAGCGGCGCCCGGCTCGGCCCAGGCGAGATCGGCGAGCTCGTCGTCCGTGGATCGAACGTGATGAAGGGCTACTGGGGGATGCCGGCGGAGACCGACGCCGTGCTGCGTCCGGGTCCGCTCCCGGGCGAGCGGGTGCTCCACACCGGTGACCTCTTCCGCACGGACGACGACGGATACTTGACCTTCGTCGGACGGCGAGACGAGATGATCAAGTCGCGCGGCGAGAAGGTGAGTCCGCGCGAGGTCGAGACCGCGATCCATGCGCTCGCGGGAGTCGCGCAGGTGACCGTCATCGGCGTTCCCGACCCCGTGCTCGGCGAAGCCATCGCCGCCTTCGTCGTCGCGCGCGAAGGCGCCGAGGTCACGGCGGCCGGCGTCCGTGCGCACTGCGCGAAGAGCCTCGAAGAGTTCAAGGTGCCCGGCCGCGTGACGCTGCTCGACGCGCTACCGCTGCGGCCGAGCGGCAAGGTCGATCGCCGCGCGCTGATCGAGAGGTCCGAGGCTTGCGATCCGCGCGCCGGCGTGCGCGATGCGCGGGCGCCCGGCGGAGGCTAGGGCGCGGGCATGTGCGGCATTGCAGGGATCGTCAACCTCCGGCCCGGACCGCCTCCCGATCCGGCGCTGCTGAGGCGGATGGCGTGCTCGGTTCGCCACCGCGGCCCCGACGACTTCGGCATCTATCGGGACGCCGAGGCCGGGCTCGCTCACGCCCGGCTCTCGGTGATCGACCTCGCGCTCGGCCGGCAGCCGCTCTCGAACGAGGACGGCACGCTGTGGATCAGCTTCAACGGCGAGGTCTACAACTACGTCGAGCTGCGTCCCGAGCTCGAAGCGCGCGGTCACCGCTTCGCGACCGCAACCGATACCGAGGTGCTGCTGCACGCCTTCGAGGAATGGGGCGAGGGCGCGATCGAGCGCTTCAACGGGCAGTTCGCGCTCGCGCTCTGGGACCGACAGCGGCGGCGCCTCGTCCTGGCGCGCGATCGACTCGGTGTGCGTCCGCTCTACACCGCCGAGCACGCGGGCCGGCTCTGGTTCGCCTCCGAGGTGAAGTCGTTCTTCGCCGATCGCACGTTCCCGCGGCAGATCGATCCCGAAGGGCTCGACGAGGTGTTCACGTTCTGGGCGAACGTCGCGCCGATGACGCCGTTTCGGGGGATCCGTGAGCTCGAGCCCGGCCACGTCCTCGTTCACGACGTTGGTTCGGGAACGACCCGGGTTCGCGCGTACTGGGAGCCGCGCTATCCCGCCGCCGGCGAGCGCGCGAGCGTGTCGCTCGACGAGGCTGCCGAAGCGCTACGCGATGCGCTTGGCCGGGCGACGCGCCTTCGCCTGCTTCGCTCCGACGTCCCGGTCGGGAGCTATCTCTCGGGCGGCCTCGACTCGTCGCTCGTCGCCGCGCTGGCACGGCGCGCGACGAGCGGGCGCCTGGAGACGTTCTCGCTGCGCTTCGCCGATGCGGAGTTCGACGAGACCCGCTGGCAGCGAACGATGGTCGAGCGGCTCGAATCGGTCCACCACGAGATCCGCGTCTGCGCGAGCGACATCGCGACCGTGTTTCCCGACGTGGTCTTCCATGCCGAGCGCCCGCTGCTCCGCAGTGGCCCGGCGCCGCTCTACCTGCTCTCGCGTCTCACCCACGATTGCGGAGTCAAGGTCGTGCTGACGGGAGAGGGCGCCGACGAGATGCTCGCGGGCTACGACCTGTTCCG
Organism: Deltaproteobacteria bacterium; assembly: GCA_020849175.1. Taxonomy (GTDB): domain Bacteria; phylum Myxococcota_A; class UBA9160; order UBA9160; family UBA9160; genus MYXO. The sequence continues at coordinate 6,350 of JADLGR010000095.1, forward strand.
CGAGGCGAAGGTGCGGGCCTTCTGGGCGCGGCAGCCGACCTCGCGGCTGCGGCCGCGGCTGCTCGAGAGGCTCTACCCCTACCTGGCGCGCTCACCGGCCGCGGCGAGGGGCATGGCGCAGCGCTTCTTCGGGCAGGACCTCGGCCGCTTCGGCGAACCGGGCTTCTCGCACCTTCCGCGCTGGCGGGCCGCGTCCGCTCTCAAGCGCCTGTTCTCCCCGCAAACACACGCGGCTCTGCACGGCACCGACGCCGCAGCACGACTGCTCTCGGCGCTGCCGGCACCGTTTTCCGGCTGGGACGCGCTCTCGCAGGCGCAGTATCTCGAGCTGCGAACGCTCCTCTCCGGGTACATCCTCTCGTCGCAGGGAGACCGGATGCTGATGGCGCACTCGGTCGAGGGCCGCTTCCCGTTCCTCGATCCAGACGTCGTCGACCTGTGCAACGCCCTTCCGCCGTCCTACAAGCTGCGCGTGCTCGAGGAGAAGTACGTGCTCAAGCGCGTGGCGGGCGGGCTCGTTCCGGACGAGATCCTCGCGCGGCCGAAGCAGCCGTATCGTGCGCCCGATGCCGCGTGCTTCGTCGGATCGGACGCGCCGGAGTGGATCGACGAGATCCTCTCCGATCGTTCGCTCCGCGAGAGTGACCTGTTCGATCCCGATGCCGTCCGGCTCCTCGTCGCGAAGTGCCGCGCGCGCGCACGGCTCGGTCCACTCTCGAACGCCGACAACATGGCGTTCGTCGGTGTCGTCTCGACGCAGCTCCTCTGGCACCAGCTCGTGAAGAGACCGCCCCCCATCGTCGAGACGCCGATCGACGAGATCGAGGCGCGGCTCGACGACAGGGCGGCGACGACCGGCGCCTCGGTCGAGTCGGGAGCGGTGCGCCGCCTCGTCGCGTCGGTGTAGCCTCGCGCCCGCGTGCTCGTGCGGGTGTGTTACGATCGACGCCCCGTGCGTCGCCGACGCAATCCCAGGGGCGTCCGTATCCTCGTGGCCGGCGCTCTCGATCCCGTACCCGTTCGCGTCGGAGCGCCGCCGCCGTGCCCGACCCCGTCTCGCGTGCGGCGAACGGGATGGCTTGCGCTCTCGGCGCTCCTGCACGCGGCCGCACTCGCGGCCGCGGTCGCGTGGATCGATCGACACGATGTTGTGTCGAGCGAGCAGGCTCCAATCGCCTGGGTCCGTGTCGAGCCAGACGAGCGTGAGCCGGACGCCAGCCCGCCCGCGGCCAGGTCGCGCGCCGAGGCTCGACCCGAAGCGCCGCCCACACCCCGGCCTGCTCCCAAGCCCCGCGCAGCGCGTGCGCGGACCGAGCCCGCGCGCGACGCGCCTCCGCCCGCTCCGGCGAGTGCGAACAGGGAGCCGGCGAGCGCGCTGCCCGCTGAGGCGACTGGAGCGTCCGAGACGCATGCGAGCACGCCGGTCGCGGACGCGAGCGATGCGGCCATCTCTGCGAGTGCGGTGCAGGCTGCCGCTGGAGCGGGGGTGGCTGGGTCGACCGGGACGTCGAACGCGGGCGGAGGAGCCACAGGGAAGAGTGACGGCGGCGGTGGGTCTGGCACTTCTTCTGGCTGGATGCCACGCGGCGGTGAGCAGCCGCCGCCTGCGTATCCGGAGGGGGCGCGTCGGCGCGGCGTCGAGGGCGTCTCACAGGTTGCACTTCGTCTCGCGGCCAGCGGTCGCGTCGAGGAGGTGAGACTCCATCGCTCGGCCGGTGACGAGCGCCTCGACGACGCCGCACTCGCTGCCGTTCGGCGCTGGCACTTCGAAGCACCGCCGTCGGACGCGCGCTGGAACGGAATCTGGTTCGTCGTTCCGATCGAGTTTCGACTGCGATGAGTGGTCGAGGCTCTGTGCCGTACTGCCCGGCGTGGAGCCTCGGAGCGAGAAGTCAGAACGAGCGGTCCGGCCCACGAGGGTGCGCGCCAGCGCCAGGAAGGGCGGACGTCGGCAGCGGTCCGAGCGTGGTGAGGACGATCTTCTCGGCGCGTACCCGTGCGGCCGGAGTATGACAAGGATCATCCCGGCAGGTCGTCCAGCGCACCCATACTCGCCCTGACGGCCCTGCGCTCCCGCGAGCGCTCGAATGCGGGAGCACGCCCCCTGACGCCCACCGAGCGATCCGACTCCGGCCTGCGCGCTGCTCTCCCGCTCATCGCCGTCTGCTTTGCGATCCAGTTCGTCGTCCTCGGCGGCGGTGTCGACACCGTGAGCGTGTTCCTCCACGAGCTGGCGAGAGCGAACGGATGGCCGCGGGGAACGCTCTCGGCGGGAATTGGCGTGGGTGTGGTCTGCGCGGGGATCGCGACGCCCGCGGTGGGAGTGCTGATCGATCGCTTCGGGGTTCGCGTTCCGATCGGTCTTGGTGCGGTCTTGCTGGCAGCAGGCTTCGTCGTTCTCGGAGCGATGACCGAGGCCTGGCACTTCATCGCAGCGAACGCGCTGCTCGGCCCGGGCTTCGCGGGCACCGCGATGCTGCCGATCACGATCGCGGTGACGGTGCGTGTACCCGATCGAACGGCCTTCGCGCTCGGGCTCGTCTCCGTGGGCGCGAGCGCGGGCGCGCTCGTGCTCGCTCCCGGCCTGCAGGCGCTCATCGATGTCTACGGCTGGCGGGCCACCTACGCCGTGCTCGGCACCGCAGTCGTCGCCGCACCGCTCGCCGCGCTCGCTGCGCTCCCCAAGGGCCGCCTCCAGCGTGCAGCCGCGGGTGAGAGCGCAGCCAGGCCGCCTCCCCTCGATTTGCGCAGCGAGCTGCGCCGGGCGGGCGTTCGTCCGCTCGCCGTCCTGCTCGTCGTCCCGGGCCTCGTGAACTTCGGCTTCCAGGTCCACGTCGTGCCCTACCTCTCCGGCGTCGGGCACGACGCGACCGTCGCGGCGACCGCACTCGGTGTCGCCGTCGGCGTCTCGGCCGTGGGCAAGGTTGCCGGCGGCATGCTGGGCGACAGAATCGGTCCGCTGCAGGCGCTGCGACTCGCGCTGCTCGTGCAGGCAGGCGCGCTCGTGCTCTTGCCGCTCGCCAGCGCGCTCCCGGTCCTCGGCGTCTTCCTCGTGCTGCACGGCGTTGCGGTCGGCACCGAGGTGGCGGTGACGCCCGTCCTCGCTCTTCGCATCTTCGGGCAGGCGCGCTTCGCGACGCTCTACGGGCTCATGCAGCTCGTGGCGACGGTGGCCATCGGCCTGGCGCCGGTGATCCCGGGGCTGCTCTTCGATGCAACGGGGAGCTATGCGGGGGCGGTGGTGTTCTGGGTGGCGACCATGGTCATCGGCGTCGTGGTCGCGTTCACCATGCGTCCTCCCGGGCGAGAGGAGCCGGAAGGCGAGCTCCTCGCTGCCTGACTCCGGCGCCCGGAAACCCGTAGAAGCGTAAAGGCCCTTGGGGTGTCGGCTCGCGCCCGGTGCATGACCGGGGTCATAACCCGCGGAAGCCCGGACACCGACGATCCCTACGCCCGGCCGAGTGTGAGAATGGGCAAGAAGCAGGAGGACCCTTCGTGGCGAAGACCCAGGGCGCGTGGGCGGATGCGTACCGGAGCAAGTGGACGTGGGACAAGGTGACGTGGGGGAGCCACTCGGTCGACTGCTACCCGGGCGGCTGCCCGTGGCGGGTCTACACGAAGGACGGACGCATCCTGCGCGAGGAGCAGTCCGGAACGTTCCCGACCATCGAAGAGGGCGTTCCCGACATGAATCCGATGGGCTGCCAGAAGGGCGCGAGCTGGAGCCATTGTCACTACTCGCCGGATCGTGTGACGCACCCTTTGAAGCGCGTCGGCGAGCGCGGCGAAGGGAAGTTCGAGCAGGTCTCGTGGGACGTGGCGCTCACCGAGATCGCCGACGGAATCCTCGACGCGATCGAGAGCGACGGCGCTGCGTCGATCATCAACCTCTTCACGCCCGAGCCCGGCGCTGCTCCCGCGCGCATGTTCTCCGAGGCGCTCGGTCTTCCGATGACCGACGGTAACGCAGAGTTCCAGGACTTCAGCCCGGGCTGGCACCTGACGTGGGGACTGTTCAATCCCACGTCGTCGATGGACGACTGGTTCCTCGCCGAGCTGACGCTCATCTGGCACGCGAACCCCGTCTACACGAACATCCACTGGTACCACTACGTCGCCGAATCGCGGTACAACGGCGGCGAGGTCGTCACGATCGCGCCCGACTACAGCCCGTCGGCGATCCACGCGGACTATCACCTTCCGGTGCGCATCGGCAGCGACGCCGCGCTCGCACTCTCGATGTGCAAGGTGATCATCGACGCAGGGCTCTACCAGAAGCAGTTCGTGCAGGAGCAGACCGATCTGCCGCTTCTCGTGCGCACCGACACCGGTCGGTTCCTGCGCGGGCCCGAGGTCTCCGCGGGCGAGCGCGAAGACCAGTTCTACTGGTGGGACACGCACTCGGGAACGCTCGCAATGGCGCCGCGCCACACGCTCGCGACGATGGGCGTCGATCCCGCCCTCGAGGGCCGCTTCACGGTGATGCTCGTCAACGGAACGACGGTGGAGGTCGAGCCCGTCTTTGCGCGGCTGCGCCGACGCCTCGAGGCGTACGAGCCCGAGAAGGCCGCCGAGATCTGCGAGGTGAGCCCGGAGAACATTCGCACGCTCGCGCGCAAGGTCGCCACGCGCAAGACCAAGATCTTCGTGGGCTGGAACAGCGGCAAGTACTACCACGGCGATCTGATCGAGCGCGCGATGGCGCTCCTGCTCGGCCTCACGGGCAACTGGGGCAAGAAGGGCACCGGAACGCGCTCGTGGGCGATCTCGGCCATGGACGGCGAGATCTTCATCCCGGGCAAGGAGTCGCCGGGGCAGGAGGCTGCGCAGAGGCAGATCGCGGGTCTGATCGCGATGCGGCGCCTGCTCACGACGAGCGATCCGACGCTCACGCTCGAGATGATCCAGAACCGAATGATGGCGCTCGCGAACGACATGCCGCAGGGCCCCGGCCTCGGCATGCCGCCGGCCTTCCTCTGGTACTACCAGTACGGCTACAAAGACCGCTGGAACGACCCCGAGAACCACGACCCCTCGTATCCGCGATCGTTCGACGAGTACATGAACATCGCGATCGAGAAGGGCTGGTGGGATCCGCGCTTCTCGAAGGTCTACCAGAACACGAAGCCGCGTGTGCTCTTCGAGGCCGGTGGAAACGTGCTGCGACGCCAGCGCGGCGGACAGAAGCTCCTGCTCGAGAACCTCTGGCCGAAGCTCAACCTCATCGTCTCGGTCGACTACCGGCTCACGACGACGGGCCTCTACTCCGACTACGTCCTTCCCGCAGCGCAGCACTACGAGAAGCTCGGCCACTCGATGCCGTCCGTTCACCATCTGAACTACGTGCTCTGCGACCGCGCGGCGGCACCCGTCGGCGAGGCGCTTCCCGATCTCGAGATCGGCTTCCGCCTGCTCGAGAAGATCGAGGAGCGGGCGGCGGCGCGGGGCATGACGGAGTTCACCGACGCGCGCGGGCAGCGGCGCCCGCTCGCGGGCCTCTCCGACCACATCAGCCACAAGGGCGCCCTGCGCGACGAGGAGAAGCGGACGGACGAGAGCATTCGCGACAGCGCCGTCTACGGCGTGCTGCCCAAGGGAACGACGCTGGGCACGCTGCGCGACAAGGGTTTCGTTCGCTGGACGAACTGGGGCCACGTGCTGCACGGTACGTCTCAGGCCTCGACGATCGAGCCCGACGAGGTGCACAACCCGCTGCGCTGGCACACCGAAGACAAGATTCCATACGACACGCTCGTGCGTCGCGCGCAGTACTACATCGACCACGAGTGGTTCCTCGAGTGCGGCGAGGAGCTCCCGTCGCACAAGGAGCCGCCGAAGCAGGGCGGTGGGAAGCGGCGCTTCCAGATGACCAGCGGACACAACCGCTGGAGCATCCACTCGATGAACATGACGAACGACATCATCCTGAACACGCATCGCGGCGAGCCATTCGTCTTCATCAACGACAAGGATGCGAAGTCGCTGGGCATCGAGAACGGAGACCGGGTGAAGCTCGTGAGCAACGTCGGCGAGGCGCGCTACGCAGCGAAGGTCTCGCCGGCCGTTCGGCCGAGTCAGGTGATCGTGTACAACGGCTTCGAGCCGTACATGCACGAGGGCTGGACGAGCCAGTCGGACCTCGAGCCCGGCCACGTGAAGCCGCTCGGCCTCGCGGCGGGCTACGGGCACCTCTCGTACCGGATCCTCTCGTGGCAGCCGATCCCGGCCGATCGCGCGGTGCGTGTCGACGTGGAGAAGGTGAGCTAGCGCCGGCGAGCCCACGCGGCGCCCGCGGCGATGGGAGGGCGAGGGATGGCGTCCGCAGCGTCGGAGAAGCGGCGGTACTGGGGATTCCTCAATCCCATGCCGGCGCCGCTGCTCGGCATGATCGCGAAGGGGGCCGAGGCGCAGGGGCTGACGGGCCTGTTCGCGCCACAGGTCTACGGTCCCCCGTTCGTCCCGCTCGCCGCCGCGGCGATGGTGACCGAGCGCGTACTGCTCGCGAGCGGAATCGCGATCGCGGCTGCGCGCAGTCCGTTCGAGACCGCGATGGCGGCGCTCGACGTCGACCGGATCTCGGGGGGCCGCTTCGTGCTGGGCCTCGGTGCGAGCGTGCTCTCGTGGACGCGTGACGTCTTCGGTGCGCCCGAGCACAAGCCGCTCGCACACCTGCGAGAGACCGTCGCGGCCGTACGGCACGTGATTCGCGGCGCCCACAAGGGGCTCGCTCCCTTCGAGGGGCAGTACTTCCGCGCGAGCTTCCGCGAGCTGCAGGGGACGGCGCCGCCCGTGCGCGACGAGATCCCGATCTGGATCGCCGCGCTGCGCGGCCCGCTGGTGCGACTCGCCGCCGAGATCGCGCAGGGTGTGATGGGCCATCCGATGTGGTCGATCGACTGGGCCGTCGAGAAGATCCAGCCCGACCTGCGCGCTGGTCTCGCGAAGGGTGGGCGAAAGCGTGAGGACATCGATCTCAATCTGTGGCTGTGGGTGGCGATCAACCCCGACGAGAAGGAGGCGATCGAGGACTCGCGGGCGACGATCGCGTTCTACGCCGGTGTGCAGCAGTACGAGTCGTTCTTCGAGGCGCACGGATTCGGCCGCGAGGCGCGACGGCTGCAGGACGCCGTGAAGAGCAAGCAGGCGCTCGCGTCGGGGCATCTCGTGCCCGACGAGATGGTGAGGGCATTCGTGCTGTGCGGAAAGGCCGATGCGGTGCGCGAGCGGCTCGAACGCGCGTGGACCGTCGCCGACTCGATGTGCCTCGTACCGCCGGCCTACGGCATGCCACCCGAGAAGCTGCTCTTCTACGGGCAGGGCATCGCGAAGACGTTCTACGCGTAGACGCCGCCGGCTCGGACCGGTGAGTTCGCCGCGCGTCCGCCACAGGAGCTCTGCGGTGAGCGACGGATCCCCGCGGGGTCGATGTCTGCGCTCGGATATGACGCCCGTCATCCACCCCGGCCGTCACTTGATGTAAACGAACGTTTGTTTGGATTTCTTGCGAAGCCGGGTAGGGGGAGGTTTCGATGCGGGTACGCCGTCTGGCCGCGGGTACGGCCGATCTGCTCGATCCCGGATCCTCGCTCTGGTCCAAGGCCGAGACCGGGACCTTCGAGCTCATCCCCACGCCCCTCGCGATGCAGCCGTCGGCCTACGTGAGGGCGAGCCGGGAGCAGCGGCCCTTCGGACGCGTGCGCGAGGTGGAGGTGCGCGTGCTGCACGACGGCGAGCACGTGGCCTTCCTGCTCGCGTGGGACGACCCCGACCGTGACGTCGAGCCTCCCGGCGACGAGCGCTTCCCCGACGGCGCAGCGCTGCTCTTTCCGCTCGCCAGCGACGCGCCGCTCGTCACGATGGGTGCCGAGGGCAGGGCCGTGAACGCCTGGCACTGGCGCGCGGATCGGCCTGAGCGTGCGCGCAACAACGTCGCGGCTGGTCTGGGCACGACACGCGTCACGCAGGATGCTTCGATCGCGACCTCGGCGCGCTGGGATCACGGGCGCTGGCGCGTGGTCTTCCGCCGCACGCTCGCGAGCACCGCGCCCGCAGGCGAGGCCGTTCGGATGAAGCCCGGCGATGCGGTGCTCGTGGCGTTCGCCGTGTGGGATGGCTCGAACGGCGAGCGTGGCGGCCTCAAGAGCTTCTCGCCGGCCTGGCACACGATCACGCTGGAGGGCTGACGCATGGCTTCGAATCTCGTCGGAAGGATGCGGGACGGCGCCGTGATTCGCCCGAAGCGGCAGCTCGCCATGGTCTTCGATCTCAACAAGTGCCTCGGCTGCCACACGTGCGCGATGGCGTGCAAGACGCAGTGGACGAGCGGCGAAGGCATGGACGCGATGTGGTGGACCGTCGTCAACACCCAGCCGGGTCGCGGTACCCCGCGCGACTGGGAGAAGATGGGCGGCGGCTTCGACGCCTCGGGCGAGGCGCGTTCGGGGCAGCTCCCGACGCGCGAAGACTTCGGCGATGCCTGGGAGTTCAACCACGAAGAGGTCTTCCAGGGCGGCAAGGGAACGAGCGTCCACCTGCGCCCGCGAACGAATCCGACCTGGGGTCCGAACTGGGACGAGGACCAGGGAGGCGGCGAGTATCCGAACGCCTACTACTTCTATCTCCCGCGTTTGTGCAACCACTGCACGCATCCCGCGTGCCTCGAGGCCTGCCCGCGCAGTGCGATCGAGAAGCGGGAAGAGGACGGCGTCGTTCTCCTGAACGAGGACCGCTGCAAGGGCTACCGCTTCTGCGCCGAGGCCTGTCCCTACAAGCGCATCTACTTCAACGCCACGCGCGGTATCAGCCAGAAGTGCATCTTCTGCTTCCCGCGGCTCGAGAAGGGCGTCGCTCCTGCGTGCGCGCGCCAGTGTCCGGGGCGGCTTCGCTTCGTCGGCTACCGCGACGATCCGAATGGCCCCATCTGGAAGCTGGTCGACAAGTGGAAGGTCGCGCTCCCGCTGCACGCCGAGTTCGGCACCGAGCCGAACGTGTTCTACGTGCCGCCGCTCGCGCCGCCGCGGCACGACGCGGCCGGACGCCCGGACCGAGACAAGCCGCGTATCCCGATCGAGTACCTCCGCAGCCTCTTCGGCGACGGCGTCGATCAGGCGCTCGAGACGCTCCGCGCCGAGATGGAGAAGCGGCGCCGCGGCGAGGAGTCGGAGCTGCTGAGGACACTGATCGTCTACCGCTGGCCCAAGGACATCTTCCCCGACTTCCCGAACGATCCGGCGAGCGTGGAGGGACGCAGCGCATGAAGGGCGAGATCACACGACGGGGCTTCCTCGGGGGCGCGGGCAGCCTGCTCGCGCTCTCGATGCTCCAGGTCCGCTGCTCGGGCGCTGAGACTCCCGCCGCCGCGCCGGGAGCCCCGGTGACGGGCGTCACGCCCGTCTACGGCGACTGGCAGGACGTCTACCGGCAGCAGTGGACGTGGGACAAGGTCGTGAAGGGCGCCCACCACGTCGTCAACTGCGTCTCGGCGTGTCCGTTCAACCTCTTCGTGAAGGATGGGATCGTCCTTCGCGAGGAGCAGAACGCCGTGATGGAGGCCAACAACGAGAATCTTCCCGACTTCAATCCACGCGGCTGTCAGAAGGGCGTCTGCTACAGCCAGCTCATGTACGGTCCCGGGCGCCTTCGCTACCCGCTGAAGCGCGTCGGCGCGCGCGGCGAGGGCCGCTGGAAGCGCATCTCGTGGGACGAGGCGATCGGCGAGATCGCCGACAAGATCGTCGAGGTCGCAGCGAAGGACGGCCCCGAGTGCGTGATCTACGACAGCGGGACGGCCAACGCAGGCTACGGCAGCGAGGCCGGCGAGATGCGCGGCTTCGACATCCTCGGCGCGACCCAGCTCGACGGCTGGGCGTGCGCGGGAGACATGCCGCTCGGCGTCATCATGACCTGGGGCCTCTTCAACGTCGACTCGACGTCCGACGACTACTTTCATTCGGACCTCGTCCTGCTCTGGCTCGGCAACCCTTCGTACACGCGAATCCCAGACGCGCACTTCCTGTGGGAGGCGCGATACAACGGATCGAAGATCGTCAGCATCGCTCCCGACTACAACGCCTCGACGATGCACTGCGACGACTGGGTGAACCTGCGCGTCGGAACGGATGCCGCCCTCGCTCTCGGCATGGCGAACGTGATCGTGTCCGAGAAGATCTACCGCGCCGACTACGTGAAGGAGCAGACCGACCTGCCGCTGCTCGTCCGTGACGACGACGGGCGGTTCCTGCGCGAGTCCGACGTCGAGAAGGGCGGCAAGGACAACGTCTTCTATCTGTGGAATCTCGCGAAGGGTGAGGCCGTCCCTGCGCCGGGCAGCGAGGGCCTCGGCCGCAGCAGCAAGCTCGCGCTCGGCGATCTCGATCCGGCGCTCGATGGGACGTACTCGGTCGAGCTCGCAGACGGGAAGACGGTGTCGGTGCGCCCCGTCTTCGAACGGCTTCGCGAGCGCCTCGCGGACTACACGCCCGAGCGCGCCGCCGAGATCACGGGCGTTCCGGCCGAAACGATCGTCGAGTTCGCGCGCGAGGTCGCCGCGGCGAAGACGGTGAGCATCTTCGGGTCGTGGGGGATGATGAAGCATCACCACAGCGACCTGTTCCAGCGCGGGATGATCCTGCTCCTCGCGCTCACGGGGAACGTCGGCAAGCGCGGCACGGGCCTTCACATCGGCGCCTGGTACATGATGAGCGGCGTCGAGACCATCCTGTCCGACGTACAGCCCGCATGGTGGCAGAAGGCGCTGCTCAAGGTCTTCACGCCGACGGTTCGCGAATGGATCGCCGCCTTCCGCGACTACGAAGACGAGCACATGTACATGAACGTTCCGGCGCTCCTGTTCCTGCACCAGTTCGCGGGGCTCGGAGACGTGGTGGACAAGCCCGAATACCACGATGCACGCCCCGGCAAGCCGCTTCGTGAGGCGATCGCGGAGGGAATCGCCAGCGGCGCTCTCCCGATGTACCCGAAGAACGGCAAGCAGCCGCGCGTCTACGTCCACACGCGCGTCAATCCGCTGCGACGCTGGCCGATGCCGCAGCTCGCCGAGAAGAACTTCTTTCCGAAGCTCGATCTCATCGTCGGTGTCAACGTCAAGATGTCGTCGACCTGCATGAAGTCGGACATCGTGCTCCCGGCGTGCGGCTACTACGAGCGGCGCGGAATCAAGTACGCGCAGACGTACGTTCCGTACTACGTCGTCGGGGACAAGGCCGTCGAGCCGGTCGGAGAATCGAAGAGCGAGTGGGAGATCACGGGCCTGCTCCTGAAGGCCATCCAGGAGCGGGCGCGTACGCAGGAGCTCGCGCCGCTGAAGGACGTGAAGGACAAACCGCGCGACTTCGCGAAGGTCTACGATCGATGGACGAAGGACGGACAGTTCACCGAGAAGGACGATCTCACCTACTACGAGGCCGCGACGCGTAGCTCGCCCGAGATGGGGAGCATCGGCTGGGACGAGGCGGTCGCGAAGGGAGCGATCCGAATCCAGGGCCTCGGCCCCTTCCGAACCCACACGAACATCTGCAGCGACTACGAGCCCGGAGACAGCGTCTACTCGTGCCAGTGGTTCGTACAGCACAAGCAGCCCTGGCCGACGCTCACGGGCCGCATGCAGTTCTACCTCGACCATCCCTGGTTCATCGCGGCCGCCGAGGAGCTGCCGACGCACAAGGAGATGCCGAAGGTCGGCGGCAACTACCCGCTGCGCCTGACGGGCGGCCACACGCGCTGGTCGATCCATTCGAGCTTCCGCGACGAGACGAACCTCAACCGCCTGCAGCGCGGTGAGCCGGTGGCGTACGTCAGCATCGCCGACGCCGCGGCGCGGGGCGTGAAGGACAACGATCGGATCGTGATCTTCAACGACGAGGGCCGGTGCGAGCTCATCGCCAAGCCCTCGCCCTCCGTCCAGCCCGGTCAGGTGATCGTCTACCACGCGTGGGAGAACTTCCAGTTCAAGGACTGGAAGAGCAACCAGGAGCCGGTTCCCTCGGTCTGGAAGTCTCTGCACATGGCGGTGTACGGCCAGCTCCACTACCGCTTCCTGTACGCCGGGCCGCACCATGCGCCGAGAGGAACGACGCTCGACTTCCGCCTGGCGTAGCGATCGGCTCGGACGGGAGACGAAGCATGGCGATGCCGAAGGGGATCAGCCGCCGCGCGTTTCTGATCGGCGCGGGTGGCGTCGCTGCCACGCTCGCGCTGGCGCGCCTCGCCTTGCGCGGCCCGGCACCCGCCGACTCCTCGCTACCGCCGCTCGTCGCCGAGTCGCTCCCGGCGTACTCCGGATGGCAGGATCTGTACCGCGAGCGCTGGACGTGGGACCGCATCGCGAAGGGAACGCACTTCGTCAACTGCTGGTACCAGCGCGGCTGCAACTGGAACGTCTACGTGAAGGACGGCGTCGTGTTCCGCGAGGAGCAGGTGGCGACGTATCCACAGACGAACGACGAGGTTCCCGACTTCAATCCGCGTGGCTGTCAGAAGGGCGCCTGCTACTCGGAGCGGATGATCGACGGCTCGCGCGTCCAGCATCCGCTGCGGCGCGTCGGCGCTCGCGGCGAGGGCCGCTGGAAGCGCATCTCGTGGGACGAGGCGCTCCGCGAGATCACCGACGCGATGCTCGACGTCCTCGCGAACGATGGTCCGGGCGCGATCGTCTGGGACATGGGGACGGGCGCCACGAACGGCTGCAACGGTCTCGGTCTCACGCGGACCAACACGATCCTCGACAGCGTCGTCCTCGACATGAACGCCGAGATCGGCGATCACCATCCGGGCGCGGCGGCGACGCTCGGCAAGATCTCGTTCGCGAGCTCGGCCGACGATCTGTTCCATTCCGACCTCATCCTCGTCTGGGGCGGAAACCCGACCTACACGCAGATTCCGAATGCGCACTTCGTCAACGAGGCGCGCTACCACGGCGCGCAGGTCGTGGCGATCGCGCCCGACTACAACGCGTCGTCGATTCATGCGGATCAGTGGATCCCGGTGAACGTCGGGAGCGATGCGGCGCTGGGCCTCGCGATCGCACATGTCCTGCTGGAGGAGAACCTCTTCGACGCGCGCTTCGTCGCCGAGCAGACCGACCTTCCGCTGCTGGTGCGCCGCGACACGCGCCGCCTGCTGCGTGGGAGCGACCTCGAGCCGGGCGGAAGCGAGGAGGCATTCTTCGTTCGGGACCGGGTCTCGGGCGAGGTGCGCGAGGCGCCGCGGGCGAGCCTCGCGCTCGGGAAGCTCGACCCGGCGCTCGACGCAGAGGTGCGGGTTCGCACCACGGCAGGCGAGGTGGCGGCGGTTCCCGTCTGCGTGCTGCTCCGTGAGCAGCTCGCGAGACACTCGCCCGAGGCCACCGAGCGGATCACGGGCGTACGCCCGGCGGTCGTCCGCTCGCTCGCGCGGCGCATCGCGCAGGCGAAGGCCGCGACGATCCTCACGCAGTCGAACTTCTCGAAGTTCTACCACGGCCTCGAGATGGAGCGCGCGCAGATCCTCGTGATGGCGCTCGCCGGGCAGATCGGGCGCAAGGGCAGCGGGATGCACGGCTTTCCGTTTCTCTCGCTCGGCGGCGTCGACGGCTTCAACGTCGCATCGGGAGAGCACGCTCCGGCCGTCGGGATGGCGCTGCTCGGCGTGCAGGCGGCGCCGGAGATGGCCCGTCTCAAGCTGCGCGGCTTCAGCCTCGAGATGATCCTCTACGAGCTGGCGCGCAAGGAGTACGAGCGCGGGAACTTCGCGTCGGCCGCACTGTTCTTTCTCCGGCACGGTGACATGGACGACCTGTACGGCAGCGCGCAGCGCTGGGATCCGTCGCTGCCACGCGCTTTCTCCGAGTATCTCGCCGAGTCGCTGGCGAAGGGCTGGCAGTTCGTTCCGGAGAAGACGCCGCGCATCCTGTTCGAGGTCGGTGGGAACGTCTTTCGGCGCCTGCGGAGCTACGACCGCCTCGCGGAGCGGCTGCTTCCGAAGCTCGAGCTGCTCGTCACCTTCGACTGGCGCATGAGCAACACGGCGCTGCAGAGCGATCTCGTGCTCCCGGCGGCCGGGTGGTACGAGCGCGACGACATCACGTGGGCGACGCCGATCGCTCCGTTCGCTCATGTGACGACGCGCGCAGTCGCTCCGCTCGGAGAGTCGAAGTCCGACTGGGAGTTTCACTGCGTGCTCATGGAGACGCTGCAGCGCCGCGCGATCGAGCGCGGAACGACGCGCTTTCGCGACCGCCACGGAGAGGAGCGGAGGCTCGATCGCGTCTACGAGGATCTCACGTTCGATCGCCGCTTCACGCAGAGCAACCCGGAGGCGCTGCTCGACGCGGTGCTCGAGGTGTCGTCGAACACGGGCGGAATCGACTGGAAGGGGCTCGAGGAGCGCGGATTCGCGCGCTACACCGAGCTCGGGACGAGCTTCGCGAACCTCGGCAACGCGACGGACATCCGCCCAAACGAGACCATCACCGCCCTCACGTGGCACACGAACGACAAGACCCCGTGGCCGACCCTCACGCGCAGAATGCAGTTCTACATCGACCAGGACCTCTATCTCGAGCTCGGTGAGGAGCTGCCGGTTCACAAGGACGACCCGGCCATAGGCGGGAATCATCCGCTGCGAATGACCGGCGGTCACACGCGCTGGTCGATCCACGCGTCCTGGCGTGACGAAGTGAACCTCCTGCGCCTGCAGCGGGGCGGCCCGATCGTCGTGATCGGCGCGGCGGACGCCCGTGCGCGTGGCATCGGCGACGGCGATCGGGTGCGCGTGTGGAACGACGTGGGCGCCTTCGAGCTGCGGGCGAAGGTCTCTCCGACCGTACGGCCGGGACAGGCCGTCATGTATCACGCCTGGGAGCCGTTCCAGTTCGCCGGACGAAGGTCGCACCAGAGTGCGCTGCCGGCGCCGATCAATCCGATCCAGCTCGCCGGCGGCTACTTCCACCTGCGGCCGATGATGATCGTCGGCGAGCCGGGCCTGTCTGATCGCGGGACGCGCGTCGACATCGAGCGAATCGGTGAGGTACGAGCATGAGCGCGACGTCGAAGGGAGGAGTGGTGAGCGAAGAGCGGTTCGACGCGATCGTGGTGGGCGCAGGCTTCGGTGGCGCGACCTGCGCAGCGCTGCTCGCGCGGCGGGGCATGCGGGTCCTGCTGCTCGAGAAGAACGGGAGCGCGGGCGGCAAGGCGATGGTGGTCTCGAAGAACGGCTTCACGTACGAGCTCTGGCCCGTGATCCATGCGCCGGCGCGAAGCAGCCGCTGCCTCGAGGTACTGCGCGAGCTCGGAATCGAAGATCGCGTCGAACTCTCGGTTCCGCAGGTGCGGGGCGGCTACTTCGTCGACGCGAGCGGTGAGGTGAGGCCGTTCCCGACGGACCCCGATCCCGAGGGTCGTGCGATCCTGCGGCTGCTGGGGGTTCCCGAAGCCGAGCTCGACACCGCGATCCGTGTCCTCGCGGAGCTCGTCCTGCTCCCCGCGGCGCAGGTCGATGCCCTCGACGAGACGAGCTTCACCAAGTGGCTGGAAGAGCGCGGTGCGCCGGTGCAGGTCGTCACCTACCTGCACGCGCTCTCGAACGGCATCTTCATGGTTCCCTCCGACGTGCTGCCGGCGTCCGAGGCGATCCGCACCCTTCAGGCGATCCTGCTCAACCACGGCGGACTGTACGCGAAGACGGGGGGGATCGGGCGGCTCGCCGAGCTGTTCGCGGACACGATCGAGGAGAACGGAGGCTGCACGCAGTATCGAGCGCGAGTCCGTTCGATCGAGGTCGAGGACGGGCGCGTCACGGGCGTCACGACGGAGCGCGGACGCTACCGGGCTCCGATCGTGATCAGCAACGCCGGGCTCCAGACCACGGTGCTGAGGCTCGTCGGCGAGCAGCACTTCGACAAGGGGTATGCGAACCGGGTCAAGGATCTCGTCCCTTCGTGGGGCATGATCGGCGTGCGCTACTTCCTCGAGAGCGAGCGAATCGACGATCCCTACGCGCTCGTGTTCTCCGAACGTGGCTACTGGACCACCGATCGCTGGCTCGCAGTACGCGCCGGCGCCGCGCTGCCTCGTGAGGTCGTGATGTGGGTGCAGGTGCCCTCGCGCAACGATCCCGGGCTCGCACCGGCGGGCAAGCAGTGCGTCCTGACGGGCGTGTGGTGCTCGCCCGATCCCGAGGCGCCACTCGCCGAGAAGGAGGCCTGGTGGCGCAAGATCGACGAAGTGATGGAGCGCGTCTGGCCGGGCTTTCATTCGCACGTCTCGTCGCGCGAGACCTACGACGCGCGCGACGCGAGCGGCCTGTCGCGCGAGGCGGCGTTCGGCGGAGTCGGCGGTGAGACGATCGGTCTCGGACAGGTGATCGGACAGTGCGGCCGCAGCAAGCCGGCCGCGCAGGCGCCGATCTCGGGCCTGTTCTACGTCGGCGCCGACGCGGGAGGATGGGGCTGCGGCACGCACCAGGCGGTCGATTCTGGAATCGCGGTGGCAGATCTCGTCCTGCGCTATCACCGTTTGCGCCGCGGCCTGTTCCGCGCGGTCTGATTCCGGCGCTGCGCCTGCGCCGACGCCCCCCACAGAGGAGCTCAGCATGCCCGTTCCCCGCCGTGATCTCGAGCAGACCCGAAAGCAGATCCTCGCCTGGCTGCCGTCGAAGCTGCGCGCCGCGACGGGAATCGAGGTCTCGGAGCTGACGGGCCCGGGTGCCACCGGCTTCTCGAGCGACACGCTGATGTTCGACCTGCGCTACGAGGAGGACGGAAGGCCGCAGCACCACGCGCTCGTGCTCCGCACCGAGCCGGCCGCCGTTGGAGTCTTCCCCGAGTACGACATCGACTTGCAGTACCGCGTGATGCACGCGCTGGGGAATGCCGGCATTCCGATGCCGCGACTGCTCTGGAAGGAGACCGATCGCGCGGTGATCGGGAGCCCATTCTACGTGATGGAGCGGATCGAAGGACGCATCCCGCCGGACAGTCCGCCGTATCACGGGCAGGGCTGGATGACGGAGATCTCGACGGCCGAGCGCGCGTCGATCTGGTGGAGCGGCCTCGAGGTTCTGGCACGGATCCACGCGCTCGACTGGAAGGCGCTCGACGTCTTGCCCGCGCCAAAGCCCGGAACGACGCCGCTCGGCGAGCAGCTCGCGTTCTACCGGCGCTTTCTCGGCTGGGCCGCACAGGGAGGGAGCTACCCGGCGAGCGAGGCCGGCCTCGCGTGGCTCGAACGCAACCGCCCGTCGGGTGTGGAGCCGACGTCTCTGTGCTGGGGCGACTCGCGACTCGGCAACATGATCTTCCGCGAAGGCAAGTGCGTTGCGGTCCTCGACTGGGAGATGGTGACCCTCGGAAACCCCGCCGAGGACGTCGCGTGGTGGCTCTTCTTCGACGAGCATCACAGCACGGGCTGCGGCCTGCCGCGGCTCGCCGGCCTTCCGGGCCGCGAGGAGAGCGTCGCACGCTACGAACAGTGGGCGGGACGTCGACTCGTTCATCTCGACTACTACGACGTCTTCGCGGCGTTCCGCTTCTCGGTGATCATGATCCGCGTGGCGAGCCTCCTCGGCGACACCGGCATTCTTCCCGCCGACTCGGACTTCGGCTCGAACAACATCTGTACGCGCCTGCTGATGGAGAAGCTCGAACGCGCAGGCGGGTAGGCAGTTGAACTCGAGGCATCGAGCCCAGTATGCTTCGATGCGTGCGGACGATCCTCGGCCTCGACGATGCAGCCGATGCGCTCGCCATCGAGCTTCGTCTGCTCCTGCGCTCGGCACACGATGACTGCGCTCGCTTCGCCGGCCCGTGCTGGCACGATCCCATCGCGCCGTGAGCGCCTCGCCGCGTAGCCCCTCGCGGCGCGCGTTCCTCGCGGGCGCGGCAACCGGCGGAGCCGCCGTGTTCGCGGGCGGTGTGCTCCCGCGCTGGCTCTTCTCGAACGATCCAGACCGCCCGCCTGCGCTCTACGAGTTCTACGTCGACAGCTTCTGGATGGACTCCGCCGGCGCGTGGCAGGAGCCCGTGCGGCCGCCGCTTCGCGGCTCGCAGAAGGCCGACGTCGCGATCGTGGGCGGCGGCTTCTGCGGCATGGCGACCGCGTATCACCTCGCGAGCCTGCTGCCCGGCAAACGCATCGTCCTGCTCGAGGGCGCTCGCTGTGGCTATGGCGCGAGCGGAAGGAACGGCGGGTTCGCCGACCCAGGGATGCCCGGGCTCGGCTGGGTCTACGACGAGTTCGGCCCCGAGGTGGCTCGCGCCTACTGGGATGCGACTGCGCTCGGCCTCACACAGATCCATGCCTTCGCGAGCGAGTACGACTGCGACCTCGAGGTGAACGGAAGCCTCGAGCTCGCGACCGACGAGGCGCACCTCGACGATCTCGTCGCTCAGCAGCGTCGCTACCAATCGATGGGACTCGGCGCGGAGCTACTCGACCGAGCGGCAGTACGACGTGCAATCGCGTCGGAGCGCTTCGTCGGGGGGCTTCGCATCCCGGGCCACGCGATTCTGAACCCCGCGAAGCTCGCGCTCGGCATGCGCCGCGCGATCGAGTCGGTCGGTGTGGTCGTCTCCGAGCGCTCGAAAGTTCTCGCGATCGAGCCCGGCCATCCGGTTCGCATCCGTACCGAGTACGCCGACGTCGAGGCCGCGAAGGCCGTCATCGCGCTGAACGGGTACGCACCGCAGATCGGCCTGTTCGAGCAGCGGATCCTCCCGCTCACGAACTACGTCTGCGCGACGGAGCCGCTGTCCGCGAAGCAGCGCGAGGCGATCGGATGGAACGGACGTGAGGGGATCGCCGACACGCGCACCGAGTTCATGTACCTGCGACCGACGCGAGATGGCCGCATCGTCTTCGGCGGCGAGAGCGCGCCGTACTTCTACGGCGGCTCGCCTGCGACGGGTGTGTATCGCCCGTCGATCGAGCGCCTGCAGAAGAGCCTGCTCGTCACCTTTCCACAGCTCGAAGGCGTCGGCTTCACGCACGCGTGGGGGGGGACGATGGGCTTCACGCGAGATTTCGTTCCGTCCATCGGGCGTCTGGGAGACGCAGACGACGTCTTCTACGGAGTCGGCTTCTGCGGCGAGGGCGTCGTGATGACGCAGCTCGCCGGGATGATCCTCGCGCGCCTCGTCGCGGGAGAGGAGGATTCGCTCACGCGTCTTCCGATCGTCGGCAGGCAGATGCCATGGCTCGGGCCCGAGCCGCTCCGCTCGCTCGTCGTCCGCCTCACCGAGTGGGCGCTCGTCACGCTCGGTGTGAATCCGGTGCGTTGAGGCGGCGCGTTCCGGACGGGCCGTCGTGCCCGGATTGATGCTGGCCGACGGCCTCGTCACGCTCGACGAGATCCGCGCCGCACGCGAGCGGATCGCGCCGTACGTGGTTCGCACGCCGCTGGTCGCGATGCAGCCCGCCGGCGTACTGCTGAAGACCGAGAGCCTTCAGCCATCGGGATCGTTCAAGCTGCGCGGCGCGTTCCACGCATTGCTCCAGCTCTCGGACGCGCAGCGCCGTCGCGGCGTCGTCGCAGGCGTCGCAGCCGCGGCGGGAGACGCCGTTGCACATCCTGCCGCGTCGCGGTGCCGAGCGGCGCCAACGTCGACCTCGCGCTCTACGCCGCGGTGATCGGCGGCGCGTGACGGCCGAGCCGGTGGCCGGTAGTGTTTGTGACAGCGTGAGGTTCCGCTCGGAGTGAGAGCTTTCCTCGAGCCCGGTGATCCGCGAGTCCTCGAGGGGATGCAGCTCGATCTCGAGGCTGCGCTCGACCACTTTCCCGTCGTGGCCCGAGTGCGCGGCCGCGAGTATGCGGCTGCCGGGCGCGTGCAGGGGCTCGTGCGCACGGGCGCCGTCCTGCGCGCGGACGTTCGGGGCCGTGCCCGGTACAGGGTGACGTGGCAGTGGGCCGAGAGGCGTGGCTGGGTCGGGACCTGCTCCTGTCCGGTGCATGCCCTCTGCAAGCATCTGTACGCGGTCGCACTCGAAGCGCTGCTCGATTCCGCCGTGCTGGGTGCTCCGGAGTCCGGCGAGGGCGATGACCTCGACGAGGAGCGGGTGCGGGCTCTCGAGACCGAGCGCCTCGGACCGGCGCTGGGATCTCGGTGGCACGAGGAGCGAGGCGTCCTCGCCGAGGCGCTTCGCGAGCTGCGGGAGCACCCCGAGCCGTGGCGTCGCGAGGGCGCTCTCGCGACGCTGCTCTCGCACGACCGGATGATGCGGCTTCGTTTGAACGCCGATCGCGCCCTCGCGGAGGCTCTGGCCGAGGAAGACCCTGACGTCCGCTGCTGGAAGCTCGTTCGTGTGATCGAGTCGGTGCCCCGGATCGAGTGCCCGTCCTTGCTCGTTCCTTATCGCGACCGGCCCGATCTGGAGGCGCGTGCCGCCGAGGTCAGCCGACAGCGAGTGCTCGCCCGGCTCGCCGCGTGGACGGCACCGGGCGCGACGCCAGCCGCAGCGACGACCCGGCGACTGCGTGTTGCGTTCTCGGTGGCTCGCGACGGCAAGGACGTGGTGATCCTCGTCGAGGCGCGAGTCAGCTCGAAGAAGCTGCACGACGCTCCGCGCCGGCTCGATCAGCTGGAGCAACTGCTCGCCGAGTGTCGAGGACGCCCGGACGTGCTCCAGCCGCGTGAACTCTCTTTGCTGCTCCTCCTCGTACAGCTTCGTCTCGGCGGTATTGAGAGTGCTCCCATCTCGCATCATCCGGCCGCGCTGCGCAGGCTGCTCGAGCACCTGCACGAGTCGCCGCTCGGCTACTGGGACACCGCGAGCGCCCCCGAACTCGCGGCCTCCATGGGCGTCGTGCACGGTGCACCCGTCCGCCTCGGCCCCATGCCCGCATCGATCGTTCCGGCCTGCGAAGACACGCCTGCGGGCCCCGTTCTCGGTCTGCGGCTCCTTCTCGGCGATGGTCGCGCCGCGGCGCTCGACGCTGCGGTGCTCTGTCCGCCGCCGACGGCGGCCGTGCGGCGCGGTGATGGCCTCGGCCTCTTTGGCGGCACGTTCTGGCCGGTGGTGGGCGAGCCGCCGGCGCCTCTGCTCGCCGAACTCTCCGCGCGAGGCGCCGTCCCGCTCGATCTCGAGCGCGATGCGCCGCTCCTGCGGCCGCTGGCCCTGCGCTTCCCGTCGGTGGCGTCTGGCCTGGCTGCACACACGCGGGTGCTGCGCGTCCGGTCGGTCATCCTCGCCGACCTGCGAGACGAGGCATGGCTCCACCTCCGGCTGCTCGCCTACGACGCCGGCGTGGCCTGGGAGCCCGGCGCCGCATTCCCCGACGGTGCCGCCGCATTCGAGCATCGACCCGGTCTGGGATTCGCACCGGCAGATCTTGCAGACGCGACCCGCTCCGCGCACTCGGGTGATCCGACGGCCGAGCGGCCCGCATCGAACGCGCCGGTGGGGCTCGAGATGCCCGAGCCTTCCGACGTGGATCCTGCCCTCACCTGGCTGTCGACGGTCCTCGGCGGCGAAGAAGGCCACCCGGCCGAGCGTTACCAATCGGTGCCCGGGCACTGGCTACCTGCGACGGGAGCCACGCTCGATCGCTTTGCAGAGGCGCACGGTGCGCTGCCGCCCTCGGTTCGCATCTACGCCACACCGCACTTGCGAAAGCTCCTCGACCCGCAGCAGCGCTTCGTGCCGCGGCTGCGCGTGACGGGCTCGGGGATCGACTTCTTCGAGATCTCCGCTGCGTGGGAGGAGGCCGCCGAACCCTTCTCCGCGGCCGAGATCTCGGCGCTGCGCGAGGCAACCACGCGTTTCGTACGCCTGTCGCGCGGCTGGGTGGCACGCGCCGCGGCCGAGGGCCAGCAAGACGTGCTCGTTGCGCTCGCGGACATCGGCGTCGAGCCAGGGACGGAGCCCGAATGCATCGGCCTCGCGCAGCTCGCCGGCGCATCCGATCGCAGCCTCCAGACGCTCGCTGCCTGCGGCATGAGCGAGGAGTCGCGCGCGGCGGTCGAGGCGCTGCGCACGCGCATCGCCGGCTTCGAGGGCGTGCCGCGACTCGCGTCGCCGCCCGGGCTCACGGCCGACCTGCGCCCGTACCAGCGTGAGGGCGTCGACTTCCTGGTCCACGCCAGCTCGCTCGGTCTCGGCGCCGTGCTGGCCGACGACATGGGTCTCGGCAAGACGCTGCAGGCTCTCGCATGGCTGCTCCACCTGCGTGCCGGGGAGGGCGATCCGGGCCCGGCGCTCGTGGTCTGTCCGACGTCGCTCCTGCACAACTGGCGGCGCGAGGCCGAGCGCTTCGCGCCCGGGCTCCGCGTCGCCGTGCTGGAGCGCGGCAGCGAGCGGCACGTGTTGCGTTCCGAAGCAGAGCGCTGGGACCTGCTGCTGACCAACTACGCACTCCTGCGCCGGGACGTCGAGGCCTGGGAGAAGATCGATCTGAACGCCGCGATTCTCGACGAGGCGCAGAACGTCAAGAACCCCGAGGCGGCGGTCTCGAAGGCGGTACGCCGGCTGCGCGCGCGCCACCGGCTCGCGCTGACCGGCACGCCTCTCGAGAACCGGCCGCTCGATCTCTGGAGCCTGGTCTCGTTCGTCAGCCCCGGTCTGCTGGGCGGTCAGCGCGCGTTCGTCGAGCGCTACGAGGGCTCCGCGGCGACGCCGCTCGCACGCGCACGGCTCGCCGCGAAGCTGCGCCCGGTCCTGATCCGCCGGCTGAAGAGCGAAGTCGCGAAGGACCTCCCCGATCGCATCGAGGAGCGCCGCGACTGCGAGCTATCGCCCGAGCAGCGCCGGCTCTACCTCGCCGAGCTGCGGCGCACACGCGCACTCGCCCTCCGGCCCGAAGGCTCGGCGCAGGAGGAAGCCAGGCGGCGCATCGCCGTGCTCGCCGCGCTCACCCGGCTGCGTCAGATCTGCTGTCACGCGGCGCTCGTGGGTGGCAGGCGAAGCATCTCGTCGGGCAAGGTCGATGCGCTGTTCGAGATCCTCGAGCCGCTCCTCGCCGAGGGACACAAGGTGCTGGTGTTCTCGCAGTTCGTGAAGTGTCTCGAGATCCTGCGTCACGAACTCACGCGTCGAGCCATCCCGCATCACGTGCTGACGGGCGAGAGCGTGCGGCGCGATCGGATCATCGCCGCGTTCGAGGCGGAAGAGGGCGCGAGCGTGTTCCTGATCTCACTCAAGGCCGGCGGCACGGGCCTCAACCTCACCGCGGCGAGCTACGTCGTGCTCTTCGACCCGTGGTGGAACCCCGCGGTCGAGGCCCAGGCGATCGATCGTACGCACCGCATCGGCCAGCATCGAACCGTGGTGGCCTACCGCCTGGTGGCGCGCGGTACGATCGAGGAGCGCATCTTCGAGCTGCAGCAGCAGAAGGCCGCGATGGTGCGCGACGTTCTCGGTGAAGAAGGCTTCGCGCGCAGCCTCTCGCGCGACGATCTCGCGTATCTGCTCGACGCGGAGTGACCCTGCCTCGTGAAGCCCGGTGACCGGGCTCGGATTCTGGTCGCGAGAGCTCGACAGCGGGGCTCCGAACGAGGAGGATGCCTCCATGGGGCGCTTCGATGAAGCGGTGAGCCCTGCCGTCCTCGGCGCCGGAGCCGGCGCGACGACGGCCGCGATCGCTGCGCCCGCACCCTCTTCGCTGCGGAGAGCGCCGTGAGGCCCGTGCTCACCCGGCGCGCGTTTCTGATCGCCTCTGGCTCCGCCGTGGCCCTTGCTCTCGTACGGCTGCGCTGTTCGCCGCGTGAGAATCCGACGGCGACCGCCGACCCGGAGAGCGTGCGTCGCGCGATCCCCCTGGCGTACGCCGGCCTCGGCGACGTCTACCGACGGCAGTGGACGTGGGACCGTGTCGTCAAGGGAACGCACTACGCCAACTGTGGCTACCAGCGCTGCGCGTGGAACGTCTACGTGAAGGACGGGATCGTCTGGCGCGAGGAGCAGGTGGCGGAGTATCCGCAGACAACGCCGGATCTTCCCGACTTCAATCCGCGCGGCTGCCAGAAGGGCGCCTGCTACAGCGACCGGATGTACGACGCGTCGCGCCTCACGGCGCCGCTTCGGCGCGTGGGCGCCCGCGGCGAGGGGCGCTGGAAGCGCGTCTCGTGGGACGAGGCGCTCACCGAGATCGCGAGCGAGCTCGTCGATGCGATCACGTCGCGCGAGGCCGGACCGGGGTCGATCTATTGGGACCTCGGCTCCGCGTCGAGCAACGGCTGCCACTCCCTCGGCCTCACGCGCAGCGCGTACCTGCTCGACACGCCGATCTTCGAGAACACGGCGGAGATGGGCGACCACGCGCCCGGCGTCACGACGACGACTGGGAAGATCATCTTCACGAGCTCGATGGACGACCTTCTCCACAGCGACGTCGTCCTCATCTGGGGCGGCAACCCGAACTACACGCACATTCCGAACGCCCACTTCATCACCGAGGCGCGCTACAAGGGCGCCTTCGTCGTCTGCATCGCACCCGACTTCAGCCCGTCGGCGATCCACGCCGACGAATGGGTGCCTGTCGCCGTCGAGTCCGATGCGGCGCTGGCGCTCTCGATGGCGCACGTGATCGTCTCCGAGAAGCTCTACCGGCCCGACTTCCTCGCCGAGCAGACGGACATGCCGCTGCTGGTGCGCCTCGACACCGGACGATTCCTTCGCGGGAGCGATCTCGATCCGACCGGCGCCGATGACGTCTTCCACGTCTTCGACACGGCCGCCGGGCGCGTCGTTCCGGCGCCCAGGCGCAGCCTTGCGCTCGGTGCGATCGCCCCGGCGATCGAAGGGACGTTCGAGGTCGAGACGGTCGCCGGCCCGGTGGAGGTGACGACCGTCTTCGAGCGGATCCGAGAGCATCTCGCGAGCTACACCCCAGAGAAGGCTGCGGCCATCACCGGCGTATCGGCAGGGCGAATCCGCGCGCTCGCACGCCGAATCGCCGGGGCCAGGGCCTGCGCGAACGTCTGCACGACGAACTTCGGCAAGTTCTACCACGGCCTCGAGATGGAGCGGAGCATCCTCCTGGTGTTCGCGCTCACGGGGCATTTCGGCCGCGAGGGTGCGGGCTACTCGGCCGTACCGATGCTCTCGATCTCGGGCGCGGAGATGCTCATCCCGCTCAGCGGCAAGCTCGCTCCGCGCGTCGACATCGCCCTCCTGACCGCGAAGATGCTGCCCGAGATCGCGCGGCTGAAGCTCGACGGCTACTCCGACGAGATGCTCATCCATCACTTCGCGCGCGAAGACTACGCCCGTGGAAACGTGATCGCGACGGCGCTCTTCCACCATCAGCACGGCGGTCTCGCCGAGCGCTACGGCAGCGCCCGCCGCTGGGACCCTTCTCTGCCGCGCGAGTTCTCCGAGGTCCTCGCCGAGGCGACGAAGAAGGGCTGGCAATTCGTTCCGAAGACCGCACCCCGCGTGTTGTTCAGTGTCGGCGGAAATCCTCTCCGCCGCGTGCGCGGCTACGACGCGCTGATCGAGCACCTGCTTCCGAAGCTCTCGCTTCTGGTCACCGTCGACTGGCGCATGAGCAACACCGCGCGGTACAGCGACTACGTTCTGCCGGCGGCGGGCTACTACGAGAAGGACGACATCGCGTGGTCGTCGGCGCTCGCGCCGTTCAGCCACCCGACGGTCGAGGCCGTTCCTCCGGTCGGCGAGGCGAAGACCGACTGGCAGATCCATTGCCTGATCCTGAAGAAGGTGCAGGAGCTGGCGCGCGAGCGCAGGATCTCGACGTTCGTCGATCGAGCGGGGAAGGAGCGTCGGCTCGACACGTGCTACGACGACTTCACGTTCCAGCGGCGCTTCACCGAGGACAATCCGCAGGCGCTGCTCCAGGAGATGCTCGAGCTGAGCACGAATCTCGGCGGGGTCGGCTGGCGCGAGCTCTCCGAGAAGGGCTTCGCGCGCTTCACCGGCGTCGGTACGGGCGTGGTCCACATCGGGAACTCGGCCGACATCGAGCCCGGAGCGACGATCGTCGCCAACTCGTGGCACGTCCAGAAGAAGGTGCCGTGGCCGACGCTGACGAGGCGGCTCCAGTTCTACATCGACCACCCGCTCTACGAGGAGTACGGCGAGGTGCTGCCCGTTCACAAGGATTCGCCGCCGATCGGAGGCGACTGGCCGCTGCGCATGACGAGCGGGCACAACCGCTGGTCGATTCACGCGGCATGGCGCGATCACGGGCCGCTCCTTCGGCTGCAGCGCGGCGAGCCGGTGATCTTCTTGAATGCGCGCGACGCGGAGCGCCGCGGCATCCGCGATGGTGACCGCGTGCGCGTCTTCAACGACCTCGGCGACTGCGTGCTCCACGCCGCGCCGTCGGAGACGGTGCGACCCGGTCAGGTGATCGTGTACCACGCGTGGGAGCAGTTCCAGTTCGCCGGCGGACGCGCGATCGATGCGCTCACGCCGAGCCCGCTCAACCCCGTCCAGCTCGCGGGAGGCTACTTCCACCTGCAGCCGATGGTCATGATGCAGCAGCCGGGGTGCAGCGACCGCGGAACGCGCGTCGAGGTCGAGCGGGTGCGACGCGAGGACGCGTAGCGGCGGCGCCTGCGCGCTACGCCGCCTTCACCCGCTCGACTTCGACCGGTGCGCTGCGCGGGGAGTGGCTGGGCGAGCCGTAGAACATTCGGTAGTGCAGATGGCCGTAGCCGCCAGCGAGGTGGATCGGCTTCCAGGGCGCGACCACCGGCTCCTGCTGCCCCTTCCAGCCCTTGAACTGATACGGCTCCCACGCGTGATAGATGATGACCTCGCCGGGCTGGACGCGCGGCGAGAGCTTCGCCATGGACTCGAACTCACCCGCGTCGTTGTAGACGCGGACCATGTCTTCGTCCGAGATCCCGCGCGGCGCGCAGTCGACCGGCGAGAGGAAGCACACCGGCTGCCCGCGCTGCAGGCGCAGCATGAGGTCGTGGTCGCGCCAGATCGCGTGGATGCTCCAGCGCGTGTGACCGCCGTTGATCCGCAGGGGATAGGGGCTCTTCGCCTGTGGGTGGTCCTTGTGCACCGGGAGCGCCTCGCCCGCCTCGAGGTACCACTCGTGGTCGAGGTAGAACTGCTGGCGGCCAGTGAGGGTCGGCCACGGCTGCTTCTGGTCGACGAACCAGCGGTGGGGCCAGTGGGTGTCCTTCGGATCGTAGTCGGTGTACGTCGCGTAGATCGGCGTCGGCCGCGCCGGGCCGATGATGCGGACGGCGCCCACACGCAGCGCCTCCTCTCCGGAGATGTTTCCCACGCTCGGGCTGTTGCTCATGATGTCGTCGATCAGCTTCACCGGATCCATCGGATCGTGCGGATCGAAATGTCCGTCGCCCGTATAGCGATCGTACGTCTTCGTGAGATCGAGCGGACGGTCGCGGAAGCCACGCACCGGACCGATGCCGCGCTCCTTCGCGCGCGTCGCGATGCGCTCGGTGAGCCGGCCGAAGATCTCCCACTCGCTCTTCGACTCGCCGAGGGGCGTCACGGCCTGGTCCGAGAGCACGATGTACGGCAGATAGCTCTGCGCGTACTTGATGCCGTGCTTCTCGTAGTAGCCGGCGGCCGGCAGCACGAAGTCGGCGTGCCGCGCCGAGGTGCTCATGCGGAAGTTCACGGCCACGATGAGATCGAGCTTCGGCCAGAGCTTCTCGTGCGCGATCTGCGGCGCTGGCCAGCGCCGCAGCGGGTTCGAGCCCGTGAAGATGTACGCCTTCGGCGTGCGATCCGGCGCCGGATGGATCTTCGTCCAGCCGCGTTCGATCGCGAGCTTCATGTACTCTTCCATGCCGCGGGGCAGGGCCGGGTCGATCAGATCGGGCCGCGACCACATCTCGCGATAGCCGCCGTGGACATAGAGGAAGGGCATCAGCGGCGCGTTCGGCTGGTCGTTGCTGTAGTCGGTGAAGATCGTCTCGTAGTCACGGGCCGTGAGGCCGCGAACTGCCTTCGGGATGATCTTCAGGATCTCGAGAAAGCTCGGGCCGGCCGTGGTCATGGCGTTCAGGCCGTCCAGCCCCCACCACGCGGCGATGCGCATGCCGCCACCCGGCTTGCCCTGATTCCCGGTGAGCGCCATCAGCAGGATCATCGCGCGCTGGAACAGATCGCTGTGGTGGTGCTTGCACGAGCCCCAGGATGCGCTGATCATCGCCGTGTTCGCGGCAGCGAGCTCGCGCGCGAAGCGCTGGATCACGGATGGCGCGACGCCGGTGATCGCGGAGGCGTGCGCCTCGTCGTATTCGGCCAGCTGCTCGCGAAGCCGTGCGAAGACCGGCCGCACGCGCACGCTCCCGCCGCCGGCGAGCGCGACCGTGAACGCGCCCTCGAGCGCGGGCCGCGCGGGACCGAGCGCGATCGAGCGGCGATCGTCGCCCTGCGCGCCTGCGACCTGGGCGAGGGCGCCGGCGGCTTCGTCCCAGAAGTAGAAGCGGTCGTCTTTGCCGCCGCGTACGACGTCGGCCTCGCGCAGAAAGCGCTGCGTATCGTCGCGCACCAGCAGCGGCAGATCGGTCTGCTCGCGGACGTACGCGGCGTCGTAGAGGCCTTCCTCGACGAGGATGCGTGCGGCTGCCAGACCGAAGGCAGCGTCGGTCTCGGGTCGGACCGGAATCCACAGGTCGGCGTGGACCGAGGTCGCGCTCAGGTCGGGGGCGATCACGACGAGCTGTGCGCCGCGATAGCGCGCCTCGTGCATGAAGTGCATCTCGGGAATGCGCGTGTAGGTGGGGTTGCCGATCCAGACGACGATGTAGTCCGAACGGAACCAATCGTCGGCGGTTCCCTCGCAGTTGTACATCCCCCACGTCTGCACCGCGCCCATCGGCATGTCGCCGACGCCCGACCACGAGTCGAGGATGGTCGTGTTGACGGCCTCGGCGAAGCGCACCTCACCGGAGGTCTCGGGTCCGTAGCCGGCGTTGGTCGTTCCGTGGTCGTAGATGATCGCCTCCGTGCCCTGCGCAACGGCCGCGTCGATCAGACCGTCGGCGATCTCGGTGAGCGCGTCGTCCCACGAGACGCGCTTCCAGCGGCCTTCGCCGCGAGCGCCGACGCGCTTGAGCGGGTGCAGGACGCGGGCGGCCGACGCCTGAAGGTCGCTGTAGCACGCCCCCTTCTGGCAGCCGCGCGGGTTGAGATCGGGGACGTCGGGGCGCGGCGGCTCGTAGACGGCCGCCTGCTCCTCCCGCCAGACGACGCCGTCCTTCACGAACACGTCCCACGAGCACGCAGCGATGCAGTTGGCGCGGGTGTGCGTTCCCTTGGCGACGCGATCCCACGTCCACTTCGAGCGGTAGACGTCTTCGAAGCCGCTGTACGCGACCGGAGCGGGGATGCGGTGCGCCGCCGTCCCGGCTCCCGTCCCGGCGGCCGCACCGGCCGGCCGGTCGCCCTCGCGCAGACAGGAGAGGGCGAGGGCGAGCGTCCCGGCTCCGGTCCCGAGCAGGAAGGCCCGCCGCGTGAACCCGGCTGTCGTGCTCTCGTCTTGCCGCCTCATGTTGCCTCCGCCGCCCGGCGCGTTCGGCCCCGATCCGACCGACCCCGGGTCGCCCGTCCCGGCCGCGGGCCCTCCGGCCCGGTAGCCTTCCAAACGAACGTTTGTTTATACTATCGCCAGGCCCCGCGCCATGACCGCCGTCACCCTCTTCAGGCTTCCTTCAGGCTTTCTCGATTTCGACGCGCGTGTCCCGGTCCGTGTGGCTCGGCTGCATGGCGATGGTCATGGGACGCAGGTGGAACTGACCCCCGGCGAGCTCGACGGGGTTGAGCGGGGACGGAATGAGATTCTGGAATCCCTTGCCACCCCGGAACTGGAAGTTGTCCCACGCGTGATAGAGGATGAGCTGCCCCGGCTGCAACGCCGGCGACACCTTTGCCATCACGAGGAAGGCGTCGAGATCGTTGAAGACGCGAATGGTGTCGCCGTCGGCGATGCCGCGCGCCTGCGCGTCGGCGATGCTCACGTAGATGACCGGCTGCCCGCGTTGCTGGCGCAGCATCAACGAGTCGTCACGCCATGCCGAGTGGATGCTCCAGCGCGTGTGGCCGCCGGTGAGCATCAGCGGATACTGGCCGCCGGCGGCGGGCGGGTTCTTGTGCACGGGGAGCGTCTCGCCCATCTCGTGGTAGAGCGCCTGATCGATGTAGAACTGCATGCGGCGCGAGAGGGTGGGGTAGGGCTCCTTTCCGAAGACGTGCTTCGTGAGCGGCGTGATGGTGTCGTCGGCGCGGATCTCGGTGGCCGTACCGATCGATCCAGCGCTCGACCCGGTTCCCGTGAAGCGCGCCCAGCCGCGCTGCTTGAGGTCCTGCCACGAGACGCCCTCGAGGTTGCTCGCCGACTCGATCAGAGCGCCCGCGACGGCGTCGTCGTCGGTCGGACCGAAGCGGCCTCCGAACGAGAAGCGCTCGTAGACGTCGCCGAAGCTCCGCGTGTTGCCGTGACGGTCGGTGAACTGCGCGACGCCGCGCGCGGCCGCGCGCTCCTGCACCGTCTTCGTGAGCCGGGAGAGAATCTCCCAGTCGGACTTCGCCTCGTAGAAGGTGGTGATCTTCTCACCCGCGTGGATGAACGGCATGAGAGGCGTCACCC
This sequence comes from Deltaproteobacteria bacterium, assembly GCA_020849175.1. Classification (GTDB taxonomy): domain Bacteria; phylum Myxococcota_A; class UBA9160; order UBA9160; family UBA9160; genus MYXO. The sequence goes on from JADLGR010000095.1 coordinate 36,881, forward strand.
ACTTGTGTTCCGTTCGCTCGTACCACGCAGCGACCGGGAGGACATAGTCGGAACGCATGGCCGTCGACGTCATGCGCCAGTCGAGCGTCACGACGGCCTGGAGCTTGGGCCACAGATGCTTCAGCAGGAGGGGATAGCAGCGAACGCGCCGCAGCGGGTTGCTGCCGTAGACGAAGAGCATGCGCGGGTCGTTGCCGGGCTTCGGCCACAGGTACTGCCAGCCCTTCTCGAGCGACTCCGCGAGCACCTCTCGGACGGGTCGCTTCGTGTAGGGATCCCACTCCTGCAGCTTCTCGCTGGCCTCGAGCAGCCCGCCGTGCACGTACCAGAAGAGGGCGCCGGAGCAGCCCATTCCGGCGCCCACGCGGAGCGCGAGGCGGCTGCGCTCGTAGACGATCATCTCCTCGGTCCAGCCGTCCATCAGCTTGCGCTGGAACTCGCCGGGCAGCAGGTCCGCGAGGATCTTGACGCGCTCCTCGGCCGTGTAGAGGCCGAAGAAGAGCTTCTCGAAGCCGTCGTGCGTGAGGAACGGGAACGCGACGAAGCCGCTTCCCTTCTTGCCGTACTGTCCGGCGAGCGCGAAGACGAGCGCCTGACTGCGCTCGATCAGGTTGCCATGGTAGTACTTGGAGAAGTTGCTGGTGGTGACCATCGCCGCGGCCTTCGCGCGAGCGATGGCGCGCGCGAGCTCACGGATCTGCGTGGCGGGCGTGCCGCACTGCTTCGACGCCTCCTCCGGTGTGAACGCGGCGAGCTTCTCACGCAGCACCGTGAAGACCGGCCGCACCATCACTTTGCGTCCGTCGTGCAGCGTCGCCTCGAAGCGGCCTTCGAGCGAGGGCTCGAGCCCGGCGAGCCGCAGGCTCCGGCGCGGCGCCGCGACGATCCCCTGCTTCGGGTCGTGCAGGTACAGCTCTTCGTCGCTCCCACCTTCGACGAGATCGCTGGTGCGCAGGTAGCAGTCGTCGTCCTCACGAACGAGCAGGGGCAGGTCGGTCTGCTCGCTCACGAACGCGCGGTCGTAGAGTCCTTCCTCGATCAGCACGTGGGCCATGCCGAGCGCGAGCGCGGCATCGGTTCCGGGCCGCACCGGGAGCCACTGATCGGCGTGGACGGCGGACGCGCTGTAGTCGGGCGCGATGCACACGAGCCGTGCGCCCTTGTAGCGGGCTTCGAGCAGGAAGTGCGCGTTCGGGATCTGCGTGTAGACGGGGTTCGCACCCCAGATGAGGATGAGGTCCGAGAAGAAGTAGTCGTCGGCCGACCGCTCGAAGACGATCTTGCCGAACGTCTCGGCGGCGCCGCGGTGGCCGTCTCCGATCTCCGTGTTCATGTCGAGCGTCGTGCAGTCGAGCACCGTCGCGAGGAACTGCTGCGCCGCCGACATGGTTCCGACGGTGAACAGAGGGCCCACGTCCCACACGATGCGGTCGCTGCCCTCGCCCGTCATCGTGTCGAGCATCTGATCGGCGATCTCCGTGAGGGCCTGGTCCCAGGAGATGCGCTGCCAGCGTCCCGAGCCACGCTCGCCGACGCGCTTGAGCGGATACTTCACCCGCGACGTGTCGTACATCCGCTCGCTGAAGCAGCCGCCCTTCTGGCAGCCGCGCGGATTGAAGTCCGGAACGTCGGGACGGATCTGCGGGTAGTCGGCGGCCTGTTCCTCGCGCCAGACGACGCCGTCTTTCACGTAGACGTTCCACGAGCAGTGCGACTGGTACCAGCAGTTGACGAAGTGCGTGCTGCGCACGACGCGATCCCACGTCCAGCGCTCGCGGTACACGTCCTGCCAGCCGCCGTACACGGGCGCTGCGAGCGGCGTCGTGGCCGGCATCGCAGGCGCGGTGCTCTGCGGGCGCAGGTGTCGCAGGCCGAGCACGGCGGCCGTTCCGGCGGCGCCGAGCGAGGCCGCGGCCACGAGGAAGCCGCGCCGGCTGAGCTTCGATCCGCCTGCGCCGCCGGGTCGGTTCGGGCCGCTCGCGTCGTTCTCGGTCACCGCCGCCTCCTCGCGTGGCGCTTCGTCGCCGGGCACGCGCCGCGGACACGATGCACGCCGCGGGATGGTGCGCGAGGGCGAGGGACGGCGGACATGACTCCGGTCATAGTGCGTGCGCACGCGAGCGCTTCGGGCTATCCCTCGCGCGCCCAATTACGAGACGCGCGCAGCGTGCGCGCGTCGTAGGCAGGAGCGAAGAGGTGTCGCGGATGAGCAACAGCGAGGAGCTCGAGCGAGCGCTGGCGCGGTACGTGGGTGCCGAGATCGGCCCGCCCGCGGTCGGGCCCGATCTCGTGAACGCGCCGATGGTGCGCCACTGGTGCGAGATCCTCGGAGACGCGAACCCGGTCTACACCGACCCGGACGTGGCCGCGCGGTCCGTGCACGGCGGCCTCGTTGCGCCGCCGACGATGCTGCAGGTGTGGACCATGGCGGGCGTCGCGCTCGCTGGCGGCGGCGGACCGGCGGCGGATCTCCAGCAGGAGCTCCACGCGCTGCTCTCGGAGCACGGGTACACGTCGGTCGTCGCGACCAACTGCGAGCAGGTCTACGACCGCTACCTGCGCCCGGACGATCGCGTGACGGCGACGACCGTCATCGAGGCGATCTCGCCCGAGAAGACGACGGGCCTCGGCACGGGCCGATTCATCGACACGCGAACGACGTACCGCGACGCGAAGGGCGAGCGCGTGGCATGGATGACCTTCCGCGTGCTCAAATTCAAGCCCGCGCAGCCTGCGCAGGCCGCATCGCCGGCCGCAGCGCCCGCGAAGCCGCGACGGCTGCGGCCGCTGCGGTCACACGACAACGACTGGTGGTGGCAGGGCGTCGCGCGCGGCGATCTGCTGATCCAGCGCTGTGCTGAATGCGGTACGCTCCGACATCCACCGCGACCGATGTGCGGCGCGTGTCAGTCGCTGCGCTGGGACTCGGTGGCGGCGAGCGGGCGCGGGGTCGTCTACAGCCACGTCGTGATGCACCACCCGCCGATCCCCGGCTACGGCTTTCCGCTCGCGGTCGCCCTCGTCGAGCTCGAGGAGGGGACGCGCATCGTGTCGAACGTGGTGGGCTGCGCGCCCGACGCCGTTCGGATCGGAATGCCCGTCCAGCTCGAGATGCAAGACGTCGACGAAGAGCTGCGCCTACCGCTGTTCCGGCCGGTGTCGGGTGCGGCGGAGGAGGCGCGATGAGCGGCGAGACGCTTCGCTTCGATGCAGTACGCGACGGAGACCGGCTGCCCGAGCTCGCAATCCCGCTCACCGCAACGCTCATCGTCGGCGGCGCGATCGTCTCGCGAGACTTCACGCCCGTCCATCACGAGCGCGCCGCCGCGCAGGCGCAGGGGATGTCCGACGTCTTCATGAACATCCTCACGACCAATGGTCTCGTCGGCCGCTACGTCACCGACTGGGCCGGCCGCGATGCGGTGTTGCAGCGGGTCGCGATCAAGCTTGGCGCGCCGAACCTGCCGGGCGACACGATGACCTTCTCCGGGCGCGTCGTCGCGCGCGACGAGACCGAGCGCGCGGTCGACGTCGAGATCACCGGAGCCAACGCCTGGGGCCATCACGTGACGGGAACCGTCCGTGTACGGCTTCCGTAACGAGAACGCTCTCGAGGACGCCGGGAGGATGCCGTGACCAGAACCCTTCGCGACGCCGCGGCCATCGCCGGCATCGGACAAACGGAGTTCTCGAAGAGCTCGGGTCGCTCGGAGCTCCAGCTCGCGTGTGAGGCCGTGAAGTCCGCGCTCGACGACGCTGGCCTCTCGCCTCGCGACGTCGACGGGATGACCACGTTCACCCTCGACACGACCGACGAGATCGAGGTGGCGCGCGCCGTCGGGATCGGCGACCTGCGCTTCTTCAGCCGCACGCCGCACGGAGGCGGCGCTGCGATTGGTGTCATGCACCAGGCGGCGATGGCCGTCGCGACCGGATCGGCCGAGGTGGTCGTCGTCTACCGCGCGCTCAACGGCCGCTCGGGTCAGCGCTACTCGCAGGGCGTCGCGAGCGACGTCGTCACCTCCGACCTCATCCACTGGAGCTGGTACCTGCCGTACGGGCTGCTGACGCCCGCGAGCTGGGTGGCGATGTTCACGCAGCGTTATCTCCACGAGACGGGGACGACGAGCGAAGACCTCGCACGCGTCGCGATCTCGACCCGCCGTCACGCCGTGAACAATCCGAACGCCTTCTTCCACGGGCGCCCGCTCACGATGGACGAGCACCAGAGCTCGCGCATGATCGTCGCTCCGCTGCATCTGTACGACTGCTGCCAGGAGACCGACGGCGGCTGCGCGTGCATCGTGACCACGCCCGAGCGCGCGCGCGATCTGCGCCGGGGTGGCGTCCTCATCCGCGCCGTTGCGCAGGCGGCCGGCGCCGAGCAGGAGGTGATGACGAGCTTCTACCGGCCGAGCCTCACGCGTGTGCCCGAGATGGAGGTCGTCGCGAAGCAGGTCTACGCGATGTCCGGTCTCGGGCCTCGGGATCTCGACGCTGCCGTGATCTACGACGCGTTCACGCCGATCGTGCTCTGGCAGCTCGAAGCGTTCGGTCTTTGCAAGTGGGGCGAGGCGAAGGACTTCGTCCGCGACGGCGGTCTCGACCTCGGCGGTCGCCTGCCGGCCAACACGCACGGCGGCCAGCTCAGCGAGGCGTACATCCACGGGATGAACGGCGTCAATGAAGGAGTGCGTCTCGTCCGCGGGACGTCGCTGAATCAGCCCGCGAGAAACGATCACGTGCTCGTGACGGCTGGCGTCGGCGTTCCCACGAGCGCCATGATCCTCGGGAAGATGTGACCGCTCATCCAGCGATCGAGAACGAGAGAGGAGTACACCATGCGTGAGGCCGTGATCGTCGAGGCGCTGCGAACCCCCATCGCGCGCGGCAAGCCGGGGACGGGTGAGCTCTCCGCCTTCCATCCCGCAACGCTGCTCGGGCTCGTGCAGCGCGCCGTCGTCGAGCGCGCGGGCGTCGACCCGCTCGAGATCGAGCAGATCGTCGGCGGCTGCGTAACGCAAGCGGGTGAGCAGTCGAACAACGTGGCCCGCAACGCGTGGCTCGCGCGCGGCGCACCGTGGGAGGTGGCGGGGACAACGGTCGACACGCAGTGCGGGTCGAGCCAGCAGGCGAACCACATCGTGTCGGCGTTCGTGAAGGCCGGGACAATCGACGCCGGGATCGCCTGCGGCGTCGAGGTGATGAGCCACGTCGGTCTCGGCGCGAACGTGATCCACGGCCCCGGCTTCTTCCAGCCTGCAGAGTGGCCGTGGGACTCGAGCCCGGACCAGTTCCAGGCGGCCGAGCGGATCGCGAAGCGGCGCGGCATCACGCGCGAGGATTGCGATCGCTTCGCCCTTCGTTCTCAGGAGCGTGCGCTGCGCGCGCGAGACGAAGGCCGCTTCGCGCGCGAGATCCTTCCGATCGATGCGCCCGTGCTCGGCGCTGATGGCAAGCCGACCGGAGAGAGCCGCAAGGTCGAGCGCGACCAGGGCATCCGGGTGAGCACGATCGAGGGTCTCGCGAAGCTCGCACCCGTCGTTCCCGGCGGCATCCACACTGCGGGAAACGCGTCGCAGATCTCGGACGGCGCCGCCGCGATCCTGTGGATGAGCGCCGAGAAGGCGAAGTCGCTCGGGCTGCGGCCGCGGGCGCGGATCCTGTGGGACGTCGTCGTCGGTAGCGACCCGCACTACCTGCTCGACGGTCCGATCGACGCGACGAAGCGCATTCTCGCGAAGTCGGGAATGAAGCTCTCCGACATCGACCTCTACGAGGTGAACGAGGCGTTCGCCGCCGTCGTCCTCTCGTGGGTGAAGGTCTTCGACGTCGATCAGGAGAAGCTGAACGTGAACGGAGGAGCGATCTCGCTCGGGCACCCCGTGGGCGCGACCGGGACGCGACTGCTGGTGACGGCCCTGCACGAGCTCGAGCGGCGCGGCGGGCGAACCGCGTACATCAGCATGTGCTGCGGATCGTCGATCGGAACCGGAACGATCCTCGAGCGGCTGGGCTAGACGGCTGAGCCGGCGAACGAGTGAGCGGGCAGGCGAGTCCGCGAATGGGAGAGGCGATGGGTGATCTCGACGGCAAGGTGGCGATCGTGACCGGCGGCGCGCGTGGGCTCGGCCGCGTGGAGGCGCTCGAGCTGGCGCGGCAGGGCGCGCGCGTGGTCGTGAACGATCTGGGCGTCACGGGAGACGGAAGCGGTCGCGACGAGTCGGCGGCGAACGCCGTCGTCGACGAGATCCGGGCCTTCGGCGGCGAGGCCGTCGCGCACTTCGGTGACGTCGCCGACTGGAACGATGCGCAGGCGCTGATCCGCGCTGCGATCGACGGCTTCGGTGATCTCCACGTCCTCGTCAACAATGCGGGCTTTCTGCGCGACGCCGTGCTCTTCAACATGACCGAGCGGGATTTCGACGATGTCATTCGCGTCCACTTGAAGGGTCACTTCTGCACCATGCGCTTCGCGACCGCATACTGGCGCGAGGCCGCGAAGAAGAGCGGCGGGAGCGTCTACGGGCGACTCATCAGCACGTCGTCCGAGTCGGCGCTCTTCTGCCCGCCCGGCCAGCCGAATTACTCGGCCGCGAAGGCCGGGATCGTCTCGCTCACCATGGGCGCAGCGCAGCTCATGCAGAAGTACGGCGTGACGGCGAACGTCATCATGCCGCGTGCACGAACTCGCATGAACGACTCGGGCCCCCTCGCCGCGATGTTCAAGAAGCCGGAGGATGGATTCGACACGTTCGCGCCGGAGAACGTCGCGCCGCTCGTCGGCTATCTGGCGTCGCCCGCGGCGAAGCAGATCTCGGGGCAGGTCTTCGTCGTGTGGGCGCGGCAGGTAAAGCTCGTCTCGCAGCTTTCGACGGGCAAGACGTTCGACAGCGACGCACGCTGGACCTTCGACTCGCTGAAGGCGCAGCTCGGGCCGCACTTCGAGAAGCTCCAGCCGGTGACCGACGGCTACACCATGCCGCCGGGCTGAGCCGGCGCGAGGCCGCGCAGATCACGAGACCGAGACCGACGAGTACCGCCGTCCCGGGCTCGGGCACGACGGTGAACGCGTCGTACCAGCTCCAGTACCAGTCGTCGAGCTCCTCCGGCGGCGCGTCGGAATCGACAGCGGAGTCATCGAGCAGCGTCGTCCAGTCGTTGCTGTGGACGAGAGCTCGGTTGCGCGTGGAGTTGTCGTTGTTCTGCTCCTGGTACCAGAGGCCAGGCCGGTTCGCCGGCCCATCTGGCGTGTCGGCGACGTCGAAAGTCGTGCCCGCCGAAAGCGGTCACGTCTGCGTGTAGACACTGCCTCCCACGCCGCTGCGAACGCGCGCGGATTCGAGGAGGCCCATTCCGAGGGACATCTCGCGCGCGATGCACACAGCCCTGCGCGCCGAAGAAGCCCCCGGCCTCTGGTCTTCGCACAGGTGCGATCGCACCGCCTCGAGTGCGACGAGAAACACGCTGGCCGCCTCCGGGGGAGCCGCGAACGAGACGGCGCCCTGCTCGGCGCCGCCGGTGCCGAGCACGTCCTCGAGCCGGCGCAGCGTGACGCTGCGTGCGAAGGCGACGGCCTGCGGCTGTCGCGCGGGCGGGACGGCCTGCGCGACGAGCGCGGCCTGCCGGGGCGAGAGGGCGCCGTCGCGAAACGCGTTGGCCACCGCGCTGCCGGCGGGACCGAGGCGCGCGAGGTCGGCCTGCGTGCCGGCAGCCCGGCGATCCCACCGCAGCCACGCGAAGGCCTCACGGCGAAGGCCGTGCTCGTGCGGGGTCTGCTGTCTCGCGCGCGAGATCCGCTTCGCGAGCCGCGGGCCATGC
>JADLGR010000096.1 GCA_020849175.1 Deltaproteobacteria bacterium
GCGGAACGCGACTGGATGCGCGCCTACGGTGAGATCAACGACTTCGAGCAGGCGATGGTCGCGCACGGCCTCGTGGTCGCGAAGTTCTGGCTCGCCATCAGCAAGCAGGAGCCCATTGAGGGGGCAGGCCCTCCCCCGTGGAACTTGTCACATTGGGCGTTACCGGACGTAACCTGCAGAGCGCCCGCTTCTTCTTCCTAGGCGTCGAATCTTGACACGTAGGTTCTGCTGTACGCGCTGGCGGGAGATCTGACCCCGCCGCGCGAACAGCGACTTCTCTCTTGTCACCCCTGGAGCATCTCGGCGATCGCTCTCTGGGAGATCGCGAAGCTGGCGCAGCTCGGAAGGATCCCCATCGATCTCGACGACGCCGGATTCCTGCGCCTTCTCGCGCCGATCCACGTCTGGCCGATCACGCCAGAGATCTGTCGTGCCATCCGCGGACTCGACTTCAAGAGCGATCCAGCCGACGAGATCATCACTGCGACGAGCCTCGTCCAGCAGGTTCCCCTGCTGACGCGCGATCGCCGTCTCCTGGCGTCCCGGAAGGTCTCTCTCGCTCGCAGGTGATGCGAGAGCGCTACTTGCCGCGTCACGACGCTCGACCGCTCGTGCGAAGCACGCGGCGTTCGAGGTGACGAGGAGCAGGGCCCTCGGCGCGCTCGACTGTCGTCTCGTGTTCGTCCACACCGACCCTTTGGTCCAATCCTGTCGGTCCCGGACGAGGGAGGGGATCATGCCGCCATCGAGGGGTAGGCCCCCCGGAGAGCTCGTCACATGGGGCGTTCCCGGACGTAACCCGCAGAGCGCTCGCTTCCTTTTCCCAGGCACCCGCGAGAAAGCGACGAAGCTGTGAAGCGCGTCACACGCCCGGCCACCCGGTCACGGCTACTCATCTGGCGACGGTGCCGAGAGCGGGTCTACCCCCCTTACCTCCCAACCCGACTCTCGGCGCGCGGCCTGTGGCCGCACGGTCAGGGTTCCGCCGGGAACGGGGGGACGGGCAAGCAGGAGCGGTCGCACCGGGACGTCACGACCCGTCGCGAGGACGTGGACGCCCCTCGCCGGAAGCAGCAGCGAACGCCCGTCTCCTCCCCCGGCGGCTCCCATGGCGCCCCGGTCTGCCAGGACCGGGGCGCCTGCTCCTGGGCCCGTCTCGGACGAACCTCGGCTCAGGTGCGGCACCAGCGTGAGCGAAGGAAGTGAGCGGCCATCTTCGGGCGCCGGTCGCGCGTGAAGACACCCTTCTGGTTGAGGCCAGCGGCACGCAGGATGCCCTGTCCGGTCTTGAAGTCGGCGAAGTTCCAGACGTGGACCCCGGCGACGAACGGACGGCTCTCCGCCGCGTCGAGGTAACGACGCAGGAACTCCACCTGGTACTCCTCGGTCCACATCTCCGGTGGCTGACTGTGGCTACCGGCAACGGTGTCGGTGCCAAACTCGGAGATCAGGATCGGCTTGCCGAGCTTCTGATGAAGAGAGTCGAGCTCCTGCGCGAGCGCAGCCTGCGCTGCGTCGAGTCGGCCGCCCAGCACGTACCAGCCGTAATAGCGGTTGATGCTCACGACGTCGAAGATCGACAGCCATTCGACAGGCCCGCCCATCACACCGGCGAGCGTCACCGGGCGCGTGGCGTCGCGCGCGCGAACCTGATCGTACAGGACGCGAAAGAAGCGGCTCCCTTCCTCGACCGCGGTCGGCGGAGCGCCGCCGACACCGGGCGACCCGCCCGCCATGGGCTCGTTGGCGACGCACCACAGGATCACGCTCGGGTGATTCTTGTCGCGTGCGATGAGCTCGTCGAGTGCTCGCTGACACTGATCGAGCCGGCGCGCGACGAGCTCACCCGAATCGGCGAAGTTGAGGCTCACGGCCGGCGTTTCGTCGATCACGAGCACACCGAGTCGATCGGCGAGATCGAGCGCTTCTTCGGAGTAGGGATAGTGAGAGGTCCGGTAGGAGTTGGCGCCCACCCAGCGCAGCAGCTCGTAGTCGCGGACCAGCAGCGGAAGGTCGAAGCCGCGACCATGGATCGGGAAGTCCTCGTGCTTGCCGAAGCCCGTGAGCGTGATCGGCTCGCCGTTGAGCAGCAGGCGATCGCCGCGCACCTCGACGGTGCGGATGCCGACGTCGAGCGTGTAGGCGTCGGTTTCTCGCTGGCCGTCCTCGAGCGTGATGACGAGTGGCTGGAGATGCGGATCGCGCGGGCTCCACGGCCGGACGTCCGGAACCCGCAGCGACACCTCGGCCACGCCGTCGCGGAAGCGGAGCGCCGCCTCGATCGAGCCGAACCGCGCGCGCCCCGCGCCCGAATGGCCGTCGGTCGCCAGAACGCTCACGTCGACGCGTCCGTCCGAGCCCTCGAGGGTCGTCCGCACGGTGACGTCCTCGATGTGCGTGCGAGGCACCGAGAACATTATCACAGATCGGTGTAGACCTGCGTACGGGAAGAAGTCGTAGGTGGTCGCCGGGTAGCCACCGACGATCCCGGTGAAGAGGCCCCCGGCCGGCGATGACCCCGCCGGAACGCGTTCGGGCAGGGGCTTGTTCTCGACACTGATCGCGATCGTGGCCGGCTGCGTCCACGAGATGCGCTCGGTGATCTCGGCCGCGAAGGGCAGGTGGCCGCCGAGATGCTCCGCCACGAGCTCTCCGTTCACCCAGATCTTGCAGGCGTAGTTCGCAGAGCCGACCCGGAGGAAGACGCGTTCGCCGCGCCAGCTACTCGGGACGAAGACCTGCGTCCGATACCAGGCGAGCCCGACGTAGTCGCGCGCGTCGTCGAAGAGCTCGTTCCAGCTACACGGGACGGCGATCGCTCGTGGCGCCGGCAGTCGCTCGAACCAGCGGGCGCCTTCCCCCTCGTCCTTCGGGTCGAGCTGAAAGTCCCAGAGACCCGAGAGGTCGAACGTGTTGCGGTGCGCGTTTTGCCGGGGCTGAAGGGTTCCGACGCGCGATCCTCTCGGAGCGCTCCGCTCCGGCGGTGCGGCCTTCACCTTCGAGACGTCGTCACGGGCGTCGCGCATCGCAGGCTCCTTCGCGCAGGGCGGGAGGCGATGCTACTCCAGCACGAGGGGTGTCGGGGAACGCTTCGCGGCGGCGGCCGAGGGGCGTACGACGCAGTCAGACCAGGCCGAGCGCGACCATGGCCCTCGCGACGCGAATGAAGCCCGCGATGTTGGCGCCGTTGACGTAGTTGCCGGGTGTTCCAAAGGCCTCTGCCGTCTCGAAGCACAGCTCGTGAATGCGAACCATGATCTCCTGCAGCTTCTTCTCGGTGTGCTCGAAGGTCCACGCGTCACGCGACGCGTTTTGCTGCATCTCGAGCGCCGAGGTCGCGACGCCGCCCGCGTTGGCGGCCTTGCCCGGCCCGTAGGCGATCCCGGCGTCGAGGAATACGCGGATGCCCTCCGGCGTGGTCGGCATGTTCGCGCCCTCGCTCACGGCGACGCACCCGTTCTCGACCAGCCGCGCGGCGTCCTTGCC
>JADLGR010000097.1 GCA_020849175.1 Deltaproteobacteria bacterium
CGCGTGCGGACGCATCGTCGACGCACCCGCACCCCGCGTGCTCGCGGACGCCGTGCAGGATCTCGCCGCAGACTGGAACGCGCTCGTCGCCTGCGGCCGTGCCGCCCACGCGCGCGTCTACACGGAGTTCAGCGACACCATCGCGCTTGCGCGCCTCGAAGCGGTGTACCAGAGCCTGCTCGGGGGCGACGCCGTTTCGTCCGATCTTCGATCTCGAGATTGACGGCGAACGAAGCACCTGGCGCGGCGTACGGAGCGCTTCGCTCGCTACATGAGGCCTTGCTGCCGATACCATGCTGCCGTCAGCGCGAAACCTTCGGCGAGAGGAATGCGAGGCGCGTAGCCGAGCACGCGCTTGGCCTTCGAAATGTCGAAGGCGCGGTGCTTGCTGAAGAACTCGACGCGGCGCGGGTAGAGCGGCGGCTCGATGCCGAGCGGGCGGCACAGCCTCTCACAGAGCGTCGCGGCGGCCATGACGGGCGCCATCGGGATCCGAAGGCGCGGCGGCTTTCCGTTCGTCGCGCGTCGCACCTCCTCGATCGCAGCACGAAGCGTGATCGGCGGCTCCCCGCCCAGAATGAAGACCTCGCCGGCGGCCTCGGGCCTCGTGCCGCACAGGAGAATGCCAGTGCACAGATCGTCGATGAAGCTGAACTGGTACATCACGTCGCCCGAGCCGATCATGACGAAGCGGCCACGCGCGACCGCACGGAAGAGCTTGAGGAACCGCGTGTCGCCCGGGCCATAGATGCCGAACGGGCGGAAGACCACACCCTCGATGCCGAGGCGCGCGAAGAGCTCTCTCGCGAGCTGCTCTCCCTCGGCCTTCGACCGGCAGTAGAAGTCGGGCGGATCGAACGGCGTGTCTTCGTCCGCGGGCTCGCGGCCGGTGTCGCCGTGCACGCCGACGGTGCTGCAGTGGACGACGCGCCGAACGCCGTGCCGAGCGGCGGCCTCGATGACGTTGCGGGTCCCCTCGACGTTGATGGCGGTGTAATCGGCGTCCGGGATCTTCGCCTCACGAAACGCCGCGGCCACGTGGTACGCCGTATCGCAGCCCGCCAGGCTCGCCTCGAACGACCCACGCTCGCGCAGATCTCCGACGACGAGACGCACGCCGAGGCGCTCGAGCTCGCGCGCGTCGCTCGTTCGCCGTACGAGCGCCGTGACGCGCGCACCGCGCCGAACGAGCGCCGCGCACAGATGTCCGCCGGTGAAGCCGCTTGCGCCGGTGAGGAACGCGTGAGTACCTGCGAGATCCATGAGAGAGCGACGCTAGCGCGACGAAGCGGTGATCGCTTCGAGGACGCGGCCGAGGCCGGCTTCGACGACGCTCGGCTCGGGGAGCATCGAGAGCACGAGGTGTGCGACCGGCGCGCCGTCCTCATCGTGGGGCTCGAGATCGAAGAGCCATCCCGGCTGCACGAGGACCCCCGAATCGTCGCGCAGCGCTCGCGCGAGCGCGTCCTCGTCCGGAGCCGTTCCGCGAGCCCCGGCGAGAACGCGCAGGATCGCGCACCAGCCGCCTTCCGCGTCGAGCAGTCGGACGTTCTGCGCGTGCGCCACGGCGCGCTCGACTCGTTCCCGGTTGTCATCGACGCGCGTTGCAATCTCTCGACCGAGCTCGACCTGCGATGCGAGGAGGGCGGGCAGGGCGAGCTGCGCGGGAACCGAGACGGAGAGGTACGTGTCTGCGATCACCTCGAGCCGTGCGAGCGCCTCGTCGCGAAGCTGTGCAGGTCCGCCTGCGATGATCCAGCCGACTTTGAGCTGTGGCAGGCCGAGGAGCTTCGACGCGCCCGAGAGCACGAAGGTGAGCGGACCGTCCGCGGCCGCACCCTCGGCGGGAAGGAGCGTGTGCGGCGCGTCCGCCGGAGCCGATGGGCGCCGATGGCTGGCGAAGACCTCGTCGCTCACGAGCGCGAGGCCTCGATCACGACACAGGCGCCGCAGCGCCTCGGTCTCGCGGGAGCTCACGAGCGATCCGGTGGGATTGTTCGGGTGAACGAGCAGCACTGCGCGCACCGGAGGTACCGCCGTCGCTTCGAGCGCCTCGAGATCGATGCGCCAGTGTCCTCCGCGTAGCCGCAGGGGATAGGGCACGGCTTCGACGCCTTCGAGCCCCGCGAGCAGAGTGAACAGCGGATAGCTCGGAGTCGGGACGAGGACACGATCGCCCGGGTCGGTGAGCATCCGAAACAGGTGTGCGTAGCCTTCGCTCGTTCCCGCAGTGAGGACGACCGATTCGGCGCAGACCGCCCCACCCTGCCCGGCATGGTGCGCGGCGACCGCCTCGCGCGCCGCACGATCGCCGCGAGGATCGGGCTCGTAGACGGCACAGCGTGGGTCGCGCGCAACGTCGGCCAGCACCGTGGCGAGACGGGCGGCCGCCGTTCGAAAGCCGCAGCGCGTGGGATTCGAATCGGTGAGGTCGACGACGGGCAGCCCCGCCCGGCGGCGTCGCGCGACCGTCTCGGCGAGATCATCGGGGCCGAGGTCCCAGCCGGCACGCCTCGCGAACATTGTGCCACTATAGGGCGCATGCCGAAGACACTGAACGACTTCGTGAGCGAGGCCCTGACGAAGATCCGCGAGATCACTCCCGAGGAGGCACGGCGCCTGCTCGGGGCGCCGAATCGGGAGGGGTGGCACTTCCTCGACGTTCGCGAGCCCGAAGAGATCGCGGCGGGGCACGTTCCGGGCGCCCATCCGGCGCCGCGCGGAGTTCTCGAGGTGAAGGCCGATCTTGCGCACCCCAAGCGCGATCCGTGGCTCGCCGACCGCGGACGAAAGCTCGTCGTCTACTGCGCAGGCGGAAACCGCAGTGCGCTCGCCGCGCTGACGCTCCAGCAGATGGGCTTCACGAACGTGGTGTCGATGGCCGAGGGCTGGACGGGATGGACCCAGCGCGGCTACGACATCGAGACGTAGGGCGAGGCGACGCCAGACCGCGCGGCGAGGAGTCTTCGGACGCGGCCGCCTCCGGCGCGTGCGAGCGCGGCGTGCGACGGTGCCTTACCGGGGCTCCCTCGTGAAGCGCAACACTGCGTCCGAGACGAGATCCGGGTGCTCCATCGGGATGAGATGTCCCGAGTCGACCTCCTCGAGTCGCGCGCACGGCATGCAGGCGACCAGCGCCTCGTGAAGCGCGCGCGGAAAGCTGTCACGAGCGGCCCAGAGCACGAGCGTCGGCGCGGCGACTACAGGCGCCAGCGCGAAGACGTCGAAGGCGCCGCTCGCTTCGAAGACCGTCGCTTCGACGTCCGGCGCGCACTTGAGCTCGACGCACCCGTCGTCGCGCGAGCGCAGGCCTTCGGCAACGTAGAGGTCGAGGGCGCGCGGGTCCCATCCCGCGAAGAAGTCGCGCGAGACCCACACCGCGCGTGCGTCGGCGCGCGAAGCGAAGACGGCGCGCCGGCGCCGCGCGCGCTCTGCGAGCTGGCGCCCGCGGCCGCGCGCCTCCGGCGGGATCGTCGTGCTCGGCGGAGGAAGGATGACCGGATCGACGAGCACCAGTCGTTCGAAGAGGCCGGGCGCGAGCGACGCCGCCGCGATCATCGACGTTCCGCCGAACGAGTGCCCGATCCCGACCGCGACGTGCTCGCCGGGAGCTTCGGAGACGAGCGCTTCCGCGACGGCGACGAGATCTTCCGCGAAGCGATCCCAGCGATAGGCGTCCTCGCCCTCCGGACGGGACGAGTCACCGTGACCGCGCGCATCGATCGCAACGACGCGATACCGCGTGGAGAGCGCCTCGGCGACGAGCCCCCAGACGCCGGCGCAGAACCCGTTCGCGTGGTGCAGGAGCGCGAGAGGGCCCTCGCCTCCCCAGTCGAGCGCAGCAATCTCGACGCCCGAGCTCGGAACGCTGAGCTTTCTTCGCTGGACGTACGCGGGCAGGGTCATGTGGCTCTCCGCTTCCGGGCGGGTCATCTTACCGGACGGCGCGCCCGCGCATCCACGGAGCCCGCGTGATCTCTTCCGACGCCGCCGAGGCCGAGCCCGTCGAGGCGCTCGCGGCGCGTGTTCGCCAGCACCTCCACGGATTCGAGCGATGGCCGCTGCCTCTCGAAGGGCGACGTCACGCCGCAGTGGCGCTCGTGCTGCTCCCGGACGATGCCGGGCGCACCTGCTTCGTTCTCACGCGCCGCGCGCCGCGCCTCCGGGCCCACGGCGGGCAGTGGGCACTGCCGGGCGGGCGCGTCGATCCGGGAGAGACTGCCGAGCAGGCCGCGCTGCGCGAGCTCGACGAAGAGCTCGGCCTCGCGCTGCCGGCCACGAGCATCCTCGGCTGCCTCGACGACTACCCGACGCGCTCGGGCTACGTGATCACGCCGGTCGTGGTGGCCTGTCGCGAGGTGGTCGCGCTGGCGCCGAGCCCGCGAGAGGTGGCTTCGGCTCACCGCGTGGTGCTCGCCGAGCTCGACCGTCCGGACGTTCCGCATCTTCGCTACATCCCGGAGAGCGATCGGCCCGTGATCTCGATCCCGCTGCTGGGAACGCACATCCACGCACCGACCGCCGCCGTCCTGTATCAGCTTCGCGAGGTCGCTCTTCACGGGCGACCCGCGCGTGTCGCGCACTTCGAGCAGCCCGTCTTCGCCTGGCGATGACGCACCGCGGGAGGAACCGATGAAGGACGACGCACTCGCCCGGCTCGATCGCGAGTCCTACGTGAGCCTCGAGACTCGAAGGCGCGACGGGCGCCGCGTGCAGACACCCGTCTGGTTCGCGGCGCACGACGGCCGGCTCTACGTCTTCACCGAAGGCAGAGCGGGCAAGGTGAAACGCCTGCGCAACTTCCCCGAGCTCCGCCTCGCGCCGTGCAGCGTGCGCGGCAAGGTCCACGGCGAATGGATCGCGGGAACGGGACGCGTCGTCTCCGACTCGCTCATCGTCGCGGCCGCCTACGCAGCGCTGCGACGCAAGTACGGCCTGCTGATGGCCACGGCCGACTTCTTCTCGCGCCTGACCGGACGCATGGCGGGGCGGGCGATCCTCGAGATCGAGGTCTGACGGCGCGCACCCACCGGAGCGAAGGCGATCGCGACGCCACACTCGCTCTCGGCCGCGCGCAACGCCGTCAGGAGCAGGTCGAGATGCCGCCGTCGACCGGAATCACGGCGCCCGTGACGTAGGCGCCCGCGCGCGACGCGAGATAGATCGCGATCCCGGCCATGTCGCCGGGCTCGCCGATGCGACCGAGCGGGCACGAGCTCACGATCGCGTCGCGGAAGCGGTCGAGTGTCGCCGCCATCATCTTGCTCTCGAAGGGGCCCGGTGCAACGGCGTTCACGGTGATTCGCTTCGGCGCGAGCTTGCGCGCGAGGACGCGCGTCATGTGGTGCAGCGCGGCCTTGCTCGCCGAGTAGGCGTACGTCTCGAGGAGCGGAGCCATGAGGCCGTCGATCGAGCCGATGTTGATGACGCGCGCCGGATCCGCTGCGGTCGCGCCCTGCTCGAGGAGCGGCAGACAGCGCCGCGTGAGAAAGAACGGCGCCTTGAGGTTCGTCGCGAGCACCTTGTCCCAGGCGGCGTCCGGATACTCCGCGAGGGGCGCCCCCCAGTTGGCGCCGGCGTTGTTGACGAGCACGTGCAGCGCACCCTCGCGGTCGGCGAGGGCATCAGCGAGGGCGTTCGCACCAGCCTCGCCGGAGAGATCGGCCGGGAGCGAGAAGCAGGTCCCCGTCTTCGAGAGCTCGGCGGCTACCGCGTCGCAGGCGTCCTTCTTTCGCGACGAGACATAGACACGCGCGCCGTTCTCGGCGAAGCCACGCGCGATCATGAGGCCGATGCCGCGCGAGCCGCCTGTGACGAGCACCACCTTACCCGCGACCGAGAACAGATCCTTCATCACCACTCCTCCCTGGGCTCGCGGCGCGCGAGGAGCACAGCGTGGCCGCGGGTCGCGAGCCGCGCAAGCGCCCCTCGCCGGCACGGCGCGGCTCGATAGACTCGGTGCCGCGCAACCACCGCGAGGACCCGCGATGCTTCCCGCCGGCACCGGACGCGCGATGAGCGTCTCCCGGTGCGCGCTGCCCACCGCGCTCGCTCTCGCCGCGCTGGTCGTGCTCGCCGCGCCCGCCGTCGCGCAGCCGAAGCTCGGGGCGCCGCCGCCGCCGCGGCTGGACGAGCCGCTGCTCGTTCCGCCCGTGCAGCCGTCCCCTGCACCCGTACGCGGCCCGGAGGACTCCCTCGGGCGCGGAACACCGCGCTCGGCGGTGCGCGGCATGTTCGAAGCGGCCCGCGCAGGCGACTGGACGAAGGCCGCAGAGTTCCTCGACCTGCGCCGTGTGCCGGCGTCACGACGCGCACGCGACGGGCCGGAGATCGCGCGAGAGCTCCAGGCCGTGCTCAATCGAACGCTGTGGGTCGACCTCGACGACCTGAGCGACGACCCCCAGGGCAACACCGACGACGGGCTTCCCGCGAACGTCGATCGACTGGGAAGCCTCGACACGCGAGACGGCGTCGTCGATGTGAAGCTCGCCCGAGTTCCACGAGAAGACGGCCAGTCGATCTGGAAGGTCTCGGCCGACACCGTGCGGCAGGTGCCGGCACTGCACGAAGAGCTCGGTCTGCCCTCGTTTGCGGCGCAGCTCCCGCCCGTGCTGCTCGAGACGCGCCTGCTCGACATCGCACTCTGGCAGTGGGCGGGACTCGGCGCCGTGCTGCTGCTGGCGGCGGCGAGCGGCTGGATGATCTCGATCGTGCTCCGCCGCGTCGTCCTCGCGGTCGCGGGGAGCGCGCGCGGCCCCGCAGCGCGCGTGCTCGCGGCGACGACCGGGCCGATCTGGTTCAGCCTCGCGCTGCTCGTCTTCGAGAACGGCGTACCGGTTCTCGGCCTGCCCGTTCGCGCGCAGCAGGTCGTCACGGCGCTGCTGAGAATGCTCTGGGTGGTGGCGGGTACGTGGGTGGCGCTCGGAATCGCCGAGGCCATCGCACAGCGAATCGTGCGGCGGCTCACCGAACGTGGACAGCTCTCGGCGACCGCACTCGTTCCCATGGGCCGACGCATGGCGCGTTTCGTCATCCTCGCGATCGGTGGTCTGTTCGCGCTGCACAGCTTCGGCGTCAACGTGACGGCGCTCGTCGCGGGCCTCGGCGTCGGCGGTCTCGCCGTCGCGCTCGCGGCACAGAAGACGCTCGAGAACCTCTTTGGCGGCATCACGGTCATTGCAGACGCTCCGGTACGCGTCGGTGATCTGTGCCGATTTGGCGACCGTATCGGAACGGTCGAGGAGATCGGCCTTCGCTCGACGCGCGTTCGAACGCTGGAGCGAACGGTCGTCGCCGTCCCGAACGCCGAGTTCTCGTCGCTCCAGCTCGAGAACTTCACCCGTCGCGACCGCTTCCTGCTGCACGCGCGGCTCGGTCTTCGTTACGGAACGTCGTCCGATCAGATGCGAGCGATCCTCGCCGGCATTGCGCGGATCCTCGATGAGGACTCGCGCGTCCATCCCGACCCGGCGCGCGTTCGCATGGCCGGCTTCGGCGCCTCGTCGCTCGAGGTGGAGATCTTCGCGTACGTCCGTACGACCGATGGGAACGAGTTCGTCCGCGTGCGCGAAGAGCTCCTGCTGCAGATCATGGACGTCGTGCAGGCAGCCGGATCGGCGTTCGCCGTTCCGGGGCTGCCTGCGGTGAAGGACGAGAGGACGGAACGCCGAAGCGGAGACGGCGTTCAGTGAACGCCTGGCGTCGACACCAGCGTCGCCGGATCGATCCCGAGATCGCGCAGTACCGTCTCCCACATCGCTTCGGCCCCGACCTCGAAGACGAGCCGCACGTCGAGCGGGGCCACCAGCCATGCACCCTGGGCGAGCTCGGATTCGAGCTGCCCCGCTCCCCATCCCGCGTAGCCGAGAA
>JADLGR010000098.1 GCA_020849175.1 Deltaproteobacteria bacterium
GCATCACCGATTGCCAGCGGCGGTCGCTGATCTTGTACTGCTCGGGCGAGATGTCCGAGAACGGCGCGAGCGCGGCGCCGGTCGCGCGATAGCCCAGCAGCTCATCGCGGATCTCGCGGTAGCTCGTCTCGAGGCTTCGCGCCCACGGCAGATCATGCGGCGGTAGAAAGTCCGGTCGCCCCAGCCCGGCGAGCAGGCACCCCTCGACGGCTCGAATGACGAGCTTGAGAGGCGGAACGAGCAGCTTCTCGTAGATTGCGGAGCGATTGAACATTGGGCCTGGCGCAGGGATGGCGCTCGCCAGCCCAGCCGATGGGCTGGCGAGCGGTCCCGACGACGGTACCTCGCGCGCTGCCGCGTCGCCGCGAGGCGGTCCTGGCCACTACCCGCGCCGCGACGTGCCTGCGACCGCGAGACCGGCGAGGCCCGCGCCGACCAGGAGCAGAGCAGAAGGCTCCGGAGTGATCGTCCAAGTGCCGGGAGTGTTGACGTTCCAAGCCATCGGGCCGGCCTGGGCATTGAGATCGCCGTTGTCGATGTCGGTGGCGAAGCCATTGGTGGCGTACGTCGAGATGTAGTGAGCGGGAAGTGTTCCGTTGGTGACTCCAATCTTCCATTGGATGATGTTTCCGCCGCCGTCGGTGCTCACGTTCGTATCGGTGAGATAGAACCCGGCCGGCGGACCGGACGTGATCGGAAGATGGTCGTCGGCGAAGTCGTTGAACGCCCATGACAACACGACTCCAGTGATGTCGTACTCGGAGAGACTGGCCGCCAGCGGCGCCGCGGTCGTGAAGTAGCCGTGAACGTAGTCGCTCGTAGTGTACGGGTTCGGCGGACCAAGCGGGTTGAAGTCGGTGAACGGATTTCCAGTGTACGTGTACATCGTGATCGCGTGCGCTCGGGGAGCTGCGACGATGAAGGCGGCGACGAGCGCGACCGCGAACGAGAGCGACTGGACGGAACGCCGACGACGGTCGGGTCTGGCCTGGCTGGGACGCACGGTGGTCTCCTTTCGAGGGGCATCCGGAGACGTGACACCGCGACGGGCGGCCTCCTTCCCCGGGACGAGCGCATCCTCGCAGGCGACGCGTCGCGACGTCTCTATCCGAAGCGATAGGATTGGTGCCCCCCGGACGGGGTACCTGAGTCACCCCGTCCGGGGACAGACGCGCCGCAGAGCGCCGGACGGCGCTCGTTCACCCCACCGTTCTCGGAACCTGCAACAGCCGGTTGAAGAACCGGACGGCGACCGGATTCACGAAGATGTGCCGGAGCTTCCAGAACGGCGAGTGCCACTGCTCGCGTGAAAGCGCTCCGTCGAGGATCTCGGCGACGGCCTCGGCGGAGCGGCTCGCGAGCGTGTCGAGGATCTGCTCGCCGATCTCGGCCGATGCGCCTGCGGGAGCACCCGAGTAGGTCTCCTCGCAGAAGAACTGGAGCCCGGCCTTGAAGCCGGCGACCATCTTCGGGATCGACGCGAGCCTGCCGCGCGGAGCGGAGGGCCTTGGCCGGCCGGTCTCCTCGAGCCAGAGGTCGACCGTGCGGCGCGGGAGCTTGCTGTAGCCGGGATCGACCCACTGCGGGTGCAGGGCGAGGAGCTGCGAGGTCTCGACGAGGCCTGCGTGCGTATCGCCGGCGAAGTCTTCCTTCGAGACTCCTGGGATGTGCCCGAGGACGTCTCCCAGCTCGGAGCCTCCGACGTTCAGCCGCGAGAGCATGAGCGAGAAGATCGAGGCCATGCGGATGCCGTGCTTGCGTGAGGTCCGGTCGCACGCGGTCTCGATCGCGAGAAAGTGTCGCGGGCTTCCATGGAAGTTCGAGACCATGACGTTGCAGAAGCCCTGCGCGGCGAGCGACCGGCCGACGTCTTCGAGCGCGCGAATCGTCGTCGAAGGCCGAAAGGCGACGGTCCCCGGTTGAGGAACGCCGTCGCACGCCGTCCACAGGAAGGGAAGCTTGAGAAACGTTCGCGTCCGGTGACGCTCGGGCAGGAAGCGGAGCGTCCGCTCGGCGAGGCCTTCGCCTTCGAGGCAGTCCGCTCCGAGCGGCAGGTGCGGTCCGTGCACTTCGAGCGGCGAGCACGTCACGAAGACGACCGCGCTCTCCCGGTCGATCGCGTCGAACTGCTTCTTCGTGAGCGTCTCCCAGCGAATCGAGGTCGGGGTCTCGGACACGGTGACACCTCCGGATGGCGACGCGAGCGCACCGACAGGGTAGCTGCGGCCACACTCGCGCCAGCCGGCTGTCCGCCTCGCCTCCGGGCCGCAGACGGCTCGCCGCCCGCGCCCGCGCTCTCGTTCAGGCCCGCGCGAAGTCGACGCGCTGCGCTCGCGGGTGGTGGCCGGGGCCGCTGTAGATGCCGCGGTAGTGAATCTGGCCGTAGTCGCCCGCGAGATGCAGCGGCTTGAACGGCGCCGCGACGGGCTCCTGTTGTCCCTTCCAGCCCTTGAACTGATACGGCTCCCACGCGTGGTAGATGATCACCTGTCCGGGGCGCACCGCAGGCGAGACCTTGGCGAGCGCTTCGAACGCGCCGAGGTCGCTGAACACGCGAATGCGGTCGCCGTCGCTGACGCCGCGTGCCTTCGCGTCCTTCACCGCGACGAAGACCGCGGGCTCGCCGCGCTGGAGCTGGAGCATGAGGGCAGAGTCGCGCCAGATGGCGTGGATCGACCAGCGCGTGTGGCCGCCCGTCAGGAGCAGCGGATGATCTCCGCCCGCCTTCGGAGGCTCCTTGTGCACCGGCAGCCTCTCGCCGGCTTCCTCGTACCACGGATGCTCGATCAGGAACTGCTGGCGACCCGAGAAGGTCGGCCACGCCTCCTTCTCCTTCACGAAGCGTTCGTGCGGAAAGACCGTCTTCCCAGGCTGATAACGGGTGCCGAGCGCCCAGAGCGCCGCCGGCTTTCCCTCCGCGTGCACCACGGGCAGGACACCCGTCTTCGCAGCTTCGTCGTAGCCCTTGTTTCCGGTGAGCTTGTTGTTCTTGAGGATCTCGTCGAGGGCGGCGCGCGGGTCGGTCTCGCTGTGCTTGCCGCCGGCGGTCCACGCGTCGTAGACGGTCGAGAGGTCGACTTCGCCCTTCATCGCTGCGTCGCGCACCGTCGTGATCCCACGCGCCTTCGCGCGCTCCTGGATCTTCTTCGCGAGCAGCCCCGTGATCTCCCACTCGGACTTGGACTCGCCGAGGGGCTCGACGACCTTCTGGTTGAGGACGACGTACGGGAGGTACGCCTCGGTGTACTTGATGAGGTCGCGCTCGTACCAGCCAGCGGCCGGCAGCACGATGTCGCCCATCAGCGACGAGGTGCTCATCTTGGTGTTGACGCTCGCGATCATCGAGAGCTTTGGCCAGAGCACCTTCTCCGCGATCTGCGGCGCGGGCCAGCGGCGCAGCGGATTCATCCCGGTGAAGTAGTAGACCTTCGGGTCGATGCCGGGCAGCGGGCGCACGGGGATCCAGCCCTTGTCGACCGCCTCCTTCATGTAGGCGGCCGTTGGACGCGGCTGGTCGGGATCGTGGAACTCCGGCTTGTCCCAGATCTCCTTGTATCCCGCGTGCGCGTAGAGGAACGACATCGTCGGGAGGTTGCCCGTGAACTCCTTCGATCGGACGGCCAGCTCCTCGAACTCGCGCCACGAGAGGCCGTCGCCGATCTTCGTCTTGTAGAGGAGCTTCAGCTTCTCGCTCGCCGACATCCACGACGGCCCGGAGCGGCTCCAGAGCGCGCGCTGGCCGTCGACCTCCCACCAGGCCGCGACACGAAGGCCGCCGCCCGACTTGCCCTGATTGCCGGTGAGCGCCATCAGCAGAATCTCGGAACGCTGCACGAGATCGCTGTGGTAGTGCTTGCACGCGCCCCACGACGAGAAGATCATCGCCGAGCCGGCCTGCGCCAGCTCGCGCGCGATGCGGCGGATCGTTCCCGGCGCCACGCCCGTCGTGATCGCGGCCTGCTCGGGCTTGTAGCCGGCATCGAGGTGCTCGCGGAGCACCTCGAAGAGCGGGCGAACACCCACCTTCTTGCCGTCGGCGAGCGTCACTTCTCGCCGGCCCGTGAGGGCGGGCCGCAGCGCGCCGAGAGCGAGCGAGGTCGATCCCTCGCCCTCGCAGCCGGGAACGGCTGCGAGGCGTCCTTTCGCCTCGTCCCAGAACTGGAGTACGTCCTTTCCTCCCGATACCGAGAGGTCGCCGGCGCGCAGATAACGCCGCGTGTCCTCGCGAACGAGGATCGACAGATCGGTCTGCTCGCGGATGTAGTCGGCTTCGAACAAGTTCTCTTCGATGATCACCTGCGCCATCGCGAGCGCGAGCGCGGCATCAGTGCCGATGCGCGGGTTGATCCAGTAGTCGGCATGGACCGCCGTCGCGTTGTAGTCGGGCGCAATCACGACGAGCTTTGCGCCGCGGTAGCGCGCCTCGTGCATGAAGTGCATGTCGGGAATGCGGGTGTAGGTCGGGTTTCCGACCCAGACCACGATGAAGTCGGACTTGAACCAGTCGTCCGACGTTCCCTCACAGTTGTACATGCCCCAGGTCTGCGTCGCGCCGTGCGGCATGTCGCCGACACCCGCCCACGACTCGATGCTGGTGGAGCCGAGCAGACGGAACAGCTCGACCTCTCCCGTGTGGTCCGGGCCGAAGTCGAGGTTCGTGGTGCCGTTGTCGTACACGATCGTTCCCGTTCCGTTCGCGACCGAGGCGTCGATCATCGCGTCGGCAATCTGGCCGAGCGCCTCGTCCCACGAGATGCGCTTCCACTTGCCCGCACCGCGCTCGCCCA
Organism: Deltaproteobacteria bacterium; assembly: GCA_020849175.1. GTDB lineage: Bacteria > Myxococcota_A > UBA9160 > UBA9160 > UBA9160 > MYXO. The sequence goes on from JADLGR010000098.1 coordinate 4,788, forward strand.
CGCGGCGGATCGGGTGCAGCAGGCGCGACGGCTCGTACATGAGGTGCGAGTAGCAGCCTCCCTTCTGGCAGCCGCGTGGGTTGAAGTCGGGGGCGCCCTCGGCAGCGCCGTAGACTGCGTTCTGCTCCTCACGCCAGACGAGGCCGTCCTTGACGAAGACGCTCCACGAGCAGGCCGACATGCAGTTCGCGCGACCGTGAGACGAGTAGACGACGCGGTCCCACTTCCAGCGCTTGCGATACAGGTCTTGCCAGTCGGAATACGCCGGCGCTGTCGAAGTCGCCGGTGCCGCTGAAGCGCCGGCGCTGGCGGCGCTCGCAGGCGCGATTCGAAGCAGACCCAGCGAGAGCACGAGCGCGGCGCTCCCGCTCAGGAACTCGCGGCGGTTCATCCTCATCGGCTTCCTTCGGCGTAGGGCGGCTTGCCCTTCGGCCAGCCCGTTTCGACTTCGCGCGCGTAGACGCGGTGCAGGACGTTCACGAGGTCCGCGTGACGGATGAGGATGCGCATGTCTCCGGTGATGCGGATCGTACCCTTGAGTCCGGCACCGACGGGGTCGACGGTCCCCGCGGCGACGCCCTCGAAGACCGACGCGGGCACCTCGAACAGGAAGTCGAACTCGCGCCGCGGCGGAGGCTCGCTGACCTGCTCGTACTGAGTGCACTTGCCGTCGGTCAGATGGACCACGAACCAGAGCCGCTCACCGGAAGCGACGTACGGTGACGGGCCGTCGCCGCGGATCTCGGCCAGCACCTTGAGCGGCCCGCGCGGCGCGTTCTTCTCGACCTCGGGGTTGCGGTTGAGGAGCGCTTGCAGCGCGTCGTACCACTGCGGCGTGTAGATGTCGGCCATGCGTCCCTCAGTAGCCCCGGTCGTCTCGCTTCCAGACCGCGGGAAGCCCGAAGTCCTCGGCGGCCGACTTGTAGGCGATGTAGCCCGGCGCTGCGCTCACGCCGTTGCCCGGGCACAGGTAGAGGCCGGCGATTCCCGTTCGCCCCTGCCGCAGCGACGGCGATTGGCCCATGGCGAGCGCCGAGAGCGATTTCGGACGGCCGTGCCCGAAGTCGCCTTCGAGCATTCCCATCTCGCGCTCGATGTCGAGCGGCGTGTAGAGGGCGTCGGCGATCACGTTGTCACGCGTCATGTTGGGAGCGTGCCGCTGCCAGAGCTCGAGGAAGCGCGCGTTGTACGTCGCGCGGACGTCGTTCCACTCGGCCTCGGAGAGGTCCGACGCCTTCGGGAAGAAGTACCAGCCGTTCATCGCGTGCTTTCCGGGCGGTGCCTGGCTCGAGTCCCAGAGCGTGTTGACCCACGTGCCGGCAGCCGGCCGCTCGGGCGGCCTTCCCGCGAACGCCTGCAGGATGTACTCCGAAACCTGCTCCGCCGTCTCGTAGCCGACGATGGTGTAGAAGCAGCGGTTGATGTCGGGATCGTGGCGCGCCGACTTGTAGTCGGGCGGTGCGTGCAGCGCGAACGACGGCGTTCCGAGGCAGTGCTCCGGGCCGAAGCGCCAGCCCTCGACTGCGGCGCGCATCTCGGGCGTCACGTTGTCTTCGCCGACCAGTCCGAGATAGGTGGTCCGGATGTCGAGGTTCGAGACGACGACCTTCGCCTCGATGGCGCGACCGTCGGCGAGGACGATGCCCGTTGCACGACCCTCGCGCGTCGTGATCTCGCGAACGCGGTGGTTGTAACGCAGGTGCACACCCTCGCGCAGGCACGCGCTCGCCATCGCGTGGGCGAGCATGTGCGTGCCGCCCTTCACGAGATAGTGAATGCCGCACAGCCAGATGCAGCAGATCACGAAGGCGAAGCCCGTTCCTTCGTGTGGATCAGCGCCCCACTCGAGGCACTGCCGGTACAGGACGGCCCGCAGCTCGGTCGACTCGAACAGGCGGTCGATCAGCTCTTTGGCGGGCTTTCCGAAGTCTGCCGGGGTCATGCCGAGGTCCGCCCACAGCCGCCCGAGATCGCCGACCACGGCCTCCGGGTTGCGGGGCCCGTAGAGCATCGCCGCGATCGCCTGGTCCGCCGCCATCACCTTGCGACGGATGTCGTCGAAGACGTCGGCATCGTGTCGCGAGAAGTGCGCGATGCTCCTGTGCGTCTTCTCCGCGAGGTCGGGCGTATAGATCAGCAGCGGCGGTCGTCCATCCTCGAACGCCATCCCCACCTGACACTGCGGCTTGATCATGCGCGCGCCGAAGCCCGGCAGATCGAAGTCGTGGTAGAACGGCATGTAGTCGATGAACTCCATGTACTGCGCATGGAGGTTGTGCCAGAAGCCGGGAACGGTGGCCTCGGAAGTGTGGACGGCGCCGCCCTCCTCGTGACGGCTCTCGAACACGCCCACCTTCTGTCCCGCGCGGGCGAGGTAAGCCGCGGCGCACAGACCGTTGTGTCCGCCGCCGACGACGACGGCGTCGTATCTCTCAGGCGCCACGAGAACCTCCCGGATCGAGCCTCACGAGGCGGTGCAGCCGCATCGGCAGGAAGAGGCGCGCGAAGCGCGCGCGAACGCGCAGCCGGCCGCGCAGATGCTCGATCAGCGGGTTCGTCTCGCCCTGCAGCAGACGCACCAGCGATGCGTGCGGCCCGGCGATCGACGCGTCCACCGGGAGCCGCTCGCCGTCGAAGACGACGATCTCGCCGCCACCGAAGGCGAGCGTCACCGTGACGTCGTGGTCCGACGCGGTCATTGCGATTCGGCCGCGAAGCCGCGCGGCGAGGCGGCGCTTGCGCGCGAACTCGGCGAGGTCCTGCTCGAGGTACTGCTGGACGATGTGCGCGAGGCCGCTCGTCGTGTCGTCGCCGAGCCGGACGCGGACCAAGCCGCCCGCCACCACGTCATCTCCACCACCGCTCGACACCATGATCCTCGGCGATGGACTGCAGGGCGTTGAAGGCCGGCGCGAAGGTCACGAAGCCGTGCGGGTGCTGGGTCGCGCCGCACAGGTAGAGACCCGAGACGGGCGTCCGGTACTGCGAGAGAGAGGCCGATGGCCGGCGGTCGAGCATGTTGTCGAGGTCGATGAGTCCGCCCATCCAGTCGCCACGCACCATGTTCGGGATGCGGCGGGCGATGTCGAGCGGCGTGTACGTCTCCCAGTGCAAGATCGCGTCGTCGGTGAGGTTCGGCGCGAGCGCGCGCCACTGGTCGATGCAGCGCCGCCCGTACTCACGCGCGACGCGATCCCACGCCTCGGGGCCGCCGTCGGCGAGTGCGTACGGCGCGAAGTGGCGGAGCAGGCCCGTGTAGCCGCCGGCGGGCGCGTCGGTCGGGTCGAAGAGCGAGTTGACGGCAGCGTTCGGACGCGGGCTGGCGAGGCGCCCCGCACGCACTTCCTGCCAGTGTCGGTCGATCTCGCCCGGGCTCTCGTAGCCGAGGTTCACGACCCAGGCCTGGTCGACGTCGGGGTCGAAGGCGGCCGCGGCGTACCGCGGTGGGCGGTTCATCGCGAGGTGTACGCTGAAGAACGACCAGTCCATGTGCGGGAAACGCGCGGCGTCGTCACGAACTGCGTCCGGCAGCACGCCGGGCGCGAGCATCGAGAGGAGCGTCTGCTCGAGATCGATCGAGCTCGCCACGATGCGACGCGCGCGCACCGTGCTGCCGTCTTCGAGCTCGACACCCACCGCGCGCCCGTCCTCGACCAGGATCCTTCGCACGCCGTGCTGGAGGAATACGCGCCCGCCCGCGTGCGCGAACGCCTCCCACAGCGCGTGGGCGAGCGCGTGCGAGCCGCCGACGCACAGGTGCCAGTTGTCGATCTTGCCGGCGAGCAGCGGGAACGAGACAGCGAGGCCCTTGCGATCGGTCGAGTAGCCCGCACAGGCTGCGTGGAAGGCGAGGTGCGCCTTCACCTTCGCGCTCTCGAAGTGCTGGTCGAGGAACTGGTCGATCGACAGACGCCGCAGGTGGACGCTCAGGAACTCCGCCTTCTCCTCGACGCCCCACGCGACGAGCGCCTTCGTGATGTCCTTCATCGAGATGGGCGGCGAGTACATGAGCGTCAGCAAAATCATGTCGAGATAGCCCTTGGTCTCCTCGTAGAGACGCCGGAAAGTGTCAGCGTCCTTGCGTGAGAAGCGGGCCAGCGAAGCGCACGTCTTGTCGAGATCGGTGTGGACGGTCAGAGCCGTTCCGTCGTCGAAGACGGACGCCATCTGCACCGCAGGTCGCACGTAGCGAAGGCCGTGCTTCTCGAGCTCGAGGTGCTCGTAGACCGGGCACACGCCAACGAGGGTGTGGTAGTTGCAGTGGACGTTGTGCAGGAAGCCCGGGCGCGTGAGCTCCTCGGTACACAGCCCGCCACCCTCCTCGGCCCGCTTCTCGAAGATCCCGACTTCGAAGCCGGCGCGTGCGAGATAGGTGCCTAGAGCGAGGCCGTTGTGGCCGGCCCCGATGATCACCGCGTCGTACGTTGCGTCCGCCACCCCACCCCCGACCGTCCGGTCAGTCTACGCGGGGGGGAGGTCCTAGCGTATGACAAGGATCATCCCCGCCAGACGAGCCGGCCGTGCGACCGTGCACGGCCGGCAGCTCAGCGGGCTGACCCCGGTCGGGTCCGAGACGGTGCGACCTGCGGAGCGCGGATCACTCCGCCCGCACCTTCCGTCGCCGGGATCGGGCGCGTGAGCCGATGCGCCTCGCGATCGGGGTCGACGAAGGTCCGGTGCCCGCGAGCGCTACGCGAGATCGA
>JADLGR010000099.1 GCA_020849175.1 Deltaproteobacteria bacterium
GGATGCAAGTGCTGGTCGAGGAGGCCGAGCTCCGTCGCATGCAGGCTGCGGCCAAGGCCCGCGGCCTCACCCTCGCGGAATGGGTGCGGGGGCACCTACGGGAGGCGGTTCGCTCCACGCCCCTCGGGAGCGCACAGAAGAAGCTCGACGCCGTGCGGGCTGCGGCGCAACATGCGTATCCGTCCGGCGAGGTCGATCAGATGCTCGAAGAGATCGAACGCGGCTACGGTCGCGCCGAGTGATCCTGATCGACTCGAACGTGCCGATGTATCTGGTCGGCACCGAACATCCCCACAAGGTCGACGCCCGCCGGCACCTCGAGCACCTGATCGCCACGAGCGAACGCTTGGTGACCGACGCCGAGGTGCTGCAGGAGATCCTGCACCGCTACGTGGCCATCGCGCGGCGTGACGCCATCCAACCGGCCCTCGACGCGCTACTCGCCGTGGTCGACGAAGTGCTCCCGATCGAGTCACGCGACGTCCTCGCCGCTCGGGACGTCCTCTTCGGAACCCCGAGTCTCTCCGCTCGCGACGCGCTGCACGCGGCCATCATGCGCCGCCACCGGGTCGATCGGATCCTCTCCTTCGACCGGGGGTTCGACGTCATCCCGGGTATCCGCCGGATCGCGTGACGACCCACGTTGGATCGCGGCCAGGAAGAAGGCGCATTCGAAGCTCTGCCAAGGGCATCGCGCCACGGTGCGATGAGATGCGACGTCGAGACTCTCGACGCCAGGACAGTCAGGCGAATGTCGATGATGGATGAGCAGGCGAGGATCGGCATCCCTCTCGTGGCGCGGCCTCGGCCATGAGGCCATGGTCGAGCTGATCCTGCGGAAGAAGGTAGGCGAGTAGCGCGTAGCGCGTCGTGGCGTGTTGCCCGGCCTTGGGGTTTTCGTCTCATCCCTTCGCTCAGTTCGCTGTATCGTGCCAGCGCCCGGCTGCGCCACGGGTTGCGGTGCGGGGAGGGCGAAGCAGGAGGACACGCGTGGCGGGAATCGACGGCGGTGAGCTCTTCGTCCGGACGCTCGCGAGCGCGGGCACTCGCACGGTCTTCACCCTCCATGGGGGTCATCTCGACGCCATCTACCAGGCGGCGAAAGACGCTGGCATCCGGCTCGTCGACACGCGGCACGAGCAGGCCGCGGGCCACGCCGCAGATGGCTGGGCGCGCGTCACGGGCAAGACCGGCGTTGCGATCGTGACGGCAGGCCCCGGCCTCACGGACTGCGTGACCGCCATCGCGAACGCGTGGCTCGACTGCGTTCCCACGCTCTTCGTCGCCGGTGCCGCACCGCTGCGCGACGCCGAGCTGCTGCCGCTGCAGGGCGGCTTCGATCAGCTCGCGCTCGTAACGCCGATCACCAAGTGGGCGCATCGTGTGACGCACACGCACCGCATCCCCGATCTGCTCGCGCAGGGGCTGCGGATCGCACGCTCGGGGCGGCCCGGGCCGGTCTATCTCGAGATCCCGATCGACGTCCTGTTCGGGCGCGTCGACGCAGCGAAGGTCCGTATCCCGGCGAAGATCGTTCCCGACGCAGCACCCGCGCCCTCGCCGGCTGCGGTGGAGCAGGCGATCGCGTGGCTGCACGCGGCAGAGCGTCCCGCGATCGTCGCGGGCGCTGGCGCGCACTTCGCCGATGCCGCGGCCGATCTCGTCGCCTTCGCCGAGCGAACGGGCATCCCCGTGTTCTCGAACGGCAAGGCGCACGGACTCGTCCCGGCGGATCACCCGCTGTGCGGCCGCGGCCTCCCGCACCTCGCGTTCGCCGCTGCCGGAGGCGGCGGTGCTGCGGACGTCGTGCTCGTTCTCGGCGCGCGTCTCGGCCTGTTCACCGGTCACCCGGCGACGCCCCTCATCCCGCGCGCGGCGAAGGTCATCCAGGTCGACGTGTGCGCCGAGGAGATCGGCCGCAATCGCGACGTCGAGCTCGGCATCGCGGCCGACTGCCGCGAGACGCTGCGAGCGCTCGGCGCGGCTGCGAGCGAGCGGCGATGGCCCGATCGCAGCGCGTGGCAGCAGGCCGTCCGCGGGGTTCGCGATGCGCACCGGCTGCTCTTCGCGCAGGCGCTCGCCAGCGACCGCGCGCCGATCCACCCCTACCGGCTCGCCGCCGAGATCGCGAAGTGGGTCCCGCGCGACACCATCATCGCGGCCGACGGCGGCGAGACCGCGTCGTGGATGGACATGGTCGCTCAGGTCTACGCACCCGGGCGCTGGCTGTCGCACGGATATCTCGGCTGCCTCGGAACGGGCCTACCCTTCGCGCTCGCCGCGAAGGTCGCGCGCCCCGAGAGCCCCGTGCTGTGCATCGTCGGCGACGGCTCAGTCGGCCTCAACTTCGCCGAGTTCGACACCTTTGTGCGTCACGCGCTTCCGATCGTGACCGTCGTCAACAACGACCGGCAGTGGGGGATGTCGGCGCACGGGCAGGATCTCCTCTTCGGCGAGGACCGCCGCGTCGTGACCGATCTCTCCCCGACACGCTACGACCTCGCGGCCGCTGGCTTCGGCTGTCACGCCGAGCACGTCGAGGAGCCGCGCGATCTCGGCCCCGCGCTCGAGCGCGCGTTCGCCAGTGGACGCCCTGCGTGCGTCAACGTCATGACCGACCCCGCCGTGATCGCCCCGATCACCCGTGCGATGGTCGGCGCCGCCAAACCCGCGGCGAAGCCCGAAGGCGGCGCCCCCGCGGAGCCCGGTCCGGTGCGGATTCCGTACTACGAGGATCTGGGCTGAGACACGCAGCGGTGTCGAAGAGATCGTAGGCGAGCATCTCGCGCGGGTGAGGCAGCCTCGCGCCGCGCGCGTCACACAGACCGGTGGCTCCGATCTTCCTCGCGGCGGGCGAGCGTCTCTCGCCGCGCGCCACGGCGACGGCGCCAGCTCGGCCGGCGGCCAGAGGCCCCGGTCGTGCGGCGGCGCGCCGCCCCAGATGAGGACGTCCGGATCGAGATCCGCGCCTCCGGGCCAGACGACCGTGACGGCCTCGACACGCACCGCCTCGAACGTCGGCGGGTCGGCTCGCACCGCGTCGCAGAGGGCCCTGTGCCGCCACCTCCCCTCGGGAGCATGATGGGCGTCATAACGCCGGTCTCGGCACAGGCGTGGAATCGTGCGGGGGAGCGCCGGCGGTCGCCCCACGCGGGCGGCACGGAGGATCCCATGCGCGTTCTCTTCGCGAGTCCCGTCACGCCGTTCACGCTGTCGGAGGACGGACGCGACCCGCTCGATCCGTTCACGGGCCAGCTATCGCCGACGCAGGGTCCGTTCGCGATGACGATGCACAGCCATTACTGGGCGTTCTACATGCTCGCCGAGAACCTGAACGCCGAGAGCTGTGTGCTCGAGCATCCGAGCATGGCGCAGTTCGAGGACGAGCTGCGAAAGGGCTACGACGTTCTCGGCCTGCAGGTCAACTGGAACACGCTGCCGCAGACGGCCGAGATGGTGCAGCGCGCGCGGCGGCTCGCACCCGAGATGCGCATCGTGATCGGCGGCTACGCGATCCCGCAGATCCTCGATCCGCTCCCTCCCGATCGCGATACCGCGGCGGCGATCCGAGAGGGCGTTCACGAGATGTGTCACGAAGAGGGCGTTCGCTTCATGCGACGCCTCATCGGAGACGGTCCCCTCGATCGGCCGATCACGCAGTTCACGCTGCCGCGCTCGGGGTCGTATCTCTCGGCCGTGGGGCCCGTTGCGCGCGGGATCGGCGGGCGTCCCGTTCTGGTCTCGCTCGGGTGTCCGGCGGGCTGCGACTTCTGCAACACGTCGGCGTTCTTCCACCGGAAGAAGATCCGCGTCGCCGAGCCGGACGAGGCGAAGTCGTTCATGCGGCACCATCTGCTGCGCGACGGCAACGAGCGCGCGTCGTTCGAGCTCTTCGACGAGGACCTGTTCTGGGATCCGTCGTACTCGCGACGCCTCGGAGCGGCGCTGCGCGACGACCCGGTGACGATGGGAAAGGTCGGCTACTTCACGTTTGGCAGCGTGCGAACGCTCTCGAAGTTCGATCCCGAAGAGCTGGTCGCGAACGGCCTTGCGGCGGTGTGGATCGGCGTCGAGTCGACCCTCGACGACGTGCTGCGCTCGAAGGCCCACCTCGGCAAGCGCAAGGGAAAGGACGTCGCGGCGCTCTTCGGCTCGCTGCAGGATCTCGGCGTCTCGACGATCGGCTCTCTGATCCTCGGATTCGACTTCCACACGCCCGAGAACGTGCAGCGCGACATCGACGCCTTCGTCGCGCTCTCGCCGACGATCTCGCAGGTGACGCCGCTCATCCCGTGCGCGGGGACGGCCCTGTACGAGCGGATGAAGTCCGAGGGGAGGCTCGATCCGCGCTTCGGATGGACCGTGCCGGGGGGCTTCGGGACGAACCCGCCGGTGGCGCCGCTGCACTTCGACTGGCCCGAGCTCTCGAAGATCATCGACGACGCCAACCAGCGGCTCTACCACGAGAACGGGCCGTCGGCGCTCGGGCACGTCGACTCGGCGCTGCGTGGACACCTGCGGCTGCGAACTCACGCAGACCCCGTGCTCCGTGCGCGCGGAAAGCTGCTCGGCGAGGTCGCGCAGGCGCAGTATCCGATGCTCGAGGCGGTTGCCGACAACGCGCCGTCGGAGCGCGTGCGCGAGCGCGCACGCATCGCGGCCGAGCGCTGGCGCGAGGCTTTCGGCGAGCCCGACCAGCTGCAGCGAACGCTCGGCCGCGCGCTCTCGGAGAGGATCCGGGCCTTCGCCGAGGCCCCGCCCGCACCGGAGGCGACGCACACGCCGCCGACGCGCTGGACGTACTACCGACCCGGCGTGGCGCCCGAGGTCGTGAAGCAGACCGCCACCTGACGCGTCACGCGCTCCTCGCGTAGCTTCCGCGCCGAGGCGCACAGGCCCGCGCGCACGCCGCGCGCCGGTACGCGCGTGCGGAGCGTGACGATGATTCGGACCTTCCGGCTGGCCGCTCTGGCGGTCGTGGCCGTCGTTCTCGCGGCGGGGCTTCCCGCTGCGGCGCGCGATCTCTCTGCCGCGCTCGCAGCGCAGGCGAGCACGCTCGTGGGCGCAGGGCAGGGCGTGTACGTCGAGACCGAGGCCGGCGAGGTCTTGGTCTCGCAGGCCGCTGCGCGCGCCGTACATCCGGCGTCGGTCTCGAAGGTGCCGACGACGCTCGCGTTGCTGCGTCGTCTCGGGCCGCAGCACCGCTTCACGACGCGCTTTCTCGCGGGTGGGCCGGTGCACGAGGGCGCCATCGCCGGCGATCTCGTGGTCGAGGCCGATGGAGACCCGTTCTTCGTCGACGAGAACGCGCTGCTGGTGGCGCAGGCGCTGGAGGCACGCGGCGTTCGGCGCGTGGCGGGCGAGCTCGTGCTCCGCGGCCCGCTGATCTTCGACTGGAGCGCGGACGCCGTGGCGCCTCGGCTGCGACGCGCGCTCGCCGGCGGGGCGCCGGAAGAGGCCTGGGCCGCCGTGCGCGGTGCGCGCGGCGAGGCCGCTGCGAGCGAAGCTCCCGCCCTTGCGTTCAGCGCCGCGCGTCCTGCTGCGACGGAAGGTGCTCTCACGCCGCTCGTGGTTCACCGCTCCGAGCCGCTGGTGCCGCTCGTGAAGGCGCTCAACGGCTACTCGAACAACGTCTTCCATCCCTTCGCTGCGAGTGCGGGCGGGATCGCGGCGGTGGAGGAGGTCGCGCGCACGAGCGTTCCGGCGCCCATGCGCGGTGAGATCATCCTCACCAACGGTGCGGGCGCGGGTGCGAGCAACCGCCTGAGCCCGCGCGCGGCGGTGGCGCTGCTGCGTGCGCTCGCCACCGAGCTCGGCAAGCACGGGCTCGGCCTCGCCGACGTGCTTCCCGTGTCGGGCGTGGATTCGGGGACGCTACAGCACCGCCTCGACGGGCCCGGCGAACGCGGCGTCATCGCGGGCAAGACCGGTACCTACGGCGACTACGGCGCCAGCGCGCTCGCTGGCGCCTACCGCTCGCGCGAGCGCGGCATCGTCTACTTCGCCGTGCTGAACCACGGCGTCCCCGTGCCGCAGGCACGCGAGCGTCAGGACCGGTTCGTTCGCGCACTCCTGGACGCGTTGCCCGGTGTCCCGTGGGCCTACGAACGCAACGACGCCCCGGCCTTCACGCGGGCGCAGATCGACACGGAATAGCGTCACCCGGCAAGAAGACGGCCGCGAAGCGCCCGCGCAGCAAGTCCGACTTCGGGCGCGCCGAGGCTGCTGCCGACGAGCGCAGCGTGCCGTCCGGCTCAGTTCGTCGGCTGGGGCGCGGCGCCGTCGGAGGCGGGCGGCATCCCGTGCCCCGGTCCGTGCGGCCCCTTGCCCGTGCCGTGACCCATCATGCTCTCGCTGCACAGGGTCTGCCCCTTCGCGGCAGCGCGCTGCTGCATCGCCGTGTGGTGCGCCGCCATGAACTTCTCGTGCTCCTGCGCAGAGAGGCCGCGCATCTGCTCCATGTGCTGCGTGCGCTCCTCGGGGGTCATGAGGTCCATGCCGCGGACACAGCCGGTCGCCGGCTGCGTCGCCGGTGCGGGCGCATCTTCTGCGGCGGCAAGTCCGCCCGCGAGGAGCAGCGTCGCCGAGACGGCGACTGTGGCCAGTCCGCGAATGCGCACAGCGGCGCTCGTCGAGATCCTCGTCATGTCCATCCTCCAACGGGCAGAAGTGCCCCGCTCGTACGGTGACTCAAATCGCGTGCCGTCGCGAGCTGCCTTCGTGTTTGTTCTCGTGGCCTCGCCGCATGGAGTTGGTGGCGGAGCGCCACACTCGCGGCGATCCGTTCTGGCGCCCCGACGCCACCGGACGCAGCGGGATCTTTCGCTTCGCCCGCGCTACACGGCCCGGCTGAACAGCCGCGCACCCGTGCGCTGCTGCTCGGGCAGATAGGCGTCGAACGCCATCGCGACGTTGCGAACCAGCAGCCGGCCGAGGGGTGTCACGCGCAGGCTGCCGTCGTTCGCACGCACGACGAGACCGTCGGACTCGAGCGTGTCGAGACTCGCGAGCTCGCCGGCGTACGCGGTCGCAAACGGGCGGCCGAAGCGCGAGCTCCACTCGGCGGCCGAGAGCTCACCGTGACACATGATGCGAGAGATCGCGAAGCGCCGCTCCTCGTCCTCGGCGCTCAGGCGGTGGCCGCGGAGAGTCGCGAGGCCGCGCTCGCGCACCGCATTCTCCCAGGCGCCGAGCTCTCGCTCGTTCTGCGCGTAGCTCGAAGGCAGCTCGCTGATCGCGCTCGGCCCGAAGCCGAGCAGCGCCGCGCCGGCCTGTGTCGTGTAGCCCATGAAGTTGCGCCGCAGCGTGCGGTCGCGAAGCGCGCGCGAGAGCTCGTCATCGGGGCGGGCGAAGTGATCCATGCCGACGTAGACGTATCCCGCGTGGAGCAGGCGCCGGATGGCGAGCAGGAGGATCCGAAGCTTCGTCGGCGCGTCGGGAAGATCCTGACGTTCGAAGCCGCGCTGCTGCTTCGCCACCCACGTGACGTGCGCGTACGAGTAGAGCGCGATGCGGTCGGGGCCGATCGCGAGCACGGTGTCGAGCGTTCGTGCGAAGGTGTCCTCGCGCTGGAAGGGAAGCCCGTAGATGAGATCGAAGTTGACGCTCGCGAATCCCGCGCGCCGGGCGTCGTCGACGAGTGCCGCCGTCGTGCTCGGCGGCTGGACGCGGTGGATCGCCTGCTGGACACGCGGCTCGACGTCCTGAACGCCGAGCGAGATGCGATCGAAGCCGAGCTCGCGGAGCGCCTCGACCTGCTCGCGCGTGGTGACGCGAGGGTCGACCTCGATCGATACCTCGGCCCCTCCGCGAAGGGGAAACGCGTCGGTCATGGCGCGAAAGAGCCGGCGAATCTGCGCCGGCGACAGGTGCGTCGGCGTTCCACCGCCCCAGTGGAGCTGCGAGGCCTGCGCCGCCTGCTGTGCGAGATCGCGCACGGCCGCAATCTCGCGCTCGATCGTGTCGAGATAGCGCTCAGGGAGCGCGACGTCGTGCGTGATGATGCGGTTGCACGCGCAGAAGTGACACAGACTCTCGCAGAACGGAACGTGTGCGTAGAGGGCGAGGCCGTCTGCGGGACGCAGGGCCGCGAGATCTCGCGCATGGTCGTCGGGGCCGTACGCGGAGGTCCAGACGGGCGCCGTCGGGTAGCTGGTGTAGCGAGGGCCGGGGCCTTCGTAGCGCGGCAGGATGGCTTCCGCGTGATCGAGATCGAGCGCGAAAGCATCGTCGTCGCTGCCGCGCTCGGTACAGTCTCGTCCGGCTTCGGTCATCAGACTGCGAATGATCGCTGCGGTGAGGCCCGCGCACAATCCCGGCAGGGGCGGTACGCTCCAGCGCCCATGATGCTCTTCGGCCGGGGCTATCGGCCCTTCTTCCTCCTCGCTTCGACGTACGCCGTGCTCTTCGTTCCGCTGTGGGTGTGCGTCGTGCTCGGCACCATCGCGGCGCCGGCGTGGGTCTCGACGACGGCGTGGCACGCCCACGAGATGCTCTTCGGGTTCTGCACGGCTGCCATCGCGGGCTTTCTGCTGACGTCCGTTCCGGTCTGGACCGGAACGACTGCCGTGGCCGGCGGAGCGCTCGCGGCGCTCGCGGGCCTGTGGATCGCGGGCCGTGTCGCGATGCTCGCACTCGCGGGATCGGTGCCCGGCCTCGCGGCGGCGGTGGATCTCGCCTTCCTGCCCCTTCTCGCGCTGGCGATCGGGCCGCCGATCCTACGCGCTGGCATTCGCCGCAACTTCGGCTTCCCGGTCGGCATCCTCGCTCTGTTCGCAGCGAACGCGCTCGTGCACGCGGAGGCGCTGGGTCTTGCGACGGGAACCGCGGCGATCGGTCTGCGCGCAGGCGTCGACCTGGTTGCGCTCCTCGTCGTCGTGATCGGTGGCCGTGTGGCGCCGAGCTTCACGACGAATGCGCTGCGGCGGCTCGGCATTGCACAGATCGCGAGCCCGCCGCCGTGGGCCGAGCGCGCCGCGGTGCCGGCGTTCCTGGCCTTCCTCGTGATGGATCTCGTGCTCCCGGCGTCGCTCGCGAGCGGGATCGTCGCGCTCGCTGCGGCGATCGTGCTCGCGGCGCGCATGTCGGGATGGCGCACCGCGCGTGTGCTCGGAGATCCGCTGCTCTGGTCGCTGCACCTCGGGCACGCGTGGGTCGTCGTCGGTCTCGCGTGCATTGCCGCGTCGGACCTCGCGGGCGCCTGGCCGCGCAGCGTCGCGGTCCATGCGCTCACGGCCGGCGCCTTCGGCACCATGATCCTCGCGATGATGACGCGCGTGGCACTCGGGCACAGCGGACGCCCGCTCGTCGCGCCGCGCAGCGCGGTCATCGCCTACACACTCGTGACGCTCGGAGCGCTCGTGCGAACGATCGCCGTCGCGGCGTTTCCGGTCGAGACCCTCCCGATGATTGCGACCGGCGGACTTCTCTGGGCAGGAGCCTTCGCGGCGTACCTGGTGGGCTACGCCTCGATGCTGACCACGCCGCGCGTGGACGGGCGACCGGGGTAGCACGTGCGTTCGCCTGGCGGCGGGCCGGCCGGGCCGGCCGAGCCGGCCGGTTCGGGCAGGTCGGCGCGGCGAGCGCTGGAAGACCCGAACGACCCTCCTCGTCCCAAGATCAAAGATCGAAGATTGAAGGTCGAAGGTCGAAGGTCGAAGATCGGAAGGAGCGTCCTCTCGTGCACGAGACAGCGCGACGCCTTGGTCTGCTGGACGACGATCTCGCGCCGTACGGGCGCGACGTGGCGAAGGTCGAGCTTCGCGCACTCGATCGTCCGCGGCGAAGCTCCGAGGCGGGGCGCCTCGTCCTCGTGTCGGCCATCACGCCGACGGCCGCGGGTGAAGGCAAGACGACGACCAGCATCGGGCTCGCCGATGCGCTCTCGCGTCTTGGCCACTCCGCCTGCCTCGCACTGCGCGAGCCTTCGCTCGGGCCGTGCCTCGGCATGAAGGGAGGGGCGACCGGAGGCGGGGCCGCGCGCCTCGTGCCCTCCGAGCGAATCAACCTGCACTTCACGGGCGACTTCCATGCGGTGACGAGCGCGCACAACCTGCTCGCCGCGCTCCTCGACAACCACCTGCACTTCGGTGACCCGCCACACCTCGATCCGCGCCGCATCTCGTGGCGGCGCGTCATGGACATGAACGATCGCGCGCTGCGCAGCGTCGTGATCGGCCTCGGCGGCGACGGGGTGCCGCGCGAGACGGGGTTCGACATCACGGCCTCGTCCGAGGTGATGGCGATGCTGTGCCTCGCCGAGGGCGAGGACGATCTGCGTCGTCGCCTCGAGCGAACGCTCGTCGGCTTCGATCTCGACGGCAAGCCGGTGACGGCCGGCCAGCTCCGCGCCGCTGGGGCCATGCTCGCGCTGCTGCGCGACGCGCTGCGGCCGAACCTGGTTCGAACGCGCGAGGGAACGCCCGCCTTCGTCCACGGAGGCCCGTTCGCAAACATCGCCCACGGCTGTAACTCGGTGCTCGCGACGCGCATGGCCCTGCACCACGCGGACTGGGCGATCACCGAGGCAGGCTTCGGCTTCGACCTCGGCGCCGAGAAGTTCTTCGACATCAAGTGCGCGAGCGCCGGACTCGACACGGCCTGTGTCGTGCTCGTGGCGACGGTCCGCGCGCTCAAGATGCACGGAGGCCGCGCGCGCCGCGATCTCGAGCTTCCGGACGCGCAGGCCGCCCTTCGCGGGCTCGCGAACCTCGAGAAGCACGTCGAGAGCATCCGATGCTTCGGTGAATCGCCGGTCGTCGCGCTCAACCGCTTCGGGGCGGATACGCAGGACGAGATCCGTGTCGTCGAACGGCGCTGCGCCGAGCTCGGCGTGCCGTTCGCAGTCTCCGATCACTTCGAGCGAGGTGGCGAGGGCGCGATCGA
>JADLGR010000100.1 GCA_020849175.1 Deltaproteobacteria bacterium
CCGTCGGAAAGACGTGCGCGGAACACATGCGGGCCGGGGGCGAGTGCGATGCCGGCGAGTGGAGTCTCGCCGACCTCACGGCCGTCGATCTCGATCGTCGCCCACGGTCTTGCGTTGACTGCGACGGACACCGGGGCGGCGGGAGGCGCCGGCTTCGGCGCCGGAGGAGCTGCAGTGCGGGGCGGCGTCTCGGTCGGCTTCGGGGCGGGCTCCGGCGCCACGGGGGCGGGCTCCGCGGGTGGCTTCGTCGCGGGGCCGGACGCAGCAGGCAGCACCACGTCCCGAGCGGGCCGAGAAGAAGGTGCCACCGCTGGGGCTTCGGCCTCCCGCCGTGGTGCGGCGGGCACCGGCGTCGCAGGCGCAGGAGCCGGCGGCGCAGGGCTTGGCGCTGGTGCCGGAGCCTTCACGATCGGAGCCGGAGGCGCAGGGCTCGGTGCCGGAGCCGGAGCCTTCACCATCGGAGACGGGGGAGGCGCGGGAGTCACCGGCGTGGCGGCGGGCGGCGACGACTTCGTCGCCGGCGCCTCCCCGGCGGTGGGTGAGCGGCCGAGCAGCATCGGAATGCCGATCGCCGCAGCGCCAATCAGCAGCGCGGCCAGAAACACCTGAACGGGTCCGATCGACCTGCGCGGACCGTCTGCAGCGCGAGGCGAAACCGTGGGAGGGGTCGGTTCTCGCCGCGAAGAGAGCCTGGCCGGCGGGTCGCCGGGCGACGGCATCGCACGCTCGACACGCTCCTGTGTGAGTACCGGCCGTACGACGCCGGGAGCCGACACCGGTGCAGGGGCGGCAGCCGCCGGTGCTGTTGGGGGAACCAGCGCCGGCCTCGGGACTGCGACCGAGGCAGCGGGCACGGGGAGCGGCTCCTCGAGTGCGCGCTTCGCCGGCGACTGCGGCACCCTCTCGGCAGGCGCCGGACTCGTTGCTGCGAGCACGGCAACGCGCACCGCCGCAGGACTCTGCGGAGAAGGCTCGGTGCGCTTCGGTGTCGGCTCGGGCTCGAGCGCCGGCTCGTCGAGCTCGGCCGCGAGCAGCCCCTCCTGTCCGTGGCGAACGACCTCGCCAGCGAGCCGGCCAAGGACGCGCGGTATCCCGCGTGCCGAGCGGTGGAGGCGATCGAGCATCACCGGATCGAAGCGACGTCGCACCTCGTCGGAGGCGCCGGCCCGCGCGAGGCGCTCTCGAACGTACGTCGTCGACTCTGCGGCGCTGAGCGGCTCGTCGAGGCGAACGGTACGCGCCGCGCTGCCGAGCGTCGCGAGCACTGCCCCGCTCTTCTCGTCGTCGGTCACCGCGACGAGGAGAGAGAGCGCGCGCGGAATCTCGGCGGTCAGATCGACGAGCCGCCGCATCGTCGCCAGCGGGATCGCGCTGCCGTCGTCGAGCACCAGGACGAGCGGCGCGCCGCGTGCGGCGACCTCGCGCGCCACGGATGCGAGTGTCGCACCGGAGTCACCCTCCGGTCCTCGCCCGAGCACCGCCAGCGCCCAGCCGCAGACGTCCGACGCCGGGAGCGCCGCGTACGGCAGGTACACCAGCGTGCGACGGCCGCGAAGACGCGGCTCGAGAAGGCGCAGGAGCATCGTCTTGCCAAGGCCCGCTGGGCCCGAGAGCGCGACGACCGGTGCTCCCTCGCCAAGCGCGTCGGTCAGGGCAGAGAGGGCCCGCTCGGTCGACTCCCGCGGTACGTAGGCTGCCGGGTTGGCCGTCGTTCCGAACGCGTCGAGATGCGCGTCGCTGCTCACGGGCCCGGCGGTGAGACCACCGCGGGAGATCCCGCGAGGTCTCCTCCAGCCCCGACCAGATCGAGGCTCCACTCGCGAATCGGCGGGACCGCGGCCGGGAAGTCGAGCACGCGCACCCGCACGAGAGCTCCCGGGGTGAGCGTCACCGGCCCGATCTCGAGGGGCGGAGTGAGCGCGATGACGATTCGCACGGGCCCCGCCGCCACCCGGACCGGCGGCCCCCCAGAGGCTGCCCCGATGGCGCTCCCGGCCACGGGCACGATCTCGAAGCGCACAGGACTTGCCGGCTGCGCCACACCCAGGGTCGCCGGCACGCTCGCACTCGCCTTTACGACACAGCTAGGTGTCGGGCGATCTCCGAGCACCACGAGGTCGAGGCTCGCTCCGGCGGCCACCACCTCGCTGATCGCCGCGCACAGGTCGCCGCCGCAGTCGTCCTCGAGATCGGTGAAGGCGACGATGCGGCCTCCGTCGGCCTTCGCCGCGAGGCTCTGCGCCGCGCTCCGCAGCGCCGCGGCGAACGCTGCGTCGCCGCCGGGCGAGAGCTTCGCAAGGGCCGCCGACGTCGCTCCGACCCCGGCAGCGAGCGGCGGCAGTCGAACCGGCGCGGCGCATGCGTCCGACCCGGCGCCGCCCACGACGTCGATCATGACGTTCGATGCCGGCGAGAGGCTCGCGACCACTTCACGCGCGCGCGTCTGCGCCGCCGCAAGCCGTGAGATTCCGGCCGCTGCGGGAGCTCCCATCGACGCCGACGCGTCGATCACGATGGCAGCCGCCGGCGGCGGCGGCGGTGCCACCGGCGCTCCGGACAGGACCTCGACGGCGACATGGGCCGGCTCGGGCGCCGCAGCAGGCTGCGAGCCCGCGCACGCGCCCAGTATCACAGCACTACACAGGAGCGCGAAGCGCACGGCCAGCGCACCCGGCCTCGCATGACGCATCACGGCGTCCTCCCTTTCGCGGCGAGGGCCGCGTCAAAGGCTCGGCGGACCTTCGGAGAGGTCGTCGCCGGGTCGAGGCGAAGCCCGGGGTCGGCCTGTAAGGCGCGCTCGAAGCTCCGGCGCGCCTCGTCCTCACGGCCGAGCGCCACCTGCGCCGTCGCGGCGACCACTTCCGCGCGAGCGCGCCGCTCGCGCCCGCCAGGGTCCGCGTTCGAATCGCCGAGCTGGCGAGCAACGCGCTGCGCGCTCGCGAGCGCCGCCTCGAAATCCGCCTCCCGGAGCTTGCCCTCGGCGCCGCGCAGTGCGGCGTCCGTGCGCGTCCAGTCGGACGGCGGCGTCGTACTCGGCGCCGGAGCGCGGGGCTCGCGCGACACGACGCGGATCGGATCGTCGAGCCGAAGCTGCGCGGGCCCGGCCTCTGGCGCGGAAGCGCCGCGGCCGACCACGACGTCGGGTCTGTGTACGCGCACGAGGCGCGCTTGCTCGAGCGCCGCCCGTGCGTCGGCACTCGCGGGATCGAGGCACAGCACGTGCCGCCACAGCCGATTCGCTCGTGCCGGCGACGCACTCTCGCCCGCTCGCGCCATCGCCGCGAGCTCGGCTGCGCGAAGCGTGGCCCAGCGCGCGAGGACCGAGTCGGGCGATGCGACCGTGGGCAGCGCAGACGGCTCGCCCGGCCAGGGTGCGCAGTCGCTCTCGGCTGCGCGCGCAGCCGCCGGCCCGAGGAGCGCAGCCGTGGCCAGCACGAACGCACATCGCATCGCCATCCTTCGCGCCCTCGTGCTTTCGGACCCGTGAGTCCGCGGTCGCGGCATGACGTCCCCCCCGCTGTGCAGTGTAACGCCCACGAGCGCGTGCGGTCCACGACGTGCGGAGCCCGCGACTTGAGCCCGCGGCGCTGCGCCCTTACCCTCTTGGTGGCCGCGCCCAACGGCGGATCCCCTTCGGGTCCGTTGCCAGGAGGATCCCTTGGCTGGAGACGCTGCCCCCCGCGCGCCGATTCGCCGCATCGTGGTCCGCGTGCTGGTCGGGGACGACCGCATGGCAGGCAGCGACGACCCGCTGTTCCTCGAGCTCGTCGGGCCCGGAGGACGTGAGTTCCGCCTCGATCTCGCGCACGGCAAGTCGCTGCGGCGCGGAGCGCAGGACGAGTTCGTGCTCGCGGGACCGTCCGATGCCGACACCAACGTCGCCCACCCCGATCTCAACGACCCGACCGCTCCGCCGCTCGATGCCTCGCTCGTCGTCGGCGTTTGCCTGCGCAAGGGAATGGAGCCGATCCCGAACGTGCGCGGCTTCGGCGAGATGGACGACCGCGTGCAGCTTCTCGCGGTATCGGTCGACCTCCACGTCGACGGCGAAGCCGAGCCGCGACGCTTCGAGCGCAAGGGCCCCGTGTGGATGGGCCTCGTCTGCGGCCAGCGCCTGCCGCTCGCCCCCGTGGCCCGCGCGTGAGCACTGCACTCGCACTTCGGGCCACGCGGCCACCGGGCCGCGAACGCAACGCTTTGCGGTGTCGAGCCGTCGGACTTCTCGTCACGCTCCTGCTGTGCGCGACTTCGTCCCGGGTCTCGGCCGACGTCGGAGTCGGCAGCTACTGCCCTCTCCCCGAGAAGGGCCAGAAGCCGAAGTGCCTCTCGGGTGCCGAGCAACGCTACGCGGACTTCTACCGCGGGCTCGAGGCCGGTGCGGTCGATCCGTCCGACGCTGCGCGCGTCGAAGAGGATCTCGTAGCCGGAGGCGAAGCCCAGCGTACCTATCAGGCGCTCTCCTCGATCGCCTACGGGTACTACGTCCTCGCGCGGCGAGCCGCGCAGTCTCCGACGGCCGACCCGCTGCTCGTCGCGCGCCTCGAGCGCTGGAACTCGGTCCTGGCACAGGCCTATCACGACACGCCGCCGGATGCCTCGCTGCGCGTGGCCGTTCGCGATGCCGCCGAAGATCTGCGACGTCGCGCCGCACCCGTCGAGGTCGGGTGCAAGGACGAGAGCGGACGTCTGCAGCGTTGCACGTCGACCGAAGCCGTTTTGCGGAGCATGGACGACGCACGCGATCGCAAGGGCCTGCGCGGGCAGATCGGACGGCTGATCGAACGCCTGTTCGGTGCGAACGGATCGTGATGTCGAATCGTTCGCTCCTGCGCCGCATGCTGCGTGCGGCACGAATCGAGTCGCAGTTCTACGAGGAGGTCGAAGCCGAGCCGCAGTCGATCGCGCAGGCGTTCGTCGTGGTGCTGCTCGCGTGCCTCGCGGGGAGCCTCGGGAGCTGGCTCGCGAGCCGCCCGCCGCTCGTCGTCGCGACCGACCTGCTCGAGCCGCTCGTCCTCTGGCTCGCGGGCGGCGTCTTCACGTACATGGTCGGAGCGACCTTCTTGCGCGGCCCGCACACGGTGACGAGCTATGCCGAGGTGCTGCGAACGACGGGCTTCGCCTGGTCTCCGGGCCTGCTGCGGTTCGCCGTCGTGATCCCGTATGGACCGGTCGGGCTCGGACTCACCATCGCGGGAGACCTCTGGGTTCTCGTCGCCGGAATCGTCGCGCTGCGTCAGGCGCTCGACTTCACGACCCTGCGCGCGGTCGGGACTTTTGGCGTCTCGTGGGCGCTGCTCTGGCTGACCTTCGAAGGGTTGCTGCTCGGCCTCACGAGCCTGCTCTGGTGACGAGAAGCGCACGAATCGACTCGAGCTCCGCACGAATCCGCTTCAAAGGCTCGCGCGTCGTCTGCTCCGGCTCTGCCACCGCCTCCTGCACGCCTCGTTCACCCGCGCCGGACACGCCGAGCTCACGCAGGCGTTTTCGGGCTCCGGCGATCGTGAAGCGCTCCTCGTAGAGCAGCTTCTTGATCAGCAGGATGACGTCGATGTCGCGCTGCCGGTACAGCCGCTGCTGTGAGCGAGACTTGCCCGGCGCCATCCAGCGGAACTCGGATTCCCAGTAGCGCAGCACGTAGGGCTTGACGCCGGTGATCCGGCTCACCTCGCCGATGCGGTAGTAGAGCTTCTCGCGTTGACCCGTGGCGGCAGTCCTCGCTCGCCCGGCGGCGACCTTCGCGCGCTTCGCCATTCGTGCGTCCTCCGCGCGAAGAGGTCACTCCTCGCCGCTCTCGTCCTCCGCGTCGTCGAGATCGTCGCGGTCGTCGCCGTCGTCCGTTCCCGGCTCCTCGTCGTTCAAGATGTTCTTGAGCACGAGGCTCGGCTTGAACGTGAGGACGCGCCGCGCCGCGAGCCGGATCTCCTCTCCCGTCTGCGGGTTGCGTCCCTTGCGCGCGTTCTTCTCGCGTACGACGAAGTTCCCGAACCCGGAGATCTTGACCTTCTCTCCATCGGCCAGGGTCTTCTTGATGATGTCGAAGACGCGCTCGACCAGCTCGGCCGACTCCTTCTTCGAGAAGCCCACCTTCTCGTAGATCTGCTCGACGATCTCCGCCTTGGTCATGCTCCTCCCCTCCCTCCCGGGGCCGAGCGCAGCTCGGCGCCGAATCGATGCGACAGCATCCCGGTGACACGATCGACGACCTTCGCGATCTCCGCCTCCGTGAAGGCGCGATCGAGGCGCTGGAAGATCAGCCGGAACGCGAGGCTCACTCGTCCCTCCGGGACCCCTCGACCCTCATAGCGGTCGAAGAGGTCGAGCCCGACGAGATCGCGCCCTGCACCCTTTCGAATCGCGTCGAGCAGATCTCCCGCCGCCACCTCGCGCCCAACCAGGACCGCGAGGTCGCGCCGAACGGGCGGCTGCTGCGAGATCTCTCGATACTGCTCTTCGCGCTCGGGCACCGCGGCGATCGCGGCCAGATCGAGGTCGACGAGCGCGCACGGCAGCTCGATCTCGAAGCGTCGCGCGATCTCGGGATGGAGCTCACCGACGCTTCCCACGACGCGCCCATCGGCCCGGATCGTCGCGGCGGCGCCCGGGTGCAGGAAGGGCTCCTCGCCGCCGGGACTGAACTCTGGCGCGCGACCGAGCTCGACCAGCACGCGCTCGGCGATTCCCCTGGCCTCGAAGAACAGCGGCGCCGGCTCACGCGGCTCCCAGAGATTGCTGCGCTCCGCGCGCACCACGATCGCGCTCGCCCGCAGCGGCTCGTCGGGAAGCGCATCGGAGCCGCGATCGTGGAACACGCGGCTCACCTCGAACAGCCGCACGCGGTCCACGCGGTGCGCGAGGTTCTCGCGCGCGGCGTGGAGCAGGCTCGGAACGAGGGCCGAGCGAAGCCATCCTTGCTCTTCCGAGATCGGATTCTCGATGGCCACCACGCGCCGGCGCGGATCTTCCGGAGCGAGGTCCAGACGATCGAGGTCGGTCACGCTCCCGAAAGACAGTCCGATCATCTCGTGGAGGCCGGCGCCCGTGAACGCGTCTCGCGCTCGATTGCCGAGGCGACGAAGCGGCGGCTTCGCAACGGGCGTGAGCCGCACGCATGGAAGTGTGGCCGGCACCTGGTCGAGGCCGTAGACGCGAACGATCTCCTCGACGAGGTCCTCGCTGCGGTGCAGATCATTCCGATGGCTGGGAATCTCGCACCGAAGGAGTCCTCCGTCGTCCGACCGCGCCACGACGCCGACGCGTGCGAGCAGCGTCGTGATCTGCGCTTCGGACAGTGCGGTCCCGAGCAGGCGGTTCGCGCGCGTGGGATCGAGGCAGATACGCTGCGTTGCCGGCGCCTCCGATCCGCGCGCGACGACCGCCGCGCCCGCGCCACGACCGCCCGCGATCTCTTCGAGCAGGCGTACCGCGCGGTCGGCGGCGCGCGCTGCCCCCTCGCGGTCGACGCCTCGCTCGAAGCGGTACGACGCCTCGCTCGCCAGGCCGAGCCGTCGCGCAGTTCTCCGGATCGGTCCCGGAGCGAAGTGCGCACTCTCGATCAAGATCGAGGTCGTCGTCTCACGCACCTGGCTCGCCGCACCGCCCATCACGCCGGCAATCGCGATCGCACGCTCGGCGTCAGCGATCACGAGATCTTCGGGTGTGAGCGATCGCTCGACGCCGTCGAGCGTCACGAGCGTCTCTCCGGCGACTGCGGCGCGCACCCGCACGACGTCCCCGCGTACCTGTCCGAGGTCGAATGCGTGGAGCGGCTGTCCGAACTCGAGCAGGACGAGGTTCGTCACGTCGACGACGCAGTTGATGGCGCGAAGCCCGGCAGCGCCGAGGCGATCGCGGACCCAGTCGGGCGACGGCCCGACACGCACGCCCTCGACTATGCGGCCCACGTACGTGAAGCACCCGTCCGGGGCGTCGATCTCGACGCGCAGCGCCGGCGCACGGGCATCCGCGGGCGCGGGTGAGAGCCTCGGCAGCCGAATCTCTCCGCCGAAGTGCGCGCGGATCTCGCGGGCGACCCCGAGCATCGACGCACAATCGCCGCGGTTCGCGGGCAGCGCGAGGTCGAGCACCGTGTCGCCGGCCGCGAACACCTCGCCGAGTGCGGCGCCGACCTGCGCCGCCTCGTCGAGCACCAGAATACCCCCTGCCTCGTCGCCGAGGCCGAGCTCGCGGGCCGAGCAAATCATTCCATTCGAGACGACGCCCCGTATCTTCGAACGCTCGAGCGTTCGACCGTCCGGAAGCTTCGCTCCCGGCAGCGCAATCGCGATCTTCTGCCCGGCGGCGACGTTCGGCGCGCCGCAAACGACCTCGACGACCTCGCCGCCGCCGACGTCCACGCGGCACACGGAGAGCCGGTCGGCGTTCGGATGCCGCTCGCGCTC
>JADLGR010000101.1 GCA_020849175.1 Deltaproteobacteria bacterium
CCCGCGAAGAGCCAGACCGTTCGCGATCCGGCGCCGAGCTCGGCGCGCAGCGCCACGCCCTCGCGTGTTCGCCGGTCCGGATGGAAGCGCGCGAGATCGACGCCGTTTCGAATCACCGCGAGCCGGCAGGCGGGCACGCGGTAGCGTGCGGCGATCTGGTCGCGGACGAGCGTCGAGTTGCAGAGGACGAGCTGCCTCGCGTCGGTGAATACGGCGCGTTCGATCCGGAGCTGCACGGCGTGCCGGGGTGAGAGCGCGCGAAGTCTCGCACCTGCGCGGCCGTGCAGGCGTTCGAGGTAGTCCGCGTGACTGCCGCCGCCCGCGCGAAACACGTCTTGATGGCGGGTTCGAGAGAACGACTGCACGACGTCGAAGCCGGTGCGTGTCGCGTCCGCTGCCGCGCGCGAGAAGGCCAGCACGCGAAGCGGCTTCCATCCACCCGGGGAGCGCACGCGGACGAGGCGGGTGCCGGGCGGTGGCGCGCCGGAGCGGCACACGACGCTGACGTCGTCGCCCGCGCGCGCGAGGCCTGCGCCGACCTGCCACGCGACGTTCTCCGCGCCGCCCGCGCCCGCTTCCGAGCGCTCGATTACGAGCGCGATTCGCAGCGGCGGCGGCGGGGCCTCTACCGGGGCGCTCGGTCCCGGCGTCGCGCCGCCCATCCTGCTCCCAGCGCAGCGACTGCGAAGCCGAGAACGGAGCCCGCCGTCGCGGTGGGTGCGGGGCCGCATCCCGTCGGGGCACAGGACCTCCCGCGCCACGCTCGCGCGGCCTCGGCCTGCGCCGGCGTGAGCGCTTCGGACTTCGCCGCGAGCGGGAGGGTCGCGAGCGACAGGGCGAGCACGAGAAGGGCGCGGCGCATCGCCAGAGGGTACAGCGGCCTGCCTTCGAAGCAACGGATACGAATACCGCGGGGGAGCGCGGCGTCTTTCTCTCGGAGCGCCGCGGTTGACGCGCCCGGTCGCTCGTCTCATATTGCGCCGCGCAGAAGACCTGCAGGGGGGATGCGATTCACGCCATGGCCCGGGCACCCGCGCTCGCGCTTTCCCCGAGCGATTCCGCTGGCGCCGGCGCACTGCCGCGCCGGGACAAGCGCGAGGCGATCCTCGGCGCCGCGATCAAGGTCTTCGCGCGCAGCGGCTACCACCGCGCCCGCGTCTCGGACATCGCGCGCGAGGCCGGGATCGCCTACGGCCTCGTCTACCACTACTTCAAGAACAAGGAAGAGATCCTCGAAACGATCTTCGCGGAGCGCTGGAGCACCTTCCTCGCGGCCGTCGACGGCGTCTCGCATCGCGACACGCCGGCGGCCGACAAGCTGGTTTCGGTCGCGGCGCTGATCCTGAACGCGTACCGGCTCCACCCGGAATGGGTCAAGGTGCTGGTGCTCGAGATCCAGCGCTCGTCGCGCTTCGCGGAGCCCGGCCAGATCCGGGCCGTGTCGGCGCTGATGCAGGCCGTGGCCCGCATCTTGCGCGCGGGGCAGGAAGCCGGCGAGCTGCGCCCCGATCTCGATCCCGACGTCGCCTGCTACGTCTTCATCGGTGCGCTCGAGCTCGTCGTCACCAGCCTCGTGCTCGATCTGATTCGTCTCGATGGCACGGCCGACGACGCTCGCGAGTACTACCTCAAGGTGGCGCGAACGGTGGTGGACATCTTCTTGAACGGCCTCGCGGCCGGAGGAGCGCGGTCTTGATCGAGGCGCGCGGCATTTCGAAGCGCTACGGCGAGCACGTGGCGGTGGACGACGTCTCCTTCGAGGTGACGCGCGGAGAGGTCGTCGGCTTCCTGGGGCCCAACGGGGCAGGGAAGACCACTACGATGCGGATTCTCACGGGCTTTCTTCCTCCGACCGACGGGACGGCGCTGATCGACGGTCACGACATGCTGACCGATCCGCTACAGGCACGGCGCTCGGTCGGATACCTGCCCGAAATGCCGCCGCTCTATCCCGAAATGGACGTCGAGGGCTATCTGCGTTTCGTGGCCGCGATCAAAGGGCTGCCGCGCGGCGCTCGCAAGCAGGCCGTCGAGCGCACGCTCGCCCGCTGCGGCCTTCTCGACGTGAGGCGCCGCGTCATCGGCTCGCTCTCGAAAGGCTACCGGCAGCGCGTGGGGCTGGGTCAGGCGATCATCCACGAGCCGCCCGTGCTGATCCTCGACGAGCCGACCGTGGGCCTCGACCCGGTGCAGATCCGCGAGATCCGCGCGCTGATCGCGAGCCTCGCCGCGCCGGGCCCCGACGGAATCCAGCACACGGTGATCCTGTCGACGCACATCCTCTCGGAGGTGGAAGCCATCTGCCAGCGCGTGATCCTCATCCACCGCGGGCGTAAGCGCCTCGACGCTCCGCTCGCGCAGATCGTCCAGGGAGGCCAGGGCCTCGAGGCCGTGTTCGCGCGCGAGACGGCTCGCGACGAGGCCACGGCGCCGGAGGCGGCCTCGGCATGAGACACGTACCGACGATCGCCTCGCGCGAGCTGCGCTCGCTCTTCGTCTCGCCGGTGGCCTACGCCGTCCTCACGCTCTTCGTGCTGCTGGCGGGCTTCTTCTTCCTCTCGAGCCTGCTCCAGTTCGAGGAGTACATCCTGCGCATGCAGCAGTTCCAGTACTTCGACCAGATGAAGGAGCTGAACCTCAACGATCACGTGATCGCACCGTTCATCGGCGTCATGTCGGTCGTGCTGCTGTTCATGATTCCCGGCATCACCATGGGCTTGTTCGCGTCCGAGAAGGCGAACCACACGGACGAGCTGCTGCTGACGAGCCCGCTCACGATCTGGGACATCGTACTCGGCAAGTATCTCGCGGCCGCCGCGTTCGTGACGCTGCTGGTCGCGCTGCTCGCGCTCTATCCCGGGATCCTCCTGCTCTACGGAGACCCCGAGATCGAGAAGACGCTGGCGGGCTTGCTCGGCCTGTGGCTCGTCGGGCTCGCCTACGCGGGAATCGGCGCCTTCGCGTCGTCGCTCACCCGCAATCAGATCATCGCGTTCGCATTCTCGTTCGTGCTGCTGCTCGTCCTGTGGATGCTCTCGTTCCTCGCCGACCTCGGCGCAGCCGGCGGCGCGATCGGGTCGGCGACGGGGATCGCCGACGTCCTTCGCTGGCTCTCGACGGCCGAGCACTTCGAACGATTCGTGAAGGGCCTCGTCGACACGGCAGACCTCGCGTACTTCGGTGTGCTCGTCGCCAGTGCGCTCGTGCTCACGAAGTTCGCCGTCGAATCGGTCCGGTGGCGGTAGAGCCATGAAGCGCTGGGCATCCCTACTCGCTCCGCTCGGTCTCGTCCTCATCCTGTTCGGGCTCGTCGCCGTGTTCCTGATGCTCGCCGGTGCGCCGACGGGGCCTCATCTCATCTGGGGCAACATCGTGGTCGGCGCGGTCCTGCTCGGGATCTCGCTGGTCGCGAGCCTCGATGCGGTTCGCGCGCGCCTGCACACGGGTGAGGCGCGCCGCGCCTCACGCTACGGAACGACCGCCGTCGTCTCGACGGTGCTCGCGCTCGCGATCCTCGGGCTGCTGGCCTTCCTGGCGCAGCGCCATCCCGTTCGCTTCGACTGGAGCGAGGCGGGCGTCCACTCTCTCACCGACCAGACGCAGAAGGTGCTCCAGGGCCTGCCGGGCGACGTGAGCGTCACGGCGTTCGTCTCCGCCGGTGAGATCGGGCCCGTTCGCGAGCTGCTCGAGCGCTACGCCTACGAGAGCCCGAAGTTCAAGGTCGAGTACGCGGACCCGACTGCGCGGCCCGATCTCGTCGAGAAGCTCGGCATCTCGCCCGACCAGCTCGGCAAGGGCCTCGTTCGCGTCGCGATCGGAAACGACGCCGTCGAGCTGACCGAGCTCGACGAGGAGAAGCTCACCAACGCGCTGGTGAAGCTCACGCGCCAGGGCACGCGCAAGGTCTACCTCCTCGACGGCCACGGCGAGCGTCCCGCGAAGGGCGAGGGCGCCGACGGCAAGGAGGGCTTCTCGCGCGCGGCCGAGGCGCTTCGCAACGAGAATTACACGGTCGAGAGCCTGGTCCTCGGCCAGAAGGGCGACGTGCCGGCCGACGCGAACGTCGTCATCTCGGCCGGTCCCACGCGGCCACTGCCCGAGGAGGAGCACGCTGCGCTCGAGCGCTACCTCGAGCGCGGCGGATCGCTGCTGGTGCTGCTCGATCCGCGCTCCCGGTCGGACCTCGGCAAGGACCTCGAGCGATGGGGCGTGAGCGTCGGCGAGGACGTCGTCGTCGACCGCTTGCAGGGCTTCTTCGGCCGCGCGGCGACGCCGTTCGCGGGCGAGTACGGCGCACATGCCATCACGAAGGGCCTGCGCGAGGTGACGCTGTTCCATGTCGCACGCAGCGTTCGCCCGACCGAGGCCGGACGCTCGAACTACACCGAGATCGTGAAGACGAGCCCGGATTCGTGGGCCGAGCGCGATCTCGAGGCGTTCTTCGGCGAGGGCAAGGCGGAGCTCGCGGAGTCGGACCTGAAGGGCCCGGTCCCGCTCGCGGTCGCCGGAAAGCCGCTGGTCGGGAGCGGCGCCGAGACGGAGGAGAAGAAGGGCGAGAGCGTCCCGCGACTCGTCGTCTTCGGCGACTCCGACTTCGCCGCGAATCAGCTTCTCGACAGCTACCGAAACCGCGATCTGTTCGTGAACAGCGTGAACTGGCTGCTCGGCGACGTCGAGGCGATCTCGATCCGGCCGAACAAGTCTCGCCCGTCGCGCGTCGAGCTCTCCTCGGAGCAGCTCTCGAACATCCGCTACCTCGCGCTCGCGGTGCTCCCCGAGGCGATCGCCGTGCTCGGCGTTCTCGCCTGGTGGCTCCGGAGGCGTGCGCCGGGACGATGAATCCGCGCGCCACGGCCCTGCTTCTCGTCGTCGCCGCTGCACTCGGCGCCTTCGTGTATCTGTACGAGGTTCGCGGCGGCGAGCAGCGCAAGGAGGCAGAGCAGACGGCGAAGCGCCTGTTCCCCGACGTCTCGGGGAACGACGTGGCGTGGATCGAGCTCACGACGAACGACGGCAAGACGGCGCGCGCCGAGCGCAAGCAAGGCGCATGGCAGGTGGTGGCGCCGCTCTCGTTCCCTGGCGACGCCGTCAATCTCGATGGCATCGCGGCGAGCCTCGCAGAGCTCGCGAGCGAGAAGGAGATCGAGAGCCCGCAGGCGGCCGACGTGTACGGGCTCGGTGCGACGAGCCGCATCGTACGCTTTGGCGCCGGCGGCAAGGACTACGCGCTGCGCGTGGGGAAGAAGGCGCCTGTCGGAAGCGGGACGTACGTGGCGACGGCGGCGCAGCCTGAGCGCATCGTGACGATCCCGACCTACCGGGCGACCAATCTCGAACGGAGCCTCGACGACCTGCGCGACCGCCGCGTGGCGAACTTCGACCGCGCATCGATCGAGAGCGCGGTGGTACGCTGGCCTGGAGGCCACGTGCGCGTCGAGCGAAGCGGATCGGGCTGGAAGATGGTCGAGCCCATCGCAGGGCCGGCGGACGACGCCACGGTCGACGCCCTGCTTTCGAACCTCGGCTATCTGCGGGCCGACTCCTTCGAGGACGCGCCCGGCCCCGACGCAGCCACGGGCCTCGACGTGCCGGTGCTCGACGTGACGCTCGCCGGCAAGGTCGGCGCCGATGGCCAGGCGTCTCCCGTCTTCCACATCGCCTTCGGCGCGGAGCAGAATGGAAAGCGCCTCGTTCGTGCGCAGCATCCTTCGCTGTATCGCGTGGCGGCACAGCGCCTCGACGAGTTCGCACGCACGGTCGTCGCGTACCGGTACAAGGAGGTCTCCCACTTCGTCGCGACCGACGCGCACGCGGTCGAGCTCTCGCTGCGTGACGAGGGCGGGGCGTCGCTCGACGAGAAGCTCGAGCACGGCGACGCGGGCTGGACGGGCAGCCCGGAGGTCGTCGACCCGGGGAAGGCGGCCCGTCTGGCCGCCGAGCTGGCGCGGCTCCGCGCTGCCGACATCGTCACCGAGAAGGCGAGCGATGCCGATCTGGCAAGGCTCGGCCTCGAGCCGCCGCGTGTTCGGATCCGTGTCCTCGGATCCACCGCAGATGCTCCGCCGCTCGCGACAGTCGACGTTGGCGCCGATCCCGATGGAAAGGGCTCGTTCGTTCGAGATCCGGCGTCGAGGACCGTCTACCGCCTGTCTCCGACCGCGAAGGAGTGGCTCCCCGTCGGACTGACGAGCTTCCGTACGCTCTTCGCCGCCAGGCCGGCAGCGGCGAGCGATTCAGCGAAGGACGCAGGGACTTCCGACACGGCGCCTGCGAGCCCCGAGTCCGAAGAGCACTTCGACGAGTAGTCGCACACCCACCGGGGCCCGGCGTCACAGCGTGGAGAGCGCCGCGTCTGGAGCGTCGCGCCGCGCCGGCCCGGTTCTTGCGGGGATCGCTCGGTCGAGCTGCATTCGAACGGGGCTGCACGCCCAGGAGTGCCATGGAGACCATCGTTCCGACCGTCGCCCACCGTCGCTGCGGCAAGTGCGGCCGTACGCTTGGCCTTGCTCTTTGGCCGTGGAGCGGGAGGCTCTTCCTCACGACCCACGGTCTGTGCGACGATTGCTTTCGCAAGGTGACGAGGAAGCCGCGGCCGCGCGCGCGCGCGAGGGTCGCTGAAGGGAGCCCTCCGTGACCGACTCTCGCGACGATCGTCGCACCGTGGCGAAGGGCCGCTGCCGCATGACACCGAGCGAGGCGCTCGTCGAGACCATGGTCGCCCACGGCGTGACCGACGTCTTCGGCATCGTTGGCTCGGCCTACATGGACGCGCTCGACCTCTTCCCTGCCGCCGGCATCCGCTTCGTCCCGACGGTGCACGAGCAGGGAGCGGCGCACATGGCCGACGGCTACGCGCGCACGACGGGACGACACGGCGTGTGCGTCGGCCAGAACGGCCCGGGGATCACGAACTTCGTCACCGCGATCGCAGCCGCCTTTTGGGCGCACAGCCCGGTCGTCGCGATCACGCCCGAGACTGGAAGCCTCACGACGGGACTCGGTGGATTCCAGGAGACCGACCAGCTCCCGATCTTCTCGAAGATCACGAAGTACCAGGCGCACGTGACCGGACCCGCCCGCATGGCGGAGCTCGCAGCCCGCGCCTTCGACCGGGCCCTGCTCGAGATGGGACCGGTCCAGCTCAACATCCCGCGCGACTTCTTCTACGGCGAGCTCGAGTGCGAGATCGGCGATCCGATTCGCATCGAGCGCGGTCCGGGCGGAACGGAGAGCCTCGAGCGGGCGGCGGCGCTGCTCGCGGGAGCACGATTCCCGGTGATCCTCGCCGGTGGCGGCGTCGTGATGGCGGGCGGTGTGACTGCCGCCGTGGCGCTGGCCGAGGCGCTCGGCGCACCGGTCGCCACCAGCTACCTGCACAACGACGCCTTTCCTGCGAGCCACCCCCTGTGGTGTGGTCCGCTCGGCTACCACGGATCGAAGGCAGCGATGCGGCTCATCCACGAAGCCGACGTCGTGCTCGCCCTCGGATCTCGGCTCGGCCCGTTCGGCACGCTCCCCCAGTACGACTTCGATTACTGGCCCAGGGAGGCGAAGCTCATCCAGGTCGACGCCGATCCGCGCGTGCTCGGGCTCGTGAAGAAGCCCGCCGTCACGATCTGTGGCGACGCGCGCGAGGCCGCGCTCGCGCTCGCTGCGCGGCTCGCCGGTCGGCCGCTCGCGGGAACGAAGACGCGCGACGCGCGCCGGGCCCGCATCGCCGAGACACGCGGCGCATGGGAGCGGGAACTCGCCGGCTGGGACTTCGAGCACGACCCGTGGAGCCTCGAGGTCGCACGCGGCTCGCACGCCATGCACCCGCGGCAGATGCTTCGCGAGCTCGAGAAGGCGATGCCCGAGGATGCGATGGTCTCGACCGACATCGGGAACATCTGCCAGATCGCCAACAGCTATCTGCGCTTCGACCGGCCGCGAAGCATGTTCGGCGCCATGATGTTCGGCAACTGCGGCTACGCGTTTCCAACCATGATCGGCTGCAAGGTCGCAGCGCCCGAGCGGCCAGCCATCGCATACGTCGGCGACGGCGCGTGGGGCATGAGCTTCGGCGAGATCCTCACCTGTGTCCGCGAGCGGATCCCCGTGACCGCGGTGGTCTTCAACAACGGCCAGTGGGGAGCCGAGAAGAAGAACCACGTCGACTTCTACGGCAACCGCTTCCTCGGCGTCGACCTCGCGAACCCGAGCTTCGCGGGGGTCGCGCGTGCGATGGGCGCGGAAGGGCAGACGATCGAGAAGCTCGGCGACGTCGGTCCGGCGCTGCGTGAGGCGTGCGCCGCGCAGTCCGAAGGCCGCACGACGATCCTCGAGATGATGGTGACGCGCGAGCTCGGCGACCCGTTCCGCCGCGATGCCCTGCGAAAGCCGCGCCGATTGCTGGAGAAGTACAAGGGCTGCGAGTGACGCCGGGGGGCGTGCGCTGGCGCGAGACGCCGCGCGAGAGGCAAAGGCTTCGCTACCGCGGTGAGAGGAGCGCCAGCATCGCGTCGTGAACGAGGCCGTTGCTCGCCACGATGCGGCTGCCATCTGCGGGGAGCGGGCCGCCCCGAAGATCGGTGACGCGTCCGCCGGCCTCCTCGACGATCAGCGCACCGGCCGAGACGTCCCACGCGTGGAGCTTGCGCTCCCAGTAGCCGTCCAGGCGACCGCTCGCGACGTAGCACAGGTCGAGCGCCGCGCTGCCGTCGCGGCGCACCGCACGGGCGCTCTTCACGAAGCGTCCGAACGCATCGAGGTTGTCGTCGGCGCTGTGATGGACGTCGTACGCGAACCCCGTCGCGAACAGACCGCGTGCGAGGTCGCTCTCGCGCGAAACGCGGATCGGCGCCCCGTTGCGGAAGGCGCCGGCTCCGCGAACGGCGTGGTAGAGTTCGTCCAGCAGCGGATCGTAGACGACGCCCACGGTCCGGATGCCCTCGTGCTCGGCGCCGATCGAGACGCAGAAGCGCGGATAGCCGTGCGCGTAGTTGACGGTGCCGTCGAGAGGATCGATCACCCAGAGCCAGCCGGAGCCCCTGCCGGACCGGCTGGTTCCTTCCTCGGCGAGGATCGCGTCCGCCGGGCGTTCCTGCGACAGCGCGCCGGCGATCAGCTCTTCGCAGCGCCGGTCGACCTCGGTCACGAGATCGACCGGCGCGCTCTTGGTGCCGATTCGCAGCTCGGTCTCGTAACGCTCTCGCTGCACGGCGCCGGCCTCGCGGGCCAGACGCGAAGCGAGTGCGAGCGTGTCCTCGATGTCAGGCATCGCGAGCCTCCGTGGCGGGCGCAGCGTCGATCCGAAACAGCGTGCGCGCGTTCTCGGTCGTGATGTGCGCAACTTCCTCGACCTCGCGTCCGTGGACACGCGCGAGGGTTTCGCCCACGCGCGCCACGTGCGCCGGCTCGTTGCGGCGGCCGCGAAACCCCTCGGGCGCGAGCAGCGGCGCGTCGGTCTCGACCAGCAGCCGGTCGAGCGGGAGGGCCGCTGCGACCTCGCGCAGGCCGCGGTCGCGGCGGAAGGTGAGAATACCAGAGAACGACACGTAGAAGCCCTCG
>JADLGR010000102.1 GCA_020849175.1 Deltaproteobacteria bacterium
GAGCAGCAGCGGCCCGATCGCCACGGCCATGGATGCCGCAAAAAGTTGCGATGCGCCGTTCGGCTGCATCCGCGTGGTTTCTAGAATCCTCCGAGAATTCAATGGTCTGGCATCGAGGCCGCGAGCTCGCGTGCGCAACCCTGCCACTTCGTGCGGCACCCCGTCACGCAGCGCCTGGGCGAGCCGACACGCGAAGTCAGCAAGAACACGGACTTGGACACGACCGCAGGATCGTCTCGAGCTGGCACGCTTCATGCTCTTACCCTTTGGCGTGGAGTCGATCTGGTTCGGTTCGGCGAGTGACGTGGGCGCGCTACTCGGCGGACCGAGGTTCTGAGACGAACGAGAACAAAAGGCGCATTCCCCCAGAACGGCACCCCGCCTTCTCCAGGTCTCGGGACGCCAGATCGAATAGGCCCTCCGGTCGAGTGACCGGGGGGCCATTTTCTTTGGGCGCTGCTCCCGAAGCCCGGTGTGCCCACGCGATACTTTCCACGCCGCGACGCCTCGGGTATGAGTCCTCCTCCGAAGCCGCTGTCGACTTCATCTCCAACGCATCACCGAGGACCCGCAGCGAGCGCCCAGGACCGAGCCGGCTCGCCCACGATCGATCATGACGACTCGCGATGCCACCGAGAAATCCCTTCTCTCCACGAAGCCGATCGCGCGCGAGGAGAGGCTGATCTTTCCGCTCGACTTCTCGACGCACGGCGAAGCCCTTCGCTTCGTCGAGGTTCTCGGGGACGCCGTCCGCTTCTACAAGCTCGGCTTCGAGATCTTGCTCGCCGGGAACTACCTCTCGCTGGTCGAGAAGCTCGTGGCGATGCGCAAGCGGATCTTCGTCGACTTGAAGCTCTTCGACGTCCCCGAGACCGTGAGATCCGCCGTGAAGCAGCTCCGTGACAAGGGCGTCACGTTCGTCACCGTCCACGGCAACGAGGCGATGATCCGGGCGGCATGCTCGGAGAAGAAGGATCTCTCGATCCTCGGCGTCACCGTCCTCACGAGCATGGATGTCGACGATCTGCGCGATCTCGGCTTTCCCGAGAGCGTGAGCGTCGAGCAGCTCGTCCTGTCGAGAGCGAGGCGAGCGATGGCGGCCGGATGTGACGGTGTGATCGCGTCGGGGGTCGAAGGACCGAGGCTTCGGGAAGAGTTCGGAGACGGCTTCCTCATCGTGAGCCCCGGCATTCGACCGCTCGAGAATCAGCTCGCCGACGACCAGAAGCGCGTAGTGACCGATCGTCAGGCGCTGCTGAACGGCGCCGACTACATCGTCGTCGGGCGCCCGATTCGCAAGGCGCCGGATCCGCGAGCGGCGGCTCTCTCGATCCAGCGCACGATCGCGGAGCTGTTCCCGAGGTAGCCGGTGCGCGACGCGGGGCCGCACGCGGCTCGCGATCAGGAGGCGGTCGCCTCGGTCTCGTCGGCGTCGCGGTCGGCGCGCAGCTCCGCCAGCAGCTCGCTGCCGAACTCTCTCGCGAACCAGGGCTTGAGCTCGGGAATCCTCGCGAACTCGTCCGGGCTGGCCGGGTTCTTCGCCGAGACGGATTCGAGCGCGGCGTTCGGGCACAGCACGCCCGGGTCGAGAGCGAGCTCGGCTGCGCGGCGGGCTCGCCAGCGCTTGAGCGCGGCGAGCCTGCGCTCGGTCGGCCGGTCCATCCGGCGGCGCCCGCCGCCCTCGATGCGTGGCAGCGGGCCGTGGCCCCGTTTGCGCCCGCGCGCCACCGCGGCGAGCACGTCGCGGCCGAGGCGGCGCAGGATCAGGTCCGTGATGCCCTTGATCTCGCCGAGATTCTCGAGCGTCTCGGGCTGACGCTCCGCGATCTCGAGCAGTGCGCGGTTGCCGAGCACCTTGAACGGCGGCCGGTCGATCTCCCGCGCGCGCGCGTCGCGCACCAGAAACAGCTCGCGCAGCACGGCGAGGCAGGTCTTCTCCATGCCGCGCGCACCCTTGATCTTGAGATATCCGAGCTCGTCGAACTGGCGTCCCGGCCATTCGCGGCGAGTGAGCGCCTCGAACTCTTCGTTCGCCCACGTCCGACGCCCGGCCGCCGCGAGCTCCCCCGCGAGCGTCAGCGCGAGCGGGAGCAGGTAGGCGACGTCGGCCGCGGCGTACGAGAGCTGGTTCGGCGTGAGCGGCCGCTGCGACCAGTCGGATCGCTGCTCGTCCTTCGGAAGCGACACTCCGTGGTGTCGTTCGGCGAGCGCGGCGAGACCGATCGACGGATACCCGAGGAGCTGCGCGCTGATCATCGTGTCGAAGAGATTCGTGAACTCGAAGCCGCAGTCGCGCTTGAGCACGTAGATGTCGTACTCGGCGGCGTGGAAGATCTTCTGCACGGACGGAGAAGCGAAGACGGCGCCGAGCGGTGCGAGCTCGGCGGGGCCTCCGAGCGCGAGCGGGTCGACGAGGTAGATGCCGCGCGAGCACGCGATCTGCACCAGGCAGGTCTTGTCGAAGTAGTGGTAGAAGCTGTCCGCCTCCGTGTCGAAGGCGACCACCTTCTCGTGCAGCAAGTCCCGCGAGAGGGCCTCGAGATCGGCCCGTCTCGCGATGAGATCGTAATCCGCCACGCGGCTGTCTGGGCCTCTTGCTCGGGTCATGGGGTGGCGGGCGTCCAGGAGGGAGGAACGACCGGTTGGCGGGGACGCTAGCGGAGGCGCGGGGCGGCGGGAACCCCGGGGTCTCCCGGAGCGTCCCGTCGCGAGGCCGGCGC
>JADLGR010000103.1 GCA_020849175.1 Deltaproteobacteria bacterium
GCGCCAACCCCTTCGCAGCCTGCCGCGACGTGATCGCCGCCGTCAGCGTCGTCTTGCCGTGGTCCACGTGACCGATCGTCCCCACGTTCACGTGCGGCTTCTTGCGCTCGAACTTCGCCTTGGCCATTCGTGTTCCTTCTCTTTCCGTCCGGCTCCAACCCGCCGTCTGCGCCGTTTCGATCCGTCGCTCCCGCCGTTCGGGTCGTTCGTTTCGTTCTCGCTCTGCGCCCGGCCCTCACGCCGGCTTCGCTCGTCCCGTCAACTGGAGCCCACGAGCGGGATCGAACCGCTGACCTCGTCCTTACCAAGGACGTGCTCTACCGACTGAGCTACGTGGGCCGGTGTGCCCCTCGCTGTGCCTCGCCTCTCTCGCCCGACTCGCTCCTCTTCCTCACCGACCGGTGCGCCGCGCGTGGAGCGGGAAACGGGATTCGAACCCGCGACCCCGAGCTTGGAAGGCTCGTGCTCTAGCCAGCTGAGCTATTCCCGCCCACGCTCTCGGCGTCTCCGCCACCGAACGATCTCCGATCGAATGCATCTCGTGGTGGAGAGGGAAGGATTCGAACCTTCGAAGGCGTGAGCCAGCAGATTTACAGTCTGCCCCGTTTGACCGCTTCGGTACCTCTCCGCTCCTCGACCACGAACCGCGCGGGCCGCAACCGCACACCCGCCCGATGTCATGACGCGAAAAAAAGACACGTCGACACCCGCCCCTCGGCCCTCCGGCGATGCGCCGGCAGACCGACGACTGCGGGATGATCTCCGTGCGAAAATCGTGTCGGGTGGATCGCCCGACGAGAAGCTCTGGAACCGCCCCCGAACCCGGAGCTGGCGAAGGGACTTGAACCCATAACCTGCTGATTACAAATCAGCCGCTCTACCGATTGAGCTACGCCAGCCTGGAGAGGAACCGCCGCAGGATAGGGCCAGCACCTGCGGCTCGCAACGGGTGTGCGTCGCAGCCTCAGCCACCCGCACCGCCGCGACCCCGACGGAGCAGCTCGAAGAGCACGACGGCGGCGGCCGTCGAGACGTTGAGGGAGTCGACTCGCCCGGCCATCGGAATGCGGACCTCGTGATCGAGGACCGCGCGAACGCCCCGACGAAGCCCGCGGCCCTCGGCTCCGAGCACGACGACGAGGTCCCCCGAGAGCAGGCGGTCAGACGCGGAGAAGAGATCGGCTTCGGCATCGGGCTCGGCGCCGAGGCTCCAGAAGCCCGCCTCCCGCAGATCGAGAAGAGCGCGCGGCAGGTTCGGCACCCGGGCGACGGGAAGATGCTCGATCGCACCGGCGCTCGCACGAGAGACCGCGGGCGAGAGCGGAGGCGCGCGACGCCGGGTGAGAATGAGCCCGCTCGCTCCGGCCGCATCGGCCACTCGAGCAATCGCTCCGAGATTTTGAGGGTCTTCCACCCCATCCAGAGCGACGAGGCGACGCGTCCCCGAATCTCCCGTGAGCAGGTCCGCGAGCACCAGCTCGGGGAGCGGACCGGCCTCGAGCATCGCTCCCTGGCTTCGCGCCTCCGCGCCGGCAATCTCACCGAGCCGGCGGTGCGGGACGACCGCCACCTCGACTCCCGCCGCCGCAGCGAGCGCGGCGAGATCGCGCGCCTCCTCCATGCGGCGGCCGTCCTCCAGCACGAGCCGAACGAGCCGCCGGCGCCGGGCGCGCAGCGCCTCGCGGACGACGTGTTGGCCTGCGAGCCGCTCGGTGGCGGGGCCGCTCCCGGGGGCCTCATCGCGCGCGCCCGCTGCGAGGCCGACCGCGGGACGCTGACGACGCGGCGGCTCGCCGGAGCCTCGCACGCGATCCTCCTTCCGGGTCCCTCAAGCACGGACGCCGATTCGTCCGATGCAGTGTGCGGAGGGGCTCTGCGATGAGCAAGACCGGCATCGAGCGCCGCGTGCATCCGCGGCTCGCGCTCAGCCTCCCCGTTCGCATCTCGACCATCGACTCGGAGACCGACCTCGCCACCCGAAGGCCCTTCTTCCGCGCGACACGCGAATGGTGCACGAACCTCTCGCGCGGGGGCGTCTTCGTGCACACGTCCGAACGGCTCGCACCGGGCCGGCGCGTCCTCGTCGAGATCACGCTCCCCGATGGACGCGGCTTCGACTCCGTCGGGCGCGTAGCGTGGGTGGGGCGTGGCTCCGCCCCCGCCTCGCGCAGCGAAAGCGCAGCGCGGGACGGGATCGGAATCGAGTTCCTCGCCGCCGCGCCGGCCGATCGCTGCGCGCTCGAACGGACACTGCGCACCGCACGAGAGGGCACTGGTAGTGCTTCCCGGTACGTGGTCTGAATCGCGCAGCCTCGCGCACTCGCCGCTTGAATCGCGCGGCGAGGTCCGGGTATTCTCCCGCGCGCCATGAGGCCTCCGGGCGCATACAAGATCTCGGCGCGAGCGCGCACCTTCGAGGCGCTGCAGCATCCGTCGCTGCGGAGCGCGCGACGTGTTCGCCGCATTCTCGACTCGCTACGCACCGAGATCGTCGAGGGCGGCGAGGTCCGGATCCGGCGCGTGATCAAGGACCCGCGCGAAGTCTTTCGTCTCGAGCTGGAGATGCCGGCGCTCGGGTATCAGCGCGTGACGCTTCTCGACCGCGAGTCGCTCGAGGCGCTGTTGAAGGCCGACGACGTCCTGGCGCGCGTGAGCGCGTCGGCGCTCGGGGGCTGACGCGCGGCGAAGCGCCGCGCGGTGCCCGGGGCAGGACTCGAACCTGCAAGGCCGATGGCCAGGCGATTTTAAGTCGCCCGCGTCTACCCGTTTCGCCACCCGGGCCTGGACGCCGTCTCCGCGGGTGCGCGCCAGAGTCGCGAGGGTAACATTCCAGCGTGTTCCACGGGAAGAAAATCGTCGTCGTCATGCCGGCGTACAACGCCGCCCGGACCATCGAGCGCACCTACGCCGAGATCCCGCTCGACATCGTCGACGAGGTCGTGGTGACCGACGACGCCAGCCGCGACGAGACCGTCGACATCGCCCGGCGCCTCGGTCTGCGCACGCTCGTCCACGAGCAGAATCGGGGCTACGGAGGCAACCAGAAGACCTGCTACGCCGAGGCCCTGCGCCTCGGTGCGGACGTCGTGGTCATGCTCCATCCCGACTACCAGTACTCGCCGAAGCTGATCTCGGCGATGGTGGGCCTGATCACCGACGGGCCGTTCGACGTCGTGCTCGGGTCGCGCGTTCTCGGCGGACGCGCACGCCGCGGCGGCATGCCCCTGTACAAGTACGTCTCGAATCGGGCCCTGACCGCAGCGCAGAACCTGCTCTGCGGCGCGAAGCTCTCCGAGTATCACACGGGATACCGCGCGTTCTCGCGTCAGGTGCTCACGGCCCTCCCGCTCCTCGAGAACTCGGACGACTTCGTCTTCGACAACCAGATGCTGGCGCAGATCCTGTACCGCGACTTCGAGATCGGCGAGATCAGCTGCCCGGCAGCGTACTTCGACGAGGCATCGTCGATCAATTTCCGGCGCTCGGTCACCTACGGCCTCGGCGTCCTCGGCGTGTCCGTGCAGTACTTCCTCCAGCGACAGGGCTGGGCGAGCTTTCCGATCTTCTCGCCGAACGGCCGCCGGCTCGTGCCGGCGGGCGCGTCGTAGAGTGGACGCATGACCGAGACACGGATGCGTGCGCGCTCGCGCGAGGCGCCGCCCGTGCGTCCGACGATGCTCACGCAAGAGGATCTCTACCTCTTCAACGAGGGCACGCACGTGCGCCTGTGGGAGAAGCTCGGCGCGCATCCGATCCGCGCCGGCCAGACGGAGGGCACCTGCTTCGGCGTCTGGGCGCCCGACGCCGAGGCCGTGTCGGTGCTCGGCGACTGGAATGGCTGGCGCCCCGGTGTCGACTCGCTGCACGCGCGCGCCAGCTCGGGCATCTGGGAGGGCTTCGTCCCCGGCGTCGCCGCCGGCGCGCACTACAAGTACCACGTCGCCTCGCGCTACCACGGGTTCCGCGCCGAGAAGGCCGATCCCTTCGCGTTCCATGCCGAGGTGCCACCGAGGACCGCTTCGGTCGTCTGGCCACTCGACTACGAATGGAGCGACGGCGCGTGGATGGCGCAGCGTTCGCGGCACAACGCACTCGGCGCGCCGATCTCGATCTACGAGCTGCACCTCGGCTCGTGGCGCCGAGTGCCCGGCGATCGACACCGCTGGCTCGGCTACCGCGAGATCGCGCCGCTGCTCGCCGACTACGTCCTCGACATGGGCTTCACGCACGTCGAGCTGCTGCCCTTGATGGAGCACCCCTTCTACGGCTCGTGGGGCTACCAGACGACGGGCTACTTCGCGCCGACGAGCCGCTACGGAACGCCGCAGGACCTCATGTTCCTGATCGATCACCTGCACCAGCGCGGCGTCGGCGTGATCCTCGACTGGGTGCCGTCTCACTTCCCCGCCGACGGTCACGGCCTCGCGTACTTCGACGGTACGCACCTCTATGAGCACGGCGATCCGCGGCAGGGCTTCCATCCCGACTGGAGCAGCTACATCTTCAACTACGGGCGCAACGAGGTGCGAAGCTTCTTGCTCTCGAGCGCCCTGTTCTGGCTCGATCGATACCACGTGGACGCGCTGCGCGTCGACGCCGTGGCCTCGATGCTCTACCTCGACTACTCGCGCAAGCAAGGCGAGTGGATTCCGAACGCGTACGGCGGGCGCGAGAACCTCGACGCGATCCAGCTCCTGCGGCGCTTCAACGAGGACGTCTACCGGCTGCATCCCGACGTGCAGACGTTCGCGGAGGAATCGACGGCGTGGCCGATGGTCTCGCGTCCGACGAGCATGGGCGGGCTCGGCTTCGGTGCGAAGTGGGACATGGGCTGGATGCACGACACGCTCTCGTACTTCTCTCACGACCCCGTGCACCGGAAGTACCACCACGCCGAGCTCACGTTCCGCATGCTGTACGCGTTCACCGAGAACTTCGTTCTGCCGCTCTCGCACGACGAGGTCGTCCACGGCAAGGGGTCGCTGCTGGCAAAGATGCCGGGAGACGACTGGCAGAAGGCGGCGAACCTGCGCCTGCTCTTCGGCTGTCAGTGGGCGCAGCCGGGCAAGAAGCTCCTGTTCATGGGAGGCGAGTTCGCGCAGTGGCGTGAGTGGAGCCACGAGGAGAGCCTCGACTGGCACCTGCTCGCGTGGCCGCTGCACGCAGGCGTTCAGCGCTGGGTTCGCGACCTGAACCGCCTCTACCGCGACGAGCCGGCGCTGCACGCGCTCGACCACGACCCGCACGGTTTCTCGTGGATCGACTGTCACGACGTCGATCAGAGCGTCCTGTCGTGGATCCGTCACGGTAGTTCGGGCAGCCCCGCGCTCGTCTTCGCCTGCAACTTCACGCCGGTTCCCCGCCACGGCTACCGGCTCGGCGTTCCCGTGGCAGGCCGATGGGACGAGGTGCTGAACGCAGACGCGACGACGTACGGAGGAAGCGGCATCGGCAACCTGGGCGGCGTCTGGGCGGAGCCCGTGGCGAGCCATGGCCACTCCCACTCGATCGCCGTCACGCTCCCGCCGCTGGCCATGGTCGCCTTCCGCGCTCCGCACGCGTAGACCCCGGAGGCCTCCGCCTCAGCACAGTCAGGGCGCGTCGTCGTCGGGCTCGGGGATCTCGAGGATCTGGATCGGGATGCCCGGCGGCGCCATCTCGGGCGGAACCACGCGGCTCTGCGGCAGCCCTACGACGGCACCCTGCTCGTCGACCCACTCGTAGTCGGGATGGAAGAGCAGTATGGGAGGCAGCGCCTTGCCGTCGTCCGTCGCCTGATAGTGACGCACGTAGCCCTCGGGCAGCTCGGCGTCGTCGGGGACGATGATCCCGCGCTTCGGTGGGTCGGTGCCCGGAGGCGGAAAGAGCCCGATGCCCGACGGCGGACTCCCGGGCGGGTCGACCGTGTAGGTCGGCGCGTCGGGTTGGAGATCCGGGGCCGGCGGCGCGGGTGCGGCCGGCTCGGGCGCCGGCACCGGCCGTGCTGGCCGCGGACTGGCGCGCAGCTCTGGCACCTGCGCCACGCGCCCGGGGACTGGGCTTGCCGCGACGGCGGGGTCGGGCGGTGGCACGGAAGGCATCTTCTCGATGACGAGCCTGCCGGCAGCGATCAGCGCGGCGGCGGTGAGCAGCACGGCGCCCGCAAGCAGCCACACGCGCGTGCGGATACTGCCCGTCGTCACGATCCGCACCTCCCGCGTCTCGGCGTGCGGCCGTTCGGGGCGCGGGGCACGCCCGCTCGCCGGCTCCGGCCCTCGAGGCATGCTAGGCATCGGCGCTCGTGACCTCGGCGACAGCATATGACGACGGCGCGACGCGGGGTAGCGGTACGGACGAGCGCGCCATCCGGGTAGGCGGCCGCGCGTGGACACGCGGAGGAAGGCTCGCAGGGGCGCTGCTCCTCGGCGTGGCTGCGGCAAGCATGCCCGGGCTTCTCCTCCTCGTCCTGCTCTCGACCGACCCACCCGTGACGCCCCCCGTTCTTGCGCGCCTTCTCGTTCCGATGACGCTGCTGCCCGGAATCGCGGGCCTGCTGGTGCGCCGCGCACACGCCGCACGCATCGAGGTCACGGGCGGGGTGCTGCGCGTCGTTCGCCCGGACGCCACCGTCGAGATCGCGTGCTCCGCGATCGAAGGCGTCACCCCGTGGCGGATTCCGCTACCGGGCCCGGGCTTCTCGCTGCTCCTGCGCTCGGGCCGACGCGCCGGTCTCGGCCTCGAGCTCGCCGATCCCGCGCCGCTTCTCGCTGCGCTTGCCGACGAGGGAGCGAGGGGTGCCCGCGAGGCGGTAAAGCGGCCGGCGATGGTCTACGCCGCGGAGCGCGCACCACGCCCGGACCGGCCGATCCTTCGACTCCTCGCCCGGTATCCGCTCTTCGCGCTCGTCCCCGGTGCGGTGCTCTTCAACCTGCACCAGCACATCGCCTACGGCGGAGCGCTCGGCGAGTGGTACTCGGTCGGGCCCAGCGCCTATCTCCGGACGTTCGCCGTCCACTGGGCGACGACGACCGCCTACCTCGTACTGTATGCGAGTGCGTGGCGCAGCCTTGCCGAGGGTCTGTGCTTCGCAGCGGCGTGCGTCGCTCCGGAGCGCCTGCCTTCGCTTCGGCGCCGCATCGAGATCGCGATCCGCGTCCTCTACTACGGCGGCGTCCCCGCACTGCTCGCACTTCGCCTTCTCGCGTGAGGCGTCGCAGGTAGGGCGCGGCTCGGGGGCGTGCAGGCCGGGGCGCCGCCTTTGCGGCGCCCCGGCGCGATCGTTCGCGTTGCGGCCGGGCCGGTCGCCCCCGAACCGCTTCCGCTCGAGCCGGCTACGGCGTCGCCGGGTTGTAGACCGAGAGCGCCCAGCCCATGCGCTCGTGACCGTAGAGGTTCCAGACCGGGTTCTTGCCGCCGACGATCTGCGCATCGCTGTAGTCAGGAGCGGCGGAGCCCGACCCGCTGCCACCGATCAGGCCGATCCAGATGGTCGAGCCGGTGTAGCTGCCGTGCGTGTTGTCCGACTGGATGTAGTCGGCGCTCGCGCTCGGGGTGAGTAGCTTGCCGTTGGCGTCGCGAAGCGTCGCGTAGTACGTCGTCATGAGCTTCGCCACGTACGCGTCCTCCGACTCGCCCTGCACGTAGCGGATCGCCTCGGAGTCGACGAGGCCGTCTCCGTTGGAGTCGTAGTCCGCCGCCATGTACTGGGCGAAGCTGTCGGCACACTGGAAGCCGTAGGCGTTGGCGAGGTAGCAGGCGCGCCAGTTCATTCGCGCGATGTACGGCAGGAACACGGCTCGCTTGTTCACCTTCTGCCCCGTTCCCGAATCGGTGCACTTCGAGAGCGCGTTGTCCGAGTCGAAGCCCGGGTAGTAGAGATTGGTGATCACCTTGAGCCGCGTTCCGGCGTAGGCGTTCGCGTTGATGTACTGCATCGCGGCGGCGCTGTAGGCCGTGCAGTTCGAGAGCGCGGTGTCGAGCGGGCCGTAGTTGCAGGTGCCGCTCTGCCCTCCGAAGTTGCTTCGCGCCTGGAGGCCGTCGTTGCCGCACATCTCGAAGGTCACGACGCGGGTCGACGAGCTCTGCATGTAGGAGCGCTCGGCGACGATCTTGTTGTTGAAGATGTCCGAGGCGACGGCGCCGGACTTGGCGCGCCGCACGACCTCGATGTCGGCGTTCCACAGCTTCGAGAGATACTCGCCGTCGACGGTCGGCGCCGCGCGCTTCGCCACGCGCGAGAGCGAGCCGTAGTAGCCGGCATAGATCGAGTCTCCGTACGCCACGACCCGGTACTTCGTGCTCGTTCCGGAGCGATTGATCGTCCACGACAGATTCTGCGTGAGCGTGGTGGCAGACGCTTCGAATCCGAGCAGCGCAGCGAGAACGGGAACGGCAAGGCCAACGACTCTGCGAGACATGGCTTCCCCCTGGTGTAGGGCCCCGATGGGTGCCCGGGCGTTACACGGGGTGCAGCATCTCATGCCTCGTGCCCGGTTGTGGATGAAAAGTGCAGGACGGAAGGCAGCGCGGCTGCGGAGCCGGCCCCGCGGGCGGCCCGGCGGGGCGAGGGACCCGGCTGCGGACCTCGCCACG
The DNA here is from genome assembly GCA_020849175.1 of Deltaproteobacteria bacterium. GTDB lineage: Bacteria > Myxococcota_A > UBA9160 > UBA9160 > UBA9160 > MYXO. The sequence continues at coordinate 8,572 of JADLGR010000103.1, forward strand.
AGGACGGCTTAGACGGCCCGCGGCTCGAACCGGGCACGCGGCCGGAGCAGCTCCCCGCTCTCGGCCTGCTCGACGACGTGGGCGATCCAGCCGGCGCAGCGCCCCACGGCGAAGATCCCGGCCACGCACCCGCCCGGCATCCCGAGGGCACAGCGCAGCGCGACCGCTCCCGTGTCGACGTTCGGACCGGGTCGTCCGCTCTCGGTCATGGTCTCGATGACGGCCTCGATCTCGCGCACGCCCCGCGCACGACCGCCCACCGCGCGAGCGGTCTCGAGCAGCATGCGTGCCCGCGGATCTTCATCGCGGTAGAACCCGTGTCCGAAGCCCGGAACACGCTCGCCGCGGCGCTCGCGTTCGTGCACGATCCGCGCCGCGTCCGCGGGCCGCTCGATCTGCGCGAGCAGCGCCTCGACCCGGTCGCTCGCCCCGCCATGGAGTGGGCCCGAGAGCGTGCAGAGTCCGGCGAGAATGCACGCGTGAGGATCGGCCTGCGCGGAGGCCGCGACCCGCGCCGCGAAGGTCGACGCATTGAGCTCGTGGTCGGCCATCAAGGTGAGCATGCGATCGATCGCTCGCAGCTTCGCCGGATCGGGACGCACACCGAGAGCGGTCGCCACTCCCTGCGCGACGGTCTCGGCGCGTAGGGAGGCGGCCGCGCGCCGCGGATCGGTCGCGAACGCCAGCGCCGCCGCCAGCCAGCGGATCAGCGACCGCCCGCGTGGCAGCACCGCACCGCGCGAGAGGTCGAAGCGACCCGGATCGTGCGGCGCCAGCATCGCGACGACAGCGACCTGCCACGCCGAGAACGACGCTCCGGCCGGAAGCGCGCGCGCCAGCCGCGCGAGATCCGGGCCGCCCTGCTGCGCCGCGAATCGCGGAGACGACTCCGGCAGGGTTCCCGTCCACAGCAGCTCGGCGACCGACTCGAACGGAACGTCCCGGCGCGCGAGTGCCAGCGCCGGTTCACCGCGGTAGAGGGGCCCCTCGGCCGTCATTGCAGTGATCGACGACGCGAGGACGGGCTCGCCCCAGCGCAGCGCTCCGGCCGCTTCCGCCCCCCGCTCGCCCCGGGCCTTCTGGCGCAGCGCCTCGACCTCGGCCCGCGCGTAGACCCGTGCGCGGCCGCCAGACCCCGGGCGGCTTCGCAGCAGGCCACGGCTCACATAGGCGTACAGCGTCGGCAGCTTGACGCCGAGAACGGCCGCCGCCTCACGCGAACCGAGGAGCTGATTACTTGATCTAGTAATCAACGTTGATGAATGTTTCATGACACGTATCGTACCGTGCAAAGGAGGTCGCGCGATGGGAATCAGCGAGACCGCGCGGATGGAGAGCGCGCCGAAGGAAGGCCTCGACGGCGTGGTGGTGGCCGAGACGCACCTCTCGCAGATCGACGGCGAGCGCGGGCGCCTCGTCGTGCGCGGGCACGACGTCGAGGAGCTGGCCGGCCACGCGACCTACGAGGACGGCCTCGCGCTGCTCTTCGGCGGTGCCCTGCCCGGAGCCCGCGAGTGGGAAGCGGTTCGGGCGGAGCTCGCGGCGGCGCGCGAAGGCGCCTTCGCGCGCCTCGCGCAACTCGGCGGCGCCCTCGACGCCGAAGACGGGATGGACGCGCTGCGTGCGGCCATCGCCCACCTCACCGCGACTGGAGCGCCGCGCGATGAACGCTTTCGTCTCGCAGGGGCTGCCGCCGTCTTCGCCGCGGCCTGGGCACGCCTGCGTCGCGGAGAGGCTCCCATCCCGCCCGACCCTGCCCTCGGCCAGGCCGCAGACCTGCTTCGCATGCTCGCGGGCGAGCCTCCGGACGCCGCGCGCGCAGCGGCCCTCGACACCTATCTCGTGACGGTCGCAGAGCACGGTATGAACGCATCCACGTTCACCGCGCGGGTCGTCGCGTCGACCCGTTCCGACGCCGTCTCGATCGTGGTCTCGGCGCTCGGCGCACTCAAGGGCCCGCTGCACGGCGGAGCGCCCGGGCCCGTGCTCGACATGCTCGATGCCATCGGCGA
>JADLGR010000104.1 GCA_020849175.1 Deltaproteobacteria bacterium
CGAGCGGCGAGACTGCATCGTCCACGACGGCCGGCCGGCCGAGGCGCTCGCGGGGTGGTACCGCGACGCCGGGATCTCGGCGTGCGACGCGCTCGGCGCGACCGGCCTCCACGCCGACGAGCTGCGCCCTCCCGCCATGAGCGGCCTTCCGGAAGACGCGTGTCTCACGGCGGCGATCGAGGCCCTTCCCGAGCTTCGCGGCCCGATCAACCTCGTGAGCGTCGGTGCGCGCGGCTACAGCGTGCTGACGCGCGATCGCACCGGTCGCGTACAGGCCGTCGGCAACGACAAGTGCTCCTCGGGAACGGGTGAGACGATGGTCCGGATCGCCGGCCGCTTCGGCCTCGCGATCGAAGAAGCCGACGCGATCGCACGCGGCGCGAGCGACACCATCCCGATCACGGCGCGCTGCTCGGTCTTCGCCAAGAGCGAGATGACGCACTTCGGCAACCAGGGACGCCCGGCCGACGCGCTCTTCCGCGGCTACTTCGGGTCGGTCGCACGCTACGTTGCGGCGCTGCTGGCACGGGCGCGCGTCGACGGCCCGGTGTATGCGATCGGCGGCTGCGCACGGCTTGGCACCCTCGTCTCCGCACTTGGCGAAGCGGTCGGCGCCGAGGTGCGCGTGCCCGACTCGTTTCTGTTCCTCGAGGCGATCGGCGCTGCGCTGCTCGCGGCCGAGCAGTGCCGCAGCGCCCCGCCCGCTCCGCTGCCGATCGATCCCACCCTGCTCTTCTCGCATACCCCCGCACGTTTCACCGTTCTGCGTCCCGCGAGCGGATGGAAGGACCGCGTGCAGCGCCTCACTGCGCCGCCGGTCTCGGACGGCGCCGAACGCGCGCCGAGCGTGCTGGGCCTCGACCTCGGATCGACCGGGAGCAAGGCCGTTCTCACGTCACTCGCGACCGGCGAGCTCGTCCTCGACGTCTACGACCGCACGCAGGGCAACCCCGTCGATGCCGTTCAGCGCCTCGTTCGCAGCGTCCTCCAGCGAACGGAGACCGACGTTCGCGCGATCGCGCTCACCGGGTCGGGCCGCGAGGCCGCTGCGACGGTCGTGCGTGCTGCGTTCCCCGAGGCTGCGGACCGCATCGTGACGCTCAACGAGATCGTCGCGCACGCGACGGCCGCGATTCGCTGCGACGACCGCGGCGCACAGAGCATGTCGGTCGTCGAGATCGGCGGCCAGGACGCGAAGTTCATCCAGATCGAGGGCGGCCGGATCATCGAGAGCGACATGAACAAGGCGTGCTCCGCCGGGACGGGCTCGTTCCTCGAGGAGCAGGCGCACTTCTACGGTGTCGAAGACATCGGCGAATTCACGCGGCTCGCGATGACCGCGACACGGCCGCCCGACCTCGGGCAGATGTGCACCGTCTTCGTCGCCGACGCCGCCGCCGAGGCCCACAACGAGGGCTTCGAGGTGTCCGATCTCTTCGCCGGCTTCCAGTACTCGGTGATCCACAACTACATCAACCGCGTGATGGGACAGCGAGCCTTCGGCCAGCGGATCTTCTTCCAGGGCAAGCCGGCCTCTGGCGAGTCGCTCGCCTGGACGCTCGCGGCGGTGACGGGCCGCGAGGTCGTCGTGCCGCCGAATCCGGGAGCGATGGGTGCGTGGGGAATCGGCCTGTGCGCGCTCGACGAGCTCGGCGCGCCGACGCTCGCCGCGGCGCCCGCGCTCGATCTCGCGCGCGTGCTCGGCGCCGAGGTCGTCGACAGGAGCGAGTTCCAGTGTCGCGACCGGCAGTGCGCGACGCTCTGCACCATCGCGCGAACGCGCGTCGCCGTCTCGGGCGGCGAGGAGACGGTGCTCTCGGGCGGCGCGTGCCCCAAGTACGAGGTCGCGTCCGGTGCCCGGGCCAAGCTTCCGAAGGAGGCTCCGTCGGCCTTCGACGAGCGAGAGGCGCTTCTCGCACCGTACCTCGCCGGACGGCCGGGCGAGCGCATCGTCGGCATTCCCGTGGCCGGCGCGACCGCGGGCTACGTACCGTGGCTGGTCGAGTTCGTCGCCGGCCTCGGCTTCGGCGTCCGCGCGCTCACGCCCGACGCGAAGTCGCTCTCGCGAGGGGAGGAGCGCTGCTACTCGTACGATGCGTGTGCGCCGGTGAAGGCGGCTCACGGCATCCTCGACGGCGGCGTCCGGCGCGTCTTCTTTCCGACGATCCTCTCGACCGACAGTGAGGCGGGCGGCTGTGGACGCACGTGCGCGATGGAGCAGGCGCAGCCCGCCATGGCCGGTGCAGCGCTTCGCGCGCGCGGCGTCGAGATCGACGTGGTGTCGCCGGTTCTCTCCTTCGCGGGCGGGACGCGTAGCAAGGCCTTCGCGAAGGAGCTGCTCGCCGCAGCGCGCGCGCTCCTCGCCTCCGAGCCCGACCGGGAGCGCGTCGCGGCCGCCGGCCGCGCGGCGGCGCAGGCGCAGGCGCGCTACGAGGCTGCGCTGCTCGAGATCGGCCGCCGAACGCTCGACTACGGGCGCTCCGCCGGCCTTCCCGTCGTTCCGGTGTGCGGCCCGCTGCACGTGATCCACGATCCCGTCATCGGCGCCGGAATCCCGCGCCTGCTGCGCGAGAACGGCGTCCTCGCGCTTCCGATGGACTGCTACCCGCTGCCCGCCGGCGTTCACCCGCTCCCGCGCATGCCGTGGTCGGACACGCGCGCCGCGCTTCGCACGGCGCTCGCCGCCCGCGAGCGAGGCGACGCCTACCCGCTCCTGCTCTCGTCGTTTGGCTGCAACCCGGCGTCGTTCGGCGAGCAGCTCTTCACGGCGCTCCTCGAAGGCCATCCGCACACGACGCTCGAGAGCGATGGCCACGGCGGAACGGCGGGCTACACCACGCGGGTTCAGGCGTTCCTGCACACCGTTCGGCGTCACGACGGCCGGCCGAGCCGGGCCTCGGCGTCGCGACTTCGCATGCTCGAGCCGCTCGCCAATCCGCCGATTCCCCGCGGCGACGAGCGCGAGTTCGTCGTCCTCAGCATCGGTGAGCCCTACTCGCGCGTCATGGCGGCGAACTTTCGCGCCTTCGGCCTCGACGCCGTGACGCCCGGCCCGTCCGATGCCGAGCGGCTGCGCGCCGGGCGCCGCGACTGCTCGGGCAAGGAGTGCATCCCCTACCAGCTCATCTGGGGCGCCTTCCGCCATCATCTCGACCGCAGCGACGACGAGCGCGAGCGCGTGCTCGTGCAGGTGACCGGCCAGGGCGTCTGCCGCAACTGCATGTTCTCTGTGAAGGACCAGCTCTCGCTCGAGCGCCTCGGCCTCGGTGAGACGGTGACGATGCGCGACATCCAGCCCGAGCGATCGCTCGGACCATCGTTCCTCGCGCGCACCGGCATCTCGTCGACCGTGAGCGACATCCTCTCGCAGCTCGCCGCCTACCACCGCGCGCTCGAGACCGAGTCCGGCGAGGTGGACCGCCTGCACGCGGGCTTCTGCGCGGAGTTCGAGGCCCTCGCCGAGACGCCGGCCTTCGACGGTGTGTTCGCCGGGATCCGCGACACCTCGCGCTACGGTCGCGCCGTGGGCGACCTGGTCGAGCGAGCGTCGTCCGCGTATGCCGCGCTCGCCCGGCGCGCCGTGCGCGATCCCCGGCGCCGGACGGTCCTGCTCGCGGGCGACATCGCGGTCAAGACCGACGAGTTCGCGAACGACGGCATCGCGAGGCGCCTCGCCGAGCGAGGCCTGCTGGTGGCGATCGAGCCGTCGCAGACGCTGCTCGAGTACGCGTCGACGGAGGCGCCGGGCGAGATCGCTCGGACGGGCGAGGGCCGCGCACGCCCGCTCGTCGCGATGGGGCTGCGGCGAATGCGCCGAAAGCTCTACGAGCGCGTGCGCCGCCTCCATCCCTGGATCCCGGACGGAGCGGTTCCGCCGCTACTGGCGGAGAGCGATCGCGTGCTCGGCCGGCATCCGCGGGGCGAGGCGCCCGTCACGATCGGCAGCGTCCTCCACTACTGGAACGAGCGCCTGTGTGACGGTGCCGTACTGGTGAGCCCCTGGGGCTGCGGCCCTGCGCTGGTCAGCGAGAGCATCCTGCGGCACCAGGCAGAGATCCCGATGCTGTTCATCTACAACGATGGATCGCCCGTCGACGAGCGACGCCTCAACGCCTTCGCCTTCCGGCTGCGCCGCGAACCGGCGCGCGCCGCATGACGCCCCGCAAGGCACGGCGCGCTCCCGAGGTCACGCGCGACCGGCTGCTCGACGCCGCGGCGCGCGTCTTCGTCGAGGCCGGCTACGACGGCACCCGCGTCGTCGACATCGCGCGCGAGGCGGGCGTCACGACGGGCGCGATCTACGCGCACTTCCGCGACAAGGCCGACCTGCTCGTGAAGGCCCTCGCTGCCCGCGGCGTCGAGCCCGCCGGCAAGGTGCTGCTGACCGACGCCTCGGTGCCGGTCGCCACCATGCTCCGCACGCTCGGCCACATCGCCGTCGAGGGAGAGCTTCACCCGACCGAGATGCTGCTCCTCGACGCCGCGACGGCGTCGAGGCGAGAGCGCGAGCTCCGCGACCGTCTCGAGTGCGTGATCGGAACGCACGCCGCGGTGCTCGCCTCGATGGTCGAGCGCGCCCGCGCTCAGCGCGTCGTCGCGCGCGACGTCTCGACGCCGGCGGTCGTCCGCTTCTTGCTGATCCTCGAGTTCGGCTCGATCGTGACGCGAACGCTCGGCATCCCTCCGCCCGACCCGAAGGAGTGGACGCGACTCATCGACCGGCTGCTCGGTGGCGTCTCGCCGCGCGCGGCCACGTCGTCGCGGCGACGGCCTCGCAGTCCCAGGTCTGCTGCGAAGCGCCTCCCCGCTTGAGTCCGGCCTTCTGGATGCGGTGCGTCTCGGCCTTCGGATTGGCGCCGGTCTCGCGCTAGAGCCGCTCGGCGCCGACGAGGCTCAGCAGGTCGTTGCAGCCGTCCTCGATCATCGAGGCGCGGGCGTCGCGCAGCAGCTTCTCGACCGGATACTCGCGTGCGAGGCCGTTTCCTCCGTAGATCTGCACCGCGCCGCTCGCCACCTCGAAGGCCGTGTTCGTCGACGTGACCTTCGATGCGATCGCGTACTGGATCTGTGGGTTCGGGCTCACCGTGTTGTGGACCACGACGCGTCGATTGAGAGATCGCGCGGCCTCGACCTTGCGGAACATCTCGAACAGGCGCGCCTTCACGCTCTGATGCCGGATGATCGGCACGCCGCCCTGTACGCGCTCCTTCGCGTACGCGATCGCGTGCTCGAGCGCGGCGCGCGCAAGGCCGACGAAGCAGCTTCCCATTCCGCCGTTGGCCATGCACAGCACGCGATCGGCCGCGACGGCATAGAGCTCGGGCCCGAGAACCATATGGCTCGCCGGAACGCGAAGTCCGTCGAAGAAGATCTCGCCCTGGTTGAGCGCGCGCTGGCCGATCTTGTCGAGCGGCCGACCGCGTGAAACGCCCTTCTCGTCGAGAGGCGCGAGGAAGACCCCGCTTCCCGTCTTGCCGTCGCCAGTGTCGACCGCGCAGAAGAGCGCCGCGGCGGTCGCGATCGTCCCGTTCGAGACCCACGCCGCCTTCTGGCCCGTGATCACGAACGAGTCGCCGTCCTTGCGGGCGATGCAGTTCGGCTTCGCCGACGCTCCGGACCGCAGCTTGTTCTCGAAGTCGATCATGTCGCTGCCGTGATCGGGCTCGGTGATGGCCCAGCAGCCGACCACCTCGGCGCTCCCGAAGCGCTCGATCAGCGCCGGGTTCCCCGTGACCGCCGCCATCATGCGCGGGAAGCCCGCGACGCCGAAGCTGATCGCGAGGCCGGCGTCGCCCCAGCCGAGCTCTTCGCTGATCATCGCGCCGAGGCGTGCGCGGCGAACGGGATCGAGCGGGCCGGATGGGTCGCGCACCTCGTCGATGCCGAGGTCGCGGTAGAGCCCGTAGGCCTCCCACAGTGGCGAGGCTGGTGCGATCACGTCGGTCGGATCGGTCATGCGATCGAGCTGCGCGCCGATCGGGCGCATCACTTCGCTCGCGAACTTGCGAACGGAATCGAGGACTGCGCGCTCCTCCTCGCCGAGATCGAGATCGAGCTCCACCAGACCCATGACGTCTCCTCCAGAGTCGAACGAGGGATGATCGCGGGGCGGCCCTCATGATCGGGGCACCGACGGGGCTTCGGCAAGTCGGGCGGGGGCAGCTACCGTCACCGGCCATGAATCCTGCCCCCCTGCTCCGTGCGCTCGCCGCCCGGCGCTTCGCGGTCCTCGCGCTCTGCGCCACTCTCGTCTCCGCCTGTGCGACACCAGTCGGCGTCACTCGGATCGATCCACGACAGGTCCACCGCGAGCTCACGAGGAGCGTTCTCTCTGCACGCGATCTCAGCCAGTTCACGCGCAACATCCTCTACCAGCAGGATCTCACGCGACGCTTCGAGGACGACCCCGCAGGCGCCATCGCCGCGCTGCACGAGGTCGTGATCGACGGACACGGCGGACAGGACGAGCTCTTTGCACTCGCGGAGCTCTCGTTCCGCCACGCCGAGGACGGCGGAGACCGCTCGCACTATCTCGCGGCCATGGCGTACGCATCGGCCTTCCTGCTGCCGCCCGATCCCGAGCGGCGGCCGCCGGCGCTCGACCCGCGGCGCCGCATTGCGGCCGATCTCTACAACCGCGGCCTCACCGAAGGCTTCGCGTCTGCCGACGGAAAGACCGTCGAGCTGAAGGCAGGATC
>JADLGR010000105.1 GCA_020849175.1 Deltaproteobacteria bacterium
CGTGGCTGGTGCTCGAACGCCGGGCCCGACAGCGACGGGGCCGCCGGCGTCGCGGTGAGCCGATCCTCGGACCTCATCGTGGTCGAGGACCAGATTCGCTGCGGCCCCGTCGCGCGGCGCGGGCGTGAGCCCAGCCTCGATACGGTCAGCGTCGAGCACCTGGGCGCGCGTCCCTTCGATCCATTCGCGATCAGCGGCGCCCTGCTGGTGTGGGGACCCGAAACCGAGATCGCGCAGACGCCCGTCGACGCAGCGAGATCCGATTTCACGTACTCGGCGGATCTCATTAACGGCACACGCGAGCCGCTGAGCGTCATCGCCACGGTCGCGAGCCGCTCGCCCGAGGTCCAGATCATCGACGACACCGTGACGGGTCGCGTCGCCGGAGAAAAACGCCTTGCCGCCGTAGACGGCTTCACGCTCCGACACGATCCGGCGCGCGCCTACGACCCGGGCGCTCTGGTGTGGCGACTGCGCCTTGCCGCGCGGGATGAAGCCGCGGACTTCGACGGAAGCGGAGCCGTCGACGAGCAAGACGTGTCGCAGATCGGCGCCTGTCGTGGATCGGATCCCGCAAGAAGCTGCGAGTGCGCGCACGCCGATCTCGATGGCGACGGCGCGATCGACGCGGCGGACGTCGGCCTCGCAGCCGCTCAGCTCGGCCGCAGCGGTCTCCCGGTTCGGACGCCGGACACGACGCCGCCGGTCGTGACGCTCTCCTCGCCGGCGCCGGCGAGCCCTCCGGGCGTCGCGCCGATCTCTGCCAGCGGCACCGCCAGCGAGCCGCTCTTCCGGCTGCTCGTGAACGGCGTGGATGCCGTGGTCGAGGAGGGCGATCCGCCGCTTCGCTGGAGCGCGCAGGTGCCGCTGCCGAGTGGCGCGCCGATCCTTGTGACGAAGGCCATCGATCGCGCTTGCAACGTCGAGACGACGTCGGTGCCGCTCGGTGCCGGCGTGGATGGGGTCGCGCCGCAGGTGCACGTCGTGGCCCCCGCGAAGGTCGGCGCCGGCCGCGCCCTGCGGGTGGTGGCGGACGCGCGGGACGACGTCGGCGCCACGTCGGTCGAGCTGTTCATCGACGGCGCGACGGCCGGCGTGCGGACGCTGGCTCCGTTCGTCTTCGACGTCGTCGCGCCCGCGACGCCGGGAGCGACGCTCGCGCTGCGCGCGCTGGCGCGCGACGCCGCGGGCAACGCCGGTGAAGGGTCGGCCACGGTGCTCGTGATCGGCGACGGGCCCGACGCGGCGCCGAGCGTCGGCCCTCTGCGGCTCCCGCCGTCGGTCGCTCCGGGGACGCGCTTTCTGGCGGGCGCAGTCGCCAGCGACGACCGTGGCGTCGCCGAGGTGCGCTTCGCGATCGCGGGCGGCGCGGGCGCCAGCGCACTGATCTCGCCGTACCAGGTCGAGCTGATGGCGCCGGCGGACGCGCTTCCCGGAGAGCGACTCAGCGTGACCGTCGACGCGATCGATGGGGCAGGGCAGGCGACGCGCGCGAGCGGGACGATCGCCATCGTCGCGCAGGCCGATCGTACACTTCCGCGCGTCACTCTCGAGGCACCCGAGGAGGCTGCGCCGGGCGCCGAGGTCTTGCTGACGGCGTCCGCCGACGACGACACGGGCGTTGCCTGGGTGCTCTTCTACAGAGATGGCGTGCTGCTGGTGCAGGGCGTGAGCCCACCGCACGAGCTGCGCGTTACGATGCCAGCCGGGCGCGCACCGGGTGAGATCGTGGTCTGGACGGCGGTGGCGGCCGACTTCGCGGGCAACACCGGGACGTTGGTCGCCGCCGCGACGCGCGTGGTGGAGCGGGCCGTCGGCGTCGTGAGCGGCGAGGTCTACGACGACGCCACGGGCAGACCCCTCGCCGGTGCACGGGTCCGGGCAACGCTCGCGGGAGGCGCGCCGGCGCCACAGGCGGCGATCCTCGAGGCCACGAGCGACGAGCGGGGCGCCTATCGCATCGCGCTGCCGCAAGGCCGTGCGCTGCTCGAGATCACGCGCGACGGCTACACGAGCGCGTGGCGAGCGACCGAGGCTCCCGCGCACGGCGTGGCGACGCCGCTCGATGCACGGCTTGCGCCGCGTGCTCCGCCGGTGGAGTTCGAGCGTGCGCTTGGAGGCACGATCGAGGCGGCCGGTGGCGAGGCGCGCCTCGTGGTGCCTCCGGGAGCCCTCGCGGAGGGTGGCGTCCTCGGACTCACACGGCTGGGCCCGCAGGCGCTCCCGCTTCCGCTCCCGCCTGGCTGGACACCCTTGGCCGCCTTCGAGGTCACCGCGTCCGGAGCTGGCCTCGCCGCACCGGCTTCGCTGGCGCTCGTCGATCCCGCGCTCGCCGGCGCAGCGCTGGCGGCCCACCTCGATGCGGCGGCGGGGCTCTGGAGACGCGTCGCGATCGACGACGCTGCGGGCGGCGCGCCCGGCCTCGCGGTCGGCGCTGCCGGTGTCGTGGTGCTGGCACGGCCCGATGCCGCCCCCACCGCGCCGCCGCTGCCGCCGGTGGGAGCAACGCTGATCGGTGTTGCGCCGGTCGAGATTCCTGCCGCTGCGAGCGCCACGCTGCTCCCGGCCCCGCGCGTCATCTTCCCGGCAGAAGGCGCCCGCGCCGACGTGACCGCACGACTCTCGACCCCGCTGCCCCTGCCGAGCGGAACCCCGATCGAGGTGCGCTTCCGCGAGCGCTATGCGCAGAGCGATGGCTCGCGTCTGGAGCCTCCGCCGAGCGATCAGGACTTCCTGCTCTTCGCGGAGCCGGAAGGGCCCGCGGCACGCTTCGTCGCGAGCCCTCCGCCGGGCCTCGATCCGGCCCTGCTCGCCGAGGGCGCGATCGAGCTCGTGGCACGCGCCAGGCCGGCGGCCGCACCGCAGCTCGTCGGTGTGGCGGGCGGCAGCGTAGCGACACCCGATGGTGTCGAGATCGAGATCGCTCGCGGTGCCCTCGGCGAAGACCGACCGGTCTTCGCCGAACGCCTCACTCCCCCCGCGCTCGGCCTTCCGGACGACGATCGCTACGAGCTGCTCGGCGGCGTCGACATCGATCTGGGTGGCGCGGCGCTCGCCGCCTCGGCCGTGCTGCGCTTCGCGGTGCCGGAGAGTTCCGTCGCGGGTGGACAGACGCTGCTCCTGCGCCAGATCGACGTGCTCGGGCGCACCGAGCTCGAGCTGGCGGGGGTGGCAACGCCTTCGGGTGACGCGGTTCTCGTCGGCGCGGGCGGGGCAGGGCTGCCTCTGCCCGGAATCCGCGCGGGCGGGCGCTATCTGCTGGTGCGACTGCGCGAGGCGGCCGGCTTCGTGACGGGCTCCGTCACGCGCGGGGGCGCTCCGGCGCCGGGCGCGCTCGTGCGCGCCGACACACTGCCGTTCGTGAGTCGCACGCGCGCTGGCGACGCTCGTTACGCGGTGGCGGCGCGAGCGGGCACGGCGAACGTCGACGGGCTCGATCTCGCGAGCGGAGATGCAGCGATGGGCGAGGCGACGCTCGCCCCGGGCGGAGCGGTCGCGGTGCGCGATCTGGCGCTCTTGCCGCGTCCGCTCGCGGTGCTGGAGGTCGATCCGCCGGGCGGCAGCGTGGACGTGGCCGTCGCCCGATCCGTGACGCTGCGCTTCTCCGCGCCGATCGACGCCGCGAGCATCGACGCAGCGACCGTTGCACTCCGGCGCGCGGGAGAGGCGGTGGCCGTGACGCGCTCGCTCCTTCCCGACCGCCAGCGCCTGGTGCTCGCTGCGTCGGCTCCGCTCGCGGGGGCGGCGGCGCACGAGATCGTCGTCGGACTCGCGCTGCGCGACGTCTTCGGAAGGACGCTCGCGGCGCCCTTTGCGAGTCTGTTCACCACCGTCGATACCGCACCGCCGCCCCGGCCTGCGTCTGGCGTCGTGACGCTCTCGATGCCGCTCGGCGGTGTCACGGACGTTCGCGGGACACCGGGCGCGGCGGTGCCCGGCGCTCTCGTCGTGGCCCGCAACCTCACCCAGGGCACCGCAACGTCGGTCGTCGCCGGGGCCGATGGCAGCTTCTTCCTGCGCGTCGCGGCCGAGGCCAGCGACGTGGTCCGGCTGCTGGTGATCGGCGCTGGCGGAAGCTCGACGGACCTCGGCGTGATCCCGTTCTCCGACGGTGAGGGCGGCTTCATGATCGGGCCCGAGGGCGGGGAGGCGGCGTCGAGCGCCGGCGTAGTCGCGCGGCTTCGCCCGAGAGCGCTCCTCGCGCCGGCGCTGGTCCGGATCGCTGATCGCGCGGTCGCTGATCTCGAGGCACCGCTCCCGGCCGGAGTCTCGCTCGCGCAGGGCTTCCGCCTCGACTTCGACGAGGCGCTGCTCAACCGTGCCACGGCGCTCGAGGTGGACGAGGCCGCAGGGCGCTTCCCGCAGCGCGGCGCGTTCTCGCCGCCGCTGCGGATCGAAACCACCCAGCTTGCTCCCGCGACCACGGGCCTCGCATCGCGCTTCACCTTCACGGCGACGAGCCGCGATGCTGGAGGAGCGGAGCGCGTGGTCGCGATCGAGGCCGAGGGCCGTGCGGCGGCGTGCAACGAGACCCGAACGGTTCGCGACGACGCCGCGGCGCCCGCGCTCGCGCTGACGGCGCCGCGCTGCCTCGGCCCCGAGGAGGCCTTCACGCTCCGCGCCGAAGCGGTGCAGCCACGGGTCGAGGTCGCGGCGCCGCGCCCTGCCGGCGCCCCCGCGAACGCAACCTGGCTCGTGGTTCGCGCGCACTCGCTCGGAAGCGAGGTGGCCTGGCGAGTCGAGGAGCGTCTCACGGCGGCCGACGGCGCCGGCCCGCAGGTCGTGACCGATCCCCTCGCGCCCTTCGGCCTTCGCGAGCCGGGCGGCTACTGGATCGTTCGTGCCCCTTCGGATCTCGCCTGGATCGAGGGACGCGCCGACGGTGACGTGCTGGTCGGCGCCGAGGGATCGGCGTTCGTCACGCGCCCCGCTGATCCTGGCGGCGCGTTTCTGCTTCCCGTTCCTTCCGGCCGGCCCCTCGTCCTGCGGCGCCTCGATGCGGTGACGGGCGCCGAGCGCTCGCGGCGATCGGCCCCCGCGCTCGCGGCGGGCGAGACGCGCGCCGAAGCGCGGCTCGGCGACGACGGGCTCGCGGCGCTGGTCGTCGTCGCGCGAAGCGGTCCGGGAGGCCGCGTCCACGGCCGCGGCCCCGTCGCGTTCGAGTTCAGCCAGCCGGTCTCGGCGGCGAGTGTGACACCGACGAGTGTCGTCGTCAGCGATGCGAACGGGCGGGCCGTGGCCGCCGAGCGAAGGCTCGTCGGCGACGGCTCGCGCCTCGAGATCGTCCCGGAGCGCCCGTGGCGCTTCGGCGGGCACTACGCGTACCGGGTCACGACGGAGGTGGCTGGCATCGGAGGCGCACGGCTCGCGGCCGATCAGATGGGCGCGTTCGAGGCCTTCCAGCCGTCGGTGGTGGCGCGCGTTGCGGGAAGCGACGTGCGTGACGCGGCAGTGGCGAGCCCGCTCGCCTTCGCACTCGACGCCGGGCGCCTGCGCCCCCTCGATCTCACGAACCCGAGTGCGCCGATCGAAGGCGTGCGCCTCGAGCTCGGCGCCGCGACGAGCCGCCTGCTGCGACACGTGGCGCAGGACGCGCCGCTCCTCCTCGCAGCGGGCGGCGGAGGCGCCGAATACGGAGCCGTGCAGCGGATCGGGATCACGGATCCGCTGCGTCCGGTCCTCGCCGCCGCGAGGCGTCTGTCGACGCCGGAGGGGGCATCGACACTCGGCGGTGTCGACCCGCGCCCGGGCATTCCGTCGGCGCTGGCCGCGGCGCAGGACGCCGCGGTGGTGGCGACGCAGGGGATCGGTCTGCAGCGTCTCTCGCTCGCGGGAGGCCTCGGTCCGCCTCCGCCGGAGCCGGCGCCGTCGTATCCGCCGGGCGGCGCCACCTATGCGGCGGTCGCAGGAGACGAAGGGCTCGTTGCGTCGGTGAGCGGCGCGGAGCTGGCGATCCACGACCCGGCCAGTCTCGCTCCGCTCGCGACGGCCGCCGTGACGGGATCTGCGCGCGACGTCGTCCTCGCGCGCGTTGCGGATCGAGAGCTCGCGCTGGTCGGCGCAGGGCTGCCCGGCGGCGTGCAGGCGTTCGCGATCGCCGGTGGCGTCGGCGGGGCGGGAGGCGTCGGGCCGCCGTCGCCTGCGCAGATCACGAAGGTCGCGCAGGTGCTGCCGGGCTGCGCCGTCACCCGGCTGGCGGTCGATGCGCCGCTGCAGCGCGCCTGGTTCGCGTGCACCAACGGCAAGGTCGGCGCCATCGACCTCGCGGGCGCTGACGGTCTCGATCCGATCGACCGCGATCGCGACGGGCTCGACGACCGGATCGCCGGACTCGTCGATCTCTCGCTGGCGCCGTCGTCCCCGCTGGCGCTCGACCTCGACGAAGGCCGCGCCCTCGGGCTCGTCTCCGCGGGGACGGCGGGGCTCGTCGTCGCACAGCTCGGCCCGGCCGAGGCGCTGATCCGTGACGTCCGCCGCGATGTCCTGCCAGAAGACCGCGACGACGAGTCGTCGATCTTCGCAACGGGACGCGCCTTCCACGGCGATCAGGCGCTCGTCGCGCACGTCGAAGCACGGATTCCGCCCGGACATCCGGGTCTTCGAGCGGTTCTCGCCGGCAGCGCATCGCTGGTCTTCGAGGGCGGCGCACGCGAGATCCCGATCACCGCCGGCACGCAGCACCTGCGACTCGTTCCGGTGTCGGGTGCTGCAATCGCCGCTCCGTTCTCGATCGCCATCGTCGAGGGCACGGAGCCCCTTGCCGCGTTCGCCGGAACGGTCTCGCCGGTGCCCGTCGATGCGCTCGTGAGCGTCGACGGAGACGACATCGTCGCCGACGGCCCGGGGCCGCACCCCGTCGTGATCTCGGGAGTCGGCGCCGACGACGTCCTCTACAACCTGACCCCCCTCGCTCGCTTCGAGCTGGCCGGTCCCGAGATCGGGACGATCGGAGCCGACGGCGCACTCACCGCCACCGCCGGCGGCGAGAGCGAGATCGC
>JADLGR010000106.1 GCA_020849175.1 Deltaproteobacteria bacterium
CCACCCTCGCGAGCCAGACCGCCGGCCGCGTGCGCGCCGACCTCGACCCCGCCGCCCTCGCCACCATCCTGCTCTCTCTCGCGCTCGGCGTGCTGATGGCCCTCGAGGCGGGCCTTCCGATCGACGTCGATTCTGCACGACGCACGGTGGTGTCGCTCTTCACGAGGTGAGGGCGCTGGCGGGAGCTGCCGCCCTCGCGACGCGCCCTCAGCAGGTCGCTCGCGCGCGGCACGCGCGATCACAGCCCTTCGCGATGGTCCCGAACCACCCGCAGCATGCGCGCGAGTACGGCCGCGACCGCACGCGTCGGCGGTGTGGTGACTCGCGCGCTGCGCCTTCCGTGGGCAGGAGCGGGCGTCAGGTCCTGCTGGTCGACGAAGCGCTCGACGAGCTCGCGAAGCTCGTCCGGCGAAAGTGAGTGACGGCTTCGCAGGAGCCGAGCGGCGGCGAAGTCGATGCCGTCGCCGGTGATGCGGTCGGCGCGGTTGATGGTGGCGGCGCGTGCCGCGATGCGTGACACGAGCGTGGCCGTGGCGCATCCGGCCTCGCGTGCGGCGACCGAGACGACCGCGCAGTACGCCCGGACGAACTCGCGCGCCTTGCGACGCCTCCACGGCGTCGACTCGCGGTCGCGGCGAGACGCGTAGCGAGACAGAGCGACTGCGAGGACTTCGTCGGGCGTGGGGCCCGCGGGTCGCTCTCGCAAGACGGCGGGCAGCTCGCGAAGCAGGTCGCGCGTGCAGTAGACGGCGTTCCACGACAGGCCGTCGGGGACCCGGACGGGGCCGCGCGACGAGCGGGCGTACTCGAACCAGCGGTGCGCCCGGCGAAGAGATCCGACGCTGCGGCGCGCCCGCCGCAGCACGCGCACGGCGAGCCCGGGTTCGAGGCCGACTTTGCGGAGGAGGAGCAGGTCGCGCGTGCGTTCGAACTCGTCGTCGAACAGAGCGAGGATCGGGTCGTTGCGGAAGCGCGCCAGCGGGCGTCGCTTGCCGTCGAGAAGGAAATCTCGGATCTGCGCGAAGCTCTGGACGATGTGGCGCGCCTTGCGACGCTGCTCGGGAAGGGTCGTCGACATGCGATCCACGTCCTCGAAGCGGTATGCACGGTGGAAGAGACCGAACTGGCGAACGGAGCCGTAGTCGACGATGCCGCCGTCGGCGAGGACGTTGTCGCCGTCCCAGTCGAGCCAGCAGAAGACGTACTCGCTCTCGAAGAGAGCCGCCATTCTCGCGAACGTCCGGGCCGTCTGCGCGGCGAAGAAGCGAAGGCGGCGTGCACGACCCTCGATGTTCGGCCAGTCCCCGTTCGCGATCTGGCGCTCGACGAAGAGCGAGACGCAGGCCTCGAGTGCGTCGCGATTTCCCTGCCGAAGCTGCGCGAAGAAGTGCGACGGCCGAAACAGGCTCCGGGCGGCGCGCACGTTGATCGCGAGGCCTCCCGGGAGTTCGATCACCGCGAGGACGCGCTCGGTCGCGATCTCGTTGCGGTGGAACGCTTCGCTCATGAGCAGTGCCGCGAAGCCCTCGGAGAGCGCGGCGGTTCCGCAGCCGTAGCTCGCGTGGCGGTTGCCGGTCTTGAAGAATCGCTTCTCGGTCGCCGTTGCGGGGCACAGGCACGTGACGCCGGTTCCTTGACTCGAGACGTCCCAGGTGACGCCGTGGTGCGTGACGGTCCCGTTCCACACGCTGCGTCCATCGCCCGACGTGCGGCCGAGCGGGTCCGGATGCTGGAGCTGGAGGTAGCGGGTCGCCATGTAGCGGCCGGGGAGGCGATCACGCGCGCAGACCCTCGTTCCGTGCGCGAGGTCCCATTCGTTGATGATCGTGAGACAGAAGGTGTCGAGGATGGCACGCGCGAGCGCGGGCGTGAGCGCGTCCGGGTGATCGCGCGGGACCAGTCCCATCTCGCGTGCGAGGGGCAGATTGAAGAAGACGACGCGGCCGTCGTGGCGCCGTCGCGCGGCGTACGCGACGTACGCAGCCGGCGCCGCGTCCTGCAGAGGGTGCCTTCCGTCGAGCGCGCGCAGGCGGGCGTACGGATCCAGAGCCGGCTGCCGGTGTCGGGCGTGTCGCACCACCGTGCCTCCCCGCGGGAGCATCGGATGCTGCGAGAAGGCCCTTGAGCCGGGGGGCTCCATGACGGCCGTCATACCGGGAGAGCACGCGACAGACGATGGTGAGTGAGCGCCCACTCACCAAAGGCGCGCCCCCGGGAGGCCCCATGGGATCGCGTACCCCCGAGCCGGTCGCGGCGCCCCCGGGCGTCCCTCGCAGCGAGCGCCGGGAGGCGACGCGACGCCGTCTGCTGGGTGCGGCGCTCTCGGCCGTGGCCGAGCACGGCCACACCGGCGCAACGACGGCAGAGATCGCACGCCGCGCCGGCCTCTCTCAGGGCATGATCTTCAAGGTGGCTCCGACGAAGGCTGCCCTGCTCGCGGAGAGCGTTCGTGACCTCTTTGCGCAGCTCGTCGGCGAGTACCGCTCCGCTTTCGCTGCCATCGATGCGCGCAGCGACCGTGTCGCCGCAGCCGTCGAGCTGCTCGCTGCGGCGTACCGGCGCCCCGAGCTCACGGCGGCATTCGAGCTCTATCTGACGGCACGGACCGACCCCGAGCTCGCGAGCGGGCTCCGCGAGGTGGCGCAGCGCCATCGCGCCGAGGTGTGCGCGCTCGCAGTGCGTCTGTTCCCCGAGGCCGGACGCAGCCGTGCACGCATCGCGGCGATCGTCGACCTCGCGATGGACACGCTCCAGGGGGAGGCGCTCTCCAGTCTCGCGAACCCGGATCCGCTTCGTACGCGACGCGTGACCGCGCTGCTCTCCGAGCTGCTGCGTCCGCTACTCGAACCGAAGGCGCCCTGCGCCGGGAGGTGACGGATGAGCAGCGCACCCGCCCCTCGCATCTCGTCGCCGTTCGCCCACGCACCGGAGACGCGGGAGCACGGGCGCGCACGCGAAGCGCGAGCGGCCGGCCGTCCGCAGCGGCTCGAGGCCCTTCGAAACGACCTTCTCGCCGCTCCCTACACGCTCTGTACGCAGAAGGCCGAGCTGCTGACGGAGTACTTCCGCGATCACGTCCCCGCAGACCCGCTCGTGGGAGCCCTCGCGCCTCTCCACTTCGCACTCACGCGCCGCGGCCTCGCGCGCAGCCTCGCCTCGGGGGCGCCGCAGCCGCTGTGGCAGCTCCGCGCGAGCCGCGCGCTCCAGGCGCTCTATGCGCGCCGCCTCGACGCAGCCGCGGGCGAGCCGGCGGTGCTGCACCACGCCCGCGCTCTCGCTCACATCCTCGAGCGCGCGCCGCTTCGCATCTACGAGCACGAGCTCGTGGTGGGCAACCCGTCCTCACAGCGAATCGGTGCACCCATCCATCCGGATCTCGGCGGGATTCTGATGCTGCCCGAGCTCGAAAGGCTCGCGACGCGCGCGGTGAACCCGATTGCGAGCACCGAGGAGCAGCGGCGCCGTCTCGCGGAGGAGATCTTTCCGTTCTGGTTCCCGCGATCGATCCAGTCGCGCGTGGCGGTGCTCGCGCCCGACGCCGGCCTCGCGAACGCACTGCTGCGCGGCGATCGCTTCGTCCTCACGCAGTTTGCGGGCATCTCGCACGTGACGCCCGACTACCCTGCCGTGCTGGAGCGCGGATTCGAGGGGATTCTCGAGCAGGTCGAGACCGCGCGACGTACCGCCTCCACGCGAGAGCAGGCGGCCTTCTTCGACGCCGCAGCAATCGCAGCCCGCGCCGCGATCGCGTTCGGCGCGCGCTGGAGCGAGCACTGTGCGCAGGCGGCCACGCGCCAGATCGTCCCGCAGCGTGCGGCCGAGCTGCGAAGGCTCGCAGGCGTCTTCGCTCAGGTGCCGGCACGCCCGGCTCGCAGCTTCTACGAGGCCGTGCAGAGCACGCTGCTCACGCACGTGATCGTCCATCAGGAGAGCTTCCAGCACGGCGTCTCTTTCGGGAGGATCGACCGCTACCTCCAGCCCCACTACGAACGCGACCTCGCCGAAGGACGCGTGACGCGTGAGGAAGCAATCGAGATCCTCGGCAGCTTCCTCGGGAAGGCAGCGGAGCTCCTTCCGCTCTTCAACGAGATGGCGACGGAATACTTCAGCGGCCTCTCCTCAGCCTCGGGAATCACGCTGGGCGGGATCGACGAGGAGGGTCGTGACGCAACGAACGAGGTCTCGCTGCTCGTTCTAGAGGCGTACGATCACATGCGGCTGCGCCAGCCGAATCTGCACGCGCGGCTCCACGCGGGAAGCGCACCGGGTTTCGTCCGCCTCGCGCACGACGTGGTGAAGCGCGGTGGGGGAATGCCGGCGTTCTTCAGCGACGAGGCGGTCGTGCCGGCGATCGAGAACCTCGGCATCGCGACCCGGCATGCGCGCGACTATGCAATCGTCGGCTGCGTCGAATGGGGTGTTCCCCGACGCAGCTTCCCGGCGGCCGGCGCCTGCTTCCTCTCGCTGCCGGCGGCCCTCGTGCGGGCGCTGCACGGCGGAGCGACTGCGGACGCGGCTCCCGTGAGCTTCGACTCGATGGAGGCGCTCGTGGCGGCGCTGCGTCGTGAGATCGAGGCGCTCGTCGCCGAGGCGGCCGCCGGAAACGACGCGATCGAGCGCGCGCACGCGCGCTGGCGCCCGACTCCCCTGCTCTCGCTCCTCGTCGACGGCTGCATCGCGTCGGGTCGTGACGTCACGGAGGGGGGCGCACGTTACGACTCGACCGGCATGCAGGGCGTGGGTCTCGCCGACGTCGCCGACTCGCTGGCCGCGATCGAGCGGCTCGTCTTCGACGAGAAGCGAACCGGCGTTGCAGCGCTCATCGCGGCGGCAGACGCCGATTTCGCGAACGACGCCGCACTGCAGCGCCGGCTCGAAGAGCGGCTTCCACGCTACGGCTGCGACGCCGGCCCGGCCGAAGCCTGGGCAAAGCGCGTCGCGCAGATCTACTGCGACGCCGTTCGTGAACATCGCAACCCGCGCGCGGGACCGTACGCTCCGGGCTTCTGGACCATGACGACGCACGTCGGATTCGGCCGCCGTCTCGGTGCGCTGCCGAGTGGCCGCCGCGCGGGCCGTCCGCTCTCTGATGGCGTGTCTCCTTCGAACGGCGCAGACCACCGCGGTCCGACCGCGTCGCTGCTCGCAGCGGCTCACGCGCAGGGCCCGCTCACCGGCAACGGCCTTTGCCTCAACGAGAAGATCGAGCCGTGGTTCGTCGAGGGCGAGGCCGGCACCGCGCTGCTCGCAGACCTGACGCGCGGCTACTTCCGCGCCGGCGGCATGCAGGTGCAGTACAACATCGTCGACCCGGCCGTGCTGCTCGACGCGAAGGCGCATCCCGAGCGGCATCGAGACCTCGTGGTTCGCATCTCGGGCTACAGCGCGTACTTCAACGATCTCACCGAGGAGATGAAGGACGACATCATCACGCGAACGCTTCACGGCGGAGCGGGGCCGATCCGCCCGGTCGACGGGCGGGCCTGCGGATGACGCAGGACGACGGCGCGATCGTCTTCGACGTGCAACGGTTCTCGGTTCACGACGGTCCGGGGATCCGAACCATCGTCTTCTTCAAGGGGTGTGCCCTCGCGTGTGCGTGGTGCCAGAACCCGGAAGCGATCCGGGCGGCGCCCGAGATCTACTACGACGACGAGCGATGCCTCGCGGGCTGTGCGCGCTGCATCGATCGATGCCGAGACGGTGCGCTCGGCGACCGTCGTCCGAAGCGCGTCGACTTCGCGCGCTGCACCGCGTGCGGCGCCTGCGTGGACGACTGCCCTGCCGGCGCGCTGCGCATCGTCGGGCGCACGTGGAGCGCTCGAGAGCTCCTCACCGAGGTGCTGCGCGACCGCCCGTTCTACGCCTCGTCGGGCGGTGGCATCACGCTCTCGGGAGGCGAGCCCGTGCTGCACGCAGAGTTTCTCACGCGATGGCTCCCGCTCGTGAAGCGAGAAGGCCTGCACGTCGTGCTCGAGACCTGCGGCGCGTACCCGTTCGCGCTGCTCGAGCCGCTGCTCGAATGGGTCGATCTCGTGTTCTTCGACGTGAAAGCGGCGGACGCGGAGCGCCACCGCACGCTCACCGGCAAGACCAACGACCAGATCACGCAGACCCTCGCGCTGCTCCTGCGGCGCGGCGCTGCGGTCGAGGTCAGAATGCCGGTGGTTCCCGGACGAAACGACGATGCCGAGAACGTCGCGCAGACGGCGAAGATGCTCGGACGGATGGGCGTCGGGCGCGTGACGCTCCTTCCCTACAACCATCTCTGGGAGGCGAAGCTGCCGAGGCTCGGTACGCAGCAGCGTCCACTCGGGATCAGGCCTCCGCCAGGCGGCCACTACGAGGAGCTCGTCCGTGCGTTCGCGGGACACGGAATCGCAGCGTCGACCTGATACGCAGACCACCGGCGCCGCACGCTCGGCGCGCGGCGTCCGGCCGCGTCGAGCCCGCGGTGAGGAGAGATCGTGCGCGTATTCATGACCGGCGCCTCGGGGTTTCTCGGGCGGCGCATCACGCCGAGGCTTCGCGAGCAGGGACACAGCATCACTGCGCTCCTCCTGCCGCAGGAGACGCCGGATGCCGCCGCCGCCGACCGCTTCGTGCACGGAGACATCACCCGGCCCGAGAGCCTGGCGGGAGCGATGTCGGACCACGACGCCGTCGTTCATCTCGCGGGCGCCGTCGGCTACGGACAGAGCTTCGAGCGCTGCCGGAGCCTGAACCGGGACGGTACACAGAACGTCGCGCGCGAGGCCGTTCGCGCGGGCGCCCGGCGCTTCGTCCACATGAGCTCGGTCTCGGTCTACGGGCGCGTCGCGAACGTGCGACTCGCCGAGGACGCTCCGCTGCGCCGAATCGGCGATCCGTACGGCGACACGAAAGCCGACGCCGAAGAGATCGTTCGCGCGCGTGCGTGCGCCGGCGAGCTCGACCTCACCATCTTGCGCCCGACGGTGATCTGGGGGCCCGGTGATGCGCTCTTCCTTCCGAAGCTGGTGGAGAACCTGAGAAGCGGAAAGGCACGCATCGTCGGATCGGGACGCAACTCGGTCGATGCCGTTCACGTCGACGACGTCGCCGATTTGGTGGCGCGCGTGCTCGCGAGCCCGGCGTCGATCGGTCGCACCTACAACGTGAATCACCCGCACAATCCGACCTGGAGCGAGTTCGTCGCACTGGTCGCGCAAGCGATCGGCGTCGAGCCGCCGGCGGGTCGGCTTCCAATTCCGGTGGCGCTGCTCGCCGCTGCGTCGATGGAGCTCGCCGCCGCCGTCACCGGGCGCCCGCCGCGACTGACGCGCTATGCCGTTCGCGTGATCGGCCGGCAGTACCGCTACGCCGTCGACCGCGCGCGCGAGGAACTCGGCTTCACGCCGCAGGTCGCTCTCTCGCCCGCCACGATCACCGAGGTCACGCGCAGGGTGTGAACTCGCACGGCAGGTGTTTGATGCCGTGGATGAAGTGCGACGCGAGACGATCGGGCTCACCGGCCACGCGAATGTCGGGAAGGCGCTGCAGCAGCTCCCGGAACATCACCGTGATCTCGCGTCGTGCGAGGTGGGCGCCGAGGCA
>JADLGR010000107.1 GCA_020849175.1 Deltaproteobacteria bacterium
GAGGCGCTGCGAGCGGATCCGGCCGCGAGCGATGCGGCGCTGGTCCTCGCGCAGCTCGCGCTGCAGTCCGGGGACGCCCCGCAGGCGACGCGGCTCGCGACCGCCTTCGTTCAGACGCGCGAAGCTCGGCGGGCGGAGGGGCTGAGGGTGCTGGCGCGCGCGCAGGCTGCGAGCGGTGACGCAGCCGCCGCACGGGAGACGCTGGCGTCGCTCGCGAAGCTTCCCGGACAGGCCGCGACGGCCGCGAACGAGCGCGCCTGGATCGAGATGCGGTCGGGCGGACCCGACGCCGCCATTCGAGTGATCGAAGGGAGCCGCATCGACCTCACGGATCCCGCGTCCGAGCAAGCGCTGCGAACGCTCGCTGAGGCCCTCGTCGCGGAAGGTAAGGCTGCGCGGGCGCTCGAGCGCGTCGATGCGGCGCTCGCGAAGCACGCCGACAGCGCGGTCTTCCACGCGATTCGTGGAGCGGTCCTCGCGCGAAGCGGTCGCACCGACGAAGCGCGAACGAGCTACGAGAAGGCGCTGTCGCTCGATCCGAAGTCGGCTGCGGCGCTCTCCGGCCTCGGAGCGCTCGCAGTCACGGCGGGTGGTCTGCCGGCGGCGCTCGACTACTACGAGCGTGCCGCGCAGGCGAGCCCCGACGACGCCGCGATCGGCTACTCGATCGCACAGATCGTTCTCGCGCAGGGCCACGAAGAGGATGCGATGCGACGCCTGCGCGAGGTGCTCGTCCGAGAGCCGGGCCACGCCGCCGCGAGCAACGATCTCGCCTGGCTGATGGCGACGAAGGGGCAGCAGCTCGACGTCGCACTCGCACTCGCCGAGCAGGCGTACCGCGTCGATCCGAAGCCCGACTTCGCAGACACGCTCGGGTGGGTGCACCTCCAGCGTGGCGAGATGGATCCTGCAATCTCGGCCTTCGAGAAGGCGGTGGCCGGCAAGCCCGCAGATCCGACGCTGCGCTATCACCTCGGGCTCGCGCTGGCGCGCAAGGGCGAGCGCGATCGCGCTCTCGCCACGCTGCGCGAGGCGCTCGGCGCGGGAGCCTTCCCCGACGCCGAGGCCGCGCGGCAGGAGATCACACGCCTCGAGAAGCAGTGAGAGGGACGGTGCCCGTGAGAACGAGATGGACCGCGTGCCTGGCGCTCACCGGCCTCGTGCTGTGTCTCGCGTGCTTCGGATGTCGGTCGTCCGACGAGAAGCTCAGGGACCATCTCGAGCGCGGCGCCGCGTTCGAGCAGGCGGGAAAACGCGACGAGGCGCTGATCGAATACCGAAACGCACTCCAGGCGCAGCCATCGAGCGCCGAGGCCAATCTGCGCATCGCCCGCGTCCTCACCGACAAGGGAAAGTACGGCGACGCAATCTTCTTCCTGCGCGAGGTGCAGCGGCTCGATCCCTCGAACAGCGAGGCGGCGCTCTCCGAGGCAAAGCTTCTGCTGTTCCAGGACACGCCGCGCGCAGAGCAGATCGTGAAGGACGTCCTCGCACGCGAGCCCGACAACGCGCTGGCGCACCTGCGCGTTGCGGAGCTGAGCCTCGCGAAGGGAGACACGAAGACCGCGCTCTCGTCCGTTCTGACGGCCATCGAGCTCGACCCGAAAGACGGGCTCTATCCGTACAATCTCGGCGTCGTCCAGCAGGCCCGCATCCGTGAGATGCGAGGAAGCAAGGAGATGCCGCCGGACTCGGTGTTCCAGGCCGCGCTCGATGCTTTCCGCAAGTCGGACCAGCTCTACGGGGGCAACCTGAATGCGCGGCTCATGCTGGCACGGACCTATGCGTCCTGGCCCGGCCACGAGAAGGAGGCGGAGGCGGCACTTCGTGAGGTGCTCACGTTCGCCAAGGAGAAGGGGACGCCGGAGGATCGCCGATCGGTGGCGCAGGCCATCCTCGACTATGCGATGGTCGCATCGCGGCCGGATCTTCGCGCGTGGGGCCTCGAGGAGATGGTCGAGGCCGATCCGGGCGCGCTGGCGGCCTGGGCCGAGCTCGCGGCCAGCGACGACGCACACGGGAAGTCGGGTGAAGCCGTCTATCAGCGCCTGCTCGCAGCGCGGCCGAGCGACGTCGGCGCCTACATCGCGTACTCCGCCTATCTGGCCGGAAAGAGTCGTGGGGACGACGCCGCAAAGGCGCTCGACGACGCCGCCGCGAAGGGTGCCGAGCCCGCGTCGGCGCTCGACGCGAAGACGCGCCTTCTTCTCCAGCTCGGCAGGCCCGACGAGGCGCGGGCGACCGTCGAACGGATGCGGAAAGAATGGGCGTCGAGCCCGCGCACCTCGCTCGCGAGCGCGAGGCTCGCGCTCGCCGAGAAGCGACCCGCGGATGCAGTCACCGACCTGCGTCGCGTGACGAGCAGCGTCGAGGATGCAGAGGCCTTCTACCTGCTCTCCCTCGCGGAGGCCGCGCTCGGCAACCGTGAACCGGCGATCGCCGCGATCGATCGTGCGCTCGCGCTCACGCCGCAGCCATCTCCCGCGATGCTGCAGCAGAAGGTCGTGCTGCACGCCGCGGTACGCGACTGGCCGGCGGTGCTCCAGACGCTGCAGCGAGTCGAGACGGCGACTGGAGTTCTTCCACCTGCCCTGCGGCCGCTGCTGGCGCAGGCGCTGTTCGAGACGAAGAACGAAGCGACTGGCCGACAGGTGCTCGAACGGATGATGGACGATCCCGCGACGCAGGCGGTCGCAGCCGTGGTCTTCGCCGAGCGCGAGGGCGCACGTGATCCGCAGGCAGCCACGAAGCACCTCGAAGCAGCGCTCGCGGCCAATCCCGACGAGCCTCCGCTGATCGCGGCGCTCGCGAGGATCGACATCGCCGCCCGCCGCTACGACCGGGCCGTCGAGCGGATCGATTCGACGCTCGGCCGGGGAAAGGAAGTCCCTGCGCTTCGCCTGATCCGCGCGCAGGCGCTGGCCCTGAAGGGTGATCTTGCCGCGGCGGAGCAGGATGCCCGGAAGGTGCTCGAGGCCGATGCGGCAGTCCCCGGCACCGTGACCCTGCTCGTCGCGATCTACACGACGCGCGGAGACCTCGACCAGGCCACACAAGCGTTGGAGGAGATCGAGAAGGCAGGACGGCTGCGAGGAGCAGGGCGTGAGCTTCTCGGACGTCTGTATCAGACCCGCGGAGACCCGGCGCGCGCTCGCACGCAGTTCGAGAAGGCGCTCTCGGACGACCCGAGCCTCGCGGAAGCAAAGAATGGTCTCGCCTTCATTCTGGCGACGGATCGCAGCGATCTCGAACGCGCCCTCACGCTCGCGCAGGAGGCTCAGCAGCAGCTTCCAAACGTCGCCGAAGTGGCCGACACACTCGGCTTCGTCTACCTGCAGAAGGGCCTCACCGACGCGGCGATCGACCGCTTCCGGTTTGCGATCGAGCTCACTCCCACCGGCGCCGAGCCCAGTCCGAGCATCCGCTATCACCTCGGCCTCGCACTCGCGGCGGCGGGCCGGAGCAAGGATGCAGCCGAGGCCTTCGAGAAGGCGCTCGCCTCGAAGGCGGCCTTCCCCGAGGCGGACGCCGCGCGCAAGGAGCTGGAGCGCGTGCGTGCGGCGCGCGACTCTTCTCCGGCCGGCAGCTCCTAGGTCGGCAGTGGAAGGAGCTCGCGCCGGGCTGCCGTTGCTTCGCAGCAAGGCTCCCGGTGTGCTCCTGCTCCTCGCGCTCGCGTTCTGCGTCTATGCGCCGAGTCTTCGCGGGGCCTTCGTCTCGGACGACGTCCTCTATGTGCAGACGAGCGAGCTGCTCGAGATGGCGCCGTGGCCGGCGCTCGTTCGCCTGTTCCAGCAGCCTTTCTTCGCCGTCGGCAACTGGGCTCCCGTCCACCAGACGCTCCTCTACGTCGAGCGCGCGCTCTTTGCAGACGATCCGCTCGGGTACCGCATCGCGAACGTGCTGCTGCTCGTCGCATGTGCGGAGGCGCTCCGACACACTGCCATCCGCGGCGGCGTCTCGCGTCGTGGAGCGCTGCTTGCATCCGTGCTCTTCGTCGCGCATCCCGCAGTGGTCGAGGCCGTTGCCTGGATCAACCAGTCGAAGACGCTACTCGCGCTGCTCTTCGGACTTCTCGCGCTCGAGCGCTGGCTCGCGCACCTCGAAGCGCCCGCCGATTCGCGGCTCGGGGCCGCGATCGGCTTTGGTGCGCTTGCGCTGCTCGCGAAGAGCGCCGTCGCGCTGCTGCCCGTCGTCTTTGCAGTCGCGTGGTGGACCCACGCGCGCGGCATTCGCCGAAGCCAGGGTGCGCTCGCCGGACTCGGCGCCTTCGCCGTCTATGTGACGTTCGTCAACCTCCAGGCGCAGGCCGAGCAGGGCGGGATCGTCGCATGGTTCGGCGGCTCTGCGGCTGCGACGGCGCGGATCCTGCCGGAGGTCCTGTGGCGTTACGTGCGCATGGCCGTCGTCCCTCTCGATCCCGTCTTCTGCGTGCAGCCAGAGGCCGTGGCTTCGTGGCTCTCAGCACGCGTCTGGCTGCCGGTGCTCGGACTCGCGATGGCGTGCGCCGCCGGACTCGTCACCATCCGACGCGATCCACGCGCGGGGCTCGCCATTGCATGGGTCGCCGCGATGCTGCTCCCGGTGGTCCAGATCGTTCCGATGACGACGGTCTATGCCGACCGCTACCTCGCGCTCGCCCTGCCGGGGATGCTCGTGGTGCTGGCCGAGGCCGCATCGAGGCTCGGCGGCTGGCGGACGCACCGGCGAGCGGCCATCGTGACGGCAGCCCTCGTGGTCGTCGCTCTCGCCGGCCGCAGTGCGTGGCAGGCCAGACTCTGGGCGAGTCCCATCGATCTGTTCCAGCAGAGCATCGCCGCGTATCCGTCGAGCCGTCACGGCTGGACGGGGCTCGGCGCAGAGCGGCACCAGCGCGGCGAGTACGCCGAGGCGGCGCAGGCCTATCGGCGGGCACTCGAGATCGACCCGCACGATGGTCACGTGCGCTACCTGCTCGCGCGTGTACGGCTGGAGCAAGGCGACGCGGAGCGGGCGCTATTCGATCTGGAGGGCGCTCTTCGCGACGGACCGCGACACCCCGACGCGCCGTGGATGCGAGCGCGTGTCGCCGAGCTGCGAAGCCGCGCAATCGTTCCGCGCGGCGATTCCGAATGAACGTGCGCAGCCTTCGCCGGCATGGCGACATC